>JAVBJT010000023.1:0-132033 GCA_031546845.1 Azoarcus sp. | reverse complement strand
TTCAATTTTGCTCAAGCGCCGCGAGAACGAACTATCCGACTTGCGCAAGGCGAGCAAGTCGAAGGTGGTGTCGATACGGAAATAGGCGGGGTTTGGGGTAACGGTGACCCATGTTGACACCCCGGGAATTCAACATAAAGGGTGATTGTGGGCTAGCGCTAACTCGGCGGCCCCATGCTTGAGCGCACCCTTGAGCACTTCGCGGGGATAAACGCTGACCTGCGTGAGCGTCCCCCGGAAGAGCTGCTCGATCGCGATCAGGCGGTGCCGGGCATCGAGGTACAAGACCAGAAATACCTCGTAGTCGAGTCCCGCGCAGTGCAGCCGCAACCACTCACCCAGCAGGTCCGGTTTGTCCAGGATGGGGTGGCCCCGCATGTCGGTCAGAAGATCTCGACACAACAGCTCACGCGCGACCGAGAGCTTGTGGGCGACGGCGGCATCAAAGGCCGGTGACAGGGCAATGCCGCTGTCTCCATCGGCAGCAAATCCCGCTTCGCCCGGGCCAATCGCGGGGACGGGTGCAAGCAGTTCGACCATCAGGCGTGCCCGGCTGAGCTGCCGTGGGTCGAAGTCTCCGGTGTTCGCCTCATTGGAATGGGCGAGTGCCGCGCGGGTGGCGCCGCACGTCTGACGAGAAAGGGCAGTCCGGGGGGCGGTGGACCGGCGGCCCCTGGGAGCGTAATTCATGGTGTTCTCCTGGGAACGCGGGAACACCGGCCTTCTGCGGGATCGGTGTCCCGCAGGAAAGGGAATGCGGCCAACTCGGTGGCCGCTACGATGAGGCAGTTGACGCCTGCGACGCCGGCCTGAGCCGGAAAGGCTCCGCGATGGAGCCCGAGTGATGAGACATTGTCTCGTTCACGCAGGGGTGTGTATCCGGCGGATCACCCACCGCCATCCGCAAAGGCCGCGCGTCGAGGCGGTTTGGGTGCGGCGGCCCGTGCTGGTTTTGTGTGAACGATCCTGATGGACCGATGAACGCCTCCACACGGCGGTGGCCCAAAGAAAAAAAGGCGGCCCCGCCCACCGTGAGGGTGGATCGGGACCGCCTTGAACGTCAGCGTGGGCCGCTCTGCTCGGAATGCTCCGCCGGTGCGGGCGCTTCGCCCGTCGAAGGCAGGCGGAACCGGGACAGGAGCGCTTCACGCTCGAAGCTCAGTTCGCGTTCCTCGGAGGCATCTTCACCAAGCAGGAGAAGCGCCAGATCGGGCGCCTTGTGGTCGAGTTCGACTTCGAGCCCGCTCGCGGCGAGATCGAGGTCCAGCGTCCCGTCGTCCCTATACGCTTCGAGCGGCTCGCAGGATGCTTCGATGGCGACGTTCTCCACCCGGCAGCACCCGCTGAAGTAGTAGCCCCCCGCGTCGTCGTATTCCCAACTCTTCGACACGCGCAGCGTGATCGCAGCGAGCCAGGGGTGCCGTACGAACAGCGCGGCCAACTGGGCCTCGCACCAACTGCGGTTCAACCCGTCGTACTGGGACTTGAGGGCAAGGTATTGCGCATTCACCGCCTGTCCGGCTTCGTTGAGAAGGACCGTGCCGCCTTCACTGAGGATGTAGGCCGGCGTAGTTCCATTCAGGTTCGCAGTCATGCCGCTCTCCCTTGGCCGAGACGATGACGCCGGTGGTTCCCCTCGGAAAAGATCACGGCCCCCGGATGCACATGGCGCAGCAGCGGAAGCCACCAGGGCGGCTCCGTGCAGACCGCGTGCCAATCGCCGCGCCCATCGTTGGCGCTGACATGGACCTCCAGGCAGCGTTCGCAGGCCAGCATTTCGGCAACCAGCGATTCTTCGCGCCGGCCGCTCTGGACGGCCACGATGTGCAGGTGCGACAGATCCAGCGCATACGGCACGCCCGACTCGAACAGCGTCCGGTATTCCTCCCAATTGGAAATGAGCCAGGTGTCGCCGGGTGTCGGATAGTGCCCCTCGACGCCCACCGGGACGCCGAACACCTCCGCGCAGCGCCGGGCGTTGTCGAGCATCCCGGCCAGCGTGGCCTGGCTGCGCCGCCCCGCATGCGCGGTATAGGCCGGCGCGCCCAGACGTTGGCTGATGCGCGCCGCCTGGGCGAACCACCCGGTGTGCAGCGCGAAACCGGACAAGTCCGCCATCACGTGCCGTGGCAGCACGCGCACATTGGCGTGGAGCCGAAAGCGCGTGCCCGGGCAGGCGGCGCGCAATGCATCGGCGAGGCCTTCGTCGAGAAGGCCCATGCTCTGCGGCACGAGCTGCACCTGCTCGGTAGATAGCTGGCCGAAGCAGGGTTCGACCGGCGGATCGGCGAGGTGCCGCGCGGCGTCCTCGTGACGCAGGCCGGGCCAGCAGGCCAGTGAAACATGCGCCTTCATAGCTCGGTCTCCGTGTAGTCGGACTCGGTGTAGTAGCTGTTGTGCTCGATGCGCACGCTACCGGCTACGCAGTCGAATACGACTTCTCCCGCTGCGCCGTCACCGTTTTCCCATCCTCTGTGGTGGTCGTCGACCGCTTCCATGGCGAAGTCCGACAGTGCGTCGTCCAGCGGATATTCTTTTTGAACGACCGAGGTCTGCCACTGGCCGTCGACAAAGCGGCTGCGCTCGGCGAACACGGATACGGTGCCCAACAGGTCGATGAGCGCGCCATCGGCGTTGAAGGCGGTGACTTCGTTGGCAAAGCCTTCGTCGCCGCCGCCGCTGTAGCCGACCGTGGCCCGGGTTGCGCCAGCGGTCCTCAGGGCCGCCAGCAGGAGGGCCTTGTTGCGATCCCGGTACTCTTCGGAGGAGGGCTCCGGCGCGGACACGGGGTGTGGTGTATTGAGGGTCATCATCTTCCTCGACAAGAAAAATCGAGGGACGGACCGGCCCCGAGGGGGCGGTGCGCCCCTCGGGGTTATCAGATGTTCGCCAGTCAGGCGGACGGTGGAACCAAGGCGGTCAGGCTGCGCCTCAGTCGATGCGGCGGCTGGCGGGTTTTGGTGAAACCAGCCATTCGCCGCTGGGCTCTGCGACATAGCCGACGAGCTCGGCATGGCGCCAGGCCTTCGGCACGCAATCGGGAAAGAGGCGGATCAACTGGGCAACGCAGCGGACGTCCCAGCGGTCGATCCGGCACAACCCCGTTTCGCGCACCTGCAGCAACTGCTGCGACCAGTGGATTTGCCCTTGTTCGGCCAGTTGGCGCGCCTGCTGCGCCAGCCAGTCGTTCCGGTTGGGCGGTGCGAGCGCCAGCACGAAATCGCACAAGGTGTCGCGCTCGGCGGCCACCCGGCGGATGAAGGGCAGCAAGGCCCGGTAGTTCGGACTGGCGCCGTCGCAGTGGGCGCGACGGCAGGCCGCTTCCATTTCCACCGCGGCGATGAAAGTCCGCCGGGCGCGGGCCTTGATGGTGTCGAACGGCAGTTCGGCCGGGTCGCGTTGGCGCGCATCCGGCGCATGGGTTTGCGTCATCGTGTTTCTCCTGGGCCCTGCCCGCACGGGGCAGGGCGCCGTATCGAGTCCCCGAAAGGGACCGGTTTACTGAAAAATGCGGGGCTCGACGGTCTCGCCGCGCATGAAGGCGACGTAAGCGCCGGCCTTGCCGATGTCCTGGAAGCGGGCCACGGTCTTGTCGTCGTGAAGCACCTCCCAGGGACGCTCCGCGTCATCACCGCGCCGGATCAGCAGATCCGGCGCATGGAAGGCCGGGTGGCGGAACAGAAACTTCCCGCTGCCCCAATCGACGATCGCCAGCAGGCAGGCCGTCAGGATGGCCGTGCCGCTGTCGGCGCCGGATTCGATCAACAGTGGCACCTTGAGAGGCCCCATCGAGCGGCCGATCCAGCCGACGACGTCGTACTGATCGAGCCACGACTGCCCCGTGGCGGTATTTCCGAGGATCAGGCGCACCCTGGCGCCTTCGTCGCGGCAACGTTCAAGAACCCGTGCGGCCTTGGGATCGGTGCCCGGGTCGAAGTACGTCTCCCGGCGCTGAGGGGCCGCCCCCCAGGCCTGAACCGCCGCGAGGTATTTTTCGTAGCCGCTGAGCGCGCCGAAATCCTGCGCGCCGAAGGCCAGCTCGGGCCGCTTCAGGCGCTCGGCGATCTGGCACGCGTGGTCCCGTGCGTTGGCGAATCCGAAGCACGAGCAGCCGTGGCCGTGGTCGAGGACGTAGCGCTGCTGTCCGGTATCGAGCGTGACGGTGCTCATGATCAGGCGGCCTGCCGCAGCGCGGTGAAGAGCTGCCGCGCTGCAGCCGGCTCGCCGTTCTCGAGCGCCTGGCAGGCGCGCGCGACATGCGGCTGCACGGCCGGCATCGGCTTCTCGATCGCTTCGATGTGAAGCAGCACCGTGCCGTGGTGCGAACGCACGGTCAGCGAACCCCTGTTATCGGACCAAGCGGCTTCGGTCCGATCCTCCGGATGGGACTTGTGCCGGTCCGTCGCGAGTTGCAGAGCCAGCGCAAAGCTCTCCACGACGGCCACGTCCTCGAGATCGCCGTAGCCGCGATCGAAGAAGCGGACCTCGTAATCACTGGGCGAGAGCGGCAACAACTCGTCGAGAGACAACTGCGGTGACATGGGCGGCGCGTCGTTTGCCGTAGCCGGACGGACGGCCTGATCGTCGATCAGCCGGTCGATTTTCCACAGCAGGGCGTCGGCATGCGCGCGGTCGTTCAGGACGAGGGCGGTGCGCATGACCAGCACCTCCTGGAGCATCTGATGCAGTTCGTGAACGATGGCCTGTTCGGCGCGTTGTTCGATGACACGCAGGATGTCGGCAACGGTACTCATGAATGACTCCTTTCGAATGAACGAAAAATGGGCAAAGGCCGCGATGCGAAGTCACGGCGGCGAGGTGTAAAAACCCACGGCGGTGGCCGGGGCCGGATAAGCGGGGAAGGGGCGCGGGGCAGCAGGGCGAGGCCGCACGGACCGGCGTCCGAAGACGCAGATCACGTGGGCACATCGCTTTCTCAGGAGGAA
Source organism: Azoarcus sp. (assembly GCA_031546845.1). Taxonomy (GTDB): domain Bacteria; phylum Pseudomonadota; class Gammaproteobacteria; order Burkholderiales; family Rhodocyclaceae; genus Azoarcus. The sequence continues at coordinate 127,087 of JAVBJT010000023.1, read as the reverse complement.
GCCGGATCGGCTTTCTCCGCGGCCGCCTCTGCGTTCGCAGGGGCATCGGGCCGCGCCTTGCGGCGGCGGCCTGGCGGGGTGACGCCAGAAGAGGAGGGGATCGGATCGGTCGCGGCGCTCGAGGCGCGCGGCGCTGGCCGGGGCGGACGGTCGGCTTCGGGCAGCATTTCGACCGCAATGTCGCGGCTGGTGCCTCCGATACGCCGGAGGATCCGCCACGGCATGACGACCAGCCTGTGCATGAGCCAGCGCACGGCTTCATTTCGACGTCGCGTTCCAATTGGGCGAGCACTTCGGTGGCGAGCGCGTGATCGTTGCGCACGCGCCGGTAGAACTCGACCCAGACCCTTTCTTCCTCACCTTCGATGCCCGAGCGTCTCGGGCGGGGGCGCTTCTCTGGGGACATGGTGTTCTCCTGAAGACAGACAGGGGGCACCCGTCCCCGGCAGGGAGACGTTTCGAGGCTCCCCGGGGTTGCATGGCTGCGCGGCGTGGCTATGCTGGTCGGCAACCCCTTTGCAGGAGAGCGACGAACATGCTGCGCGCAGGCGAATCACTACGGTTCACCGCCGCCGAAATCGAGGATTTCCGAGCGATCGGAATCGATTTCGACGGCGCGCGAACACAGGCCGATCTAGAGGCGGCACTGGCCGAATGGACCCGCACGCTCGGCGATGAACGGCCCGATCTGCTGGAAAAGATCGTCCTGGAACTGGCTCGGGCCAAGGGCGTGTTACCGCCCCCGCGACTCAAGGCCGTGGGCCCTTCGCCAGATTGTCCTGAGCAATCCTGATCCAGCGGTCGGCGATCCGGTCCAGATAGACCAGATCGTCGGCTTTGATATCGCCTGCCTTGCGCAGACGGGCGATGACTTCCTTGACCAGATGAGGGTCATCCTTGGCGAGTTGGATCACCAAGGCGGCAATGCGCTTGCGGTAGCCAAACATGCTCAGCTCCCGGACAGGCGCGGTTCATCGGCATCCCCCGCCATTCCCGAAGGAGACGACAGGGGACGCAGCAGCGCGGCCAGGGGCCGCAACGGCACGGTGGGCGGCCGGCGTTGGCCGGAACCGCCCAGCAGCACGCACAGGGGTGCGACAGATCGGGTTGCGATCGATGCGAACATGGTGTTCTCCTTTGGAAAAAGGGAACACCGATCCCCGCACGGGAAGTGTTCCCGTTCGGGGTGCTTCGTCCGTGAGGACAAAGCGGCTCGGTGGCTATGCCTTGCGGCGTTGCCAGGGTGCTCGATCGGACGAACCGATGCGGATAGCGGGGCGGGCCGTCAGAAACGGCCAGCCGGCCAGGAAGACCTGGTGTCGATAAGGCGGGTAACGACCGCGACGCCAGCGATGCTGGACTTCAAGCCGCCCGCGATGGGCGGTGTCGAAGGCTGTGCAGACACGATGTCCGCAGAAAGCGATTTCAGTATGGGCTTGCCTGCAGGGCCCTTCAATCGGGCGCGGCGGGCCTCAGACGGTCACCACCCGCAAAGGTCGAACGTCGGCGCCTCGTGCGGGTGGCGGTCGCCTGCTTGCCGTCGTGAGGGGCGCTGCGCCCTATTTTTCAGCGAATGACTCGTCCGGCTCGTTCTCCATTGGCGTCGCGATACCGCCCGATGCCGTTGCCCCCAGGGTTGCCCACAGGAATTGTGGATAACGCGGCGCGATCGAACCGTTGTCGATCAAGAACACGCCGTCATGGAACGCGATCTTGAAGCCGCCGGTCCTGAGCGGGTTTCAGGGGCGTTGAGCGGCGGCGTCTCCTGGAGTCGGTCCAGGACGCGTTGGCGTGTCGTCTGCACAGGCTCGGACGATGCAGCCCTTGCCGCGACGCTTGGCCGCGAGCAATGCCGCATCCGCTCTTGTCAGCGCCAGCGGCAGAGATTCTTCCGGGCCGCATTCGGCAATACCGGCCGAGAACCTGAGCCGCAAGCGTTGGGAAAGCATTGCGCAAGGGTTTTGAAATAGATCGTCCTGAATGCGCAGCAGGATGCGTTCGACGTCCTGCCCTTCGGCTCCCGCGAGCAGCAGCGCGAACTCGTCTCCCCCGAATCGGGCGACCGTATCGTCGGGGCGCAGCAGGCGTCTGAGCGCGATGGCGAAGTGCATCAGCACCACGTCACCCGCCAGGTGGCCGTGCGTGTCGTTGATGCACTTGAAATCGTCGAGATCGATCATCACGCAGGAGAGCACCCGGGGTGGGCGTTCCGGGTGCAGATCGCAGGCGCGCCGAAATCCCCGCCGGTTGAGCAGTGCGGTCAATTCATCCTGGTGCAGCGCGCGGTCGGTCTGTGCCAGGGCCAGGTGCAGTTTGGCGATGCGGCTGATGAGCTGGGCGCGGCGGCGGCGGCGAAACAGGGCAGGCAACACGGCAGTGTGGCGCGGTGGATGGTGAGTCGTCACCGTAGGGCTGACAGGTTTTTTCCGCGAGCGTGAATTCAGTGCAGAGTGCGCCGATTTCGGGGCCAGCCACAGCCGGAATCGTGTGGTTCGGGTAGCCACGCCCGAAGGGTGAGTTCTCGCGTCATCAGGCGGCCGCCTTAAAAAAGAAGGAGCCGATCCCGCAGGACCGGCTCCAAAAAATGCCGCTCAGGTGAGCAGCGTGGGTACGTCGTCCTCCAATAGGCGCCGCGCCAGTCTTCGTCTGAGCGCTTCGCGGATAGCGCCGTCATGGATGCCGATCAGGGCGCCGGCGGCATGCGTTGCGAGCACACGGGTGGCTTCGTCCAAGTGACCGGTTGCCAGTGCGTCATACAACGCCTGGCCCAGTTCCAGCGCTTGAGAAGATGAGCCGTGTAACGTGATTTCCCGGGACACGAAAAGGCCGTCGCCGCCGAATTCGAACAGCACGGGTCTGCTGCAGCGCCAGCATCCTTCGATCTCGATCGCGCGCAGTCCGTGGCCGTCGTCCAGGCAGGCCGCGATCTCGAACAGCACCTGAAGATCGGCCTCGTCTTCGAAGTGGCCGCTGTCGATCAACTCGTTGAGCACCGTCTCGTTGCCGGCATGGAAATGCCCGGCCAATTGCTTCAGCAGAACTTTGATATCGGGGCTGCTTTCTGCGAGAGCGGACAGGCCAAGGTGGGCGGCCAGTTCCGCCAGCGCGTCGCGGATGCCGTCCCACTGTGGATCGTTGCGCCCGGAGAGCTTGGCGATATAGACGCGCCCATTTCCGGGATAACTCTCGTCGAGGGCAAATGCGCCGAACAATGCGGTGATGACAGGGGTGACCCGGTCGAGCGTCAGGACGCCGGTAGCGTCGTAGTAGGTATCTGCCATATGGTGACTCCTTCAGAAGGAAAGCTGCGGAGCCAAGTCCCGCGGACAAGGCGTGTCCGCAGAGGGGAGAAGCTTGAAAAGCTGTGTGCGGCCTGCGCGTTAGCTCATCAGGAACCCCGATCGCTTTCGCGGACCGTCGCCGGCGTCGAGATGACGCGCGCGTCGGCTCCGAAATAGAGGCCACTGAGCAGATAGTGCTGGCCGCTGGCCGTGGCGTGGACCTCGATGGAATACGGCGTGTGGATGCGCGTGACCTCGCATTCCCCAAGCCGCCGCGTCGCCACCCGGTCTCCGGCGCTCAGTGCGCCCTCACGTGCGAGCTTGACCAGACGCAGCGTGCCGGACGGAATCTCCTCGGGCGTGTCCGGCTCGGTGTACGTGCCGGCGAAACGGTGGCGGCAGATGTGCCGGGCCGATGCGCGCGTGTCCTCGTCGACGCTCGCGCCGTACGTCTTCGCGTAGGCATCCAGGAATTCGTCGAGTTGCCGCTGCGTGCGCAATTCGCTTGCGGCGTCCAGCCGCTCGATGGCGACTTTCGCCCATAGCGGCAGGTGCGGGTAGGGCGTGAGGCCGATGTCGTTGCGCTCCCGGTTGCTTTCCGTATCGGCGCCGGTGTTGCAGGGTGTTGGCATGGTGTTCTCCGTGAAGTGGCGGGAACACCGGTTCCCGGGGGAACGGTGTTCCCGAGGGGAATGAGCCGGGCACGCTGGGCGTGCCTGGACGTAGGCAGGTATCGACTGCGGCGCTGGCTGCGAGGCCAGGGTGCCCCGATGGGGCGAGGAAAGCCTGTCCAGAATCCGTCGATATGCCTGCCAGTTCAAGGCGTTCCCACCCGCCGCCGAGCGCATTTGCCGCCGGTTCAGGCGATTGCGGCTGGAGGTGACAGGTTTGATGTGCGCTATCGCCCCTGGTCAAAGTCCAACCCAATGATCAAATTTGACATCCGAGGACACCGGAGCCAAAGAGTCCGGTCGCCACCGACAAGCCGTTTCGGCATCGCAAGGACGGCAAACGCGCACCCGCCCGGTTGCATGCGCGCGACCGTTACGCGAGTGAGCTTGCGGCATGGAGGCGCCCCTCTTGATGTGTGTGATTTATAAGTTACAATGAAAGGCAAACCATGATTGAAGTCCTGCGATACCAACGTGCAGATGGCGCGGTGCCGCTGACCGACTGGTTGGCCGATCTACGGGATGCGCGGGTTCGGGCGAAGCTGGAAATCCGCTTCCGGCGGGTGTCCTTGGGCATCTTTGGTGACATCAAGCCGGTCGGCGAGGGTGTCTTGGAACTGCGCGAAGACATCGGCCCCGGCTATCGCGTGTACATCGGCCGGCACGGCACGGCGCTGGTCATCTTGCTGTGTGGCGGCGACAAACGCTCACAGGATGCGGACATCAAGCGGGCCAAGGACTACTGGCTGGACTGGAAACGGAGAAATACATGAGCAATCGCAAACATGCCGCCTCGATCTCCCATGGCGAGGCCACCATTGCAGAACTGCGTACCGATCGAGGCTTTGCGGTGGAGTACCTGAAATCCGCGCTGGAAGAACTGGACAACCCGGAGCATCGCGCTGTCGGCCTGCTCGCTCTGCGCGACGTGGCTGAGGCTTATGGCGGACTGGCGACGGTCGCCCAGGAAGCAGGCATTACCCGCGAAGCGCTCTACCGGGCACTGTCGCCGACGGGCAATCCGACGCTAAAAACCTTGTTGGCCGTGCTGCATGCGGTCGGTATGCGCTTGTCCGTTGCGCCCGCCGAGTCTGTCGTGTCGCACGCCTGAACCACAGGCTTGCCGACCCCATCCCCATGGATCGTATTGAACCCTTCAACGCCCAACACTTGGAGGCTGCTTGCCGGATCCTTGCGGATACCGAGCGGGGCCTGACAGGCCCCCAGATCGAGCGATTGCTGCAGGAGATCGAGATCGCCGACGTGTCTCCTGGCATCACCAAGTGGAAACGACTGTTCAACGCGCTGGCGCAAGCACAGAACCAGCACCAGATCGGTAATCATCTGATCATGCTGATCAATCGCGCGATGAACCCGGTCAACTATGCGCGTGACCCTGGCACGTTCCGGTGGCGGCGCGACGAATTGAACGTGGTGCTTGCATTCTCGGGCTTTTGCGTCCGTGATGATGGCAAGGTGGGGTATGTCGACAAAGCCACCACGCTGGATGCAGCGCGCGCCCGGGCTGGTCGGCTGAAGGCTGCGTTGGAAAGCCGCAATGTCCATGCCGAGGTGCTCAGTTACTGCCGCGCCGAACTGTTGGACGAGAATTACTTCCATGCTGTCTTTGAGTCCACCAAAGGCGTTGCCGAGCGCATCCGCTTGATGTCGGGCCTCACGATGGATGGCGCGGAACTGGTGAGCCGCGCGTTCTCAACGCAGAACCCGATTCTGGTTCTCGGTTCACTCGCCAACGAATCCGAAAAGAGCGAACAGAAGGGTTTCGCCCACCTGCTGGTAGGCCTCTTCGGCGCTGTGCGAAACCCGCTTGCTCACGTGCCAAAAACCAATTGGCCCATGTCCGAGCAGGATGCACTGGACATCCTGGCGCTGGTGTCACTCATTCATCGCAAGCTGGATCGCACACTGAAAGCCGAGGCCGCAGCGGTGTGACTGCGCCTTGAGCGAATGCCTCGAGGTGCCGTTACCCCTGCGGGTGCCGGTGAAAATTGCAGTGATCCGTGGGACGTTATCGCTCCGAGCGATTGCCCGGGGATCGGGACGGCGCCCGCATGATCTGTTGAGCCACGCGGGCATGGCGCAGGCCCGCGCTTACAGTGCGGCGTCCTTCAGTTTCTTCAGTGCACGCGCCTTGATGCGCACCGTGGCCGGTTTGGCGGCAAAAACCTGTTCCTCTTTCGTGAACGGGTTGATGCCCTTGCGCTTGGGTTTTGCAGGCACCTTCTGCACGTCGATCTTGAGCAGGCCGGGGAGGGTGAATGCGCCTGCGCCCTTCTTGTGCACGGACCCCAGGATGACCGCCTCCAGCGCGGACAGCACCGCCTTCACGGCTTTGACATCGACGCCCGACTGTTCAGCCACGAGGGCGGTCATCGCTGTCTTGGTCAGCGCGTCCTTGATGGGTTTGACGGCGGGCGCGGCCTTGGGTGCGGCGGCGGGTTGGGTGGTTTTCTTTGCAGTTGCCATGGTGATTGAGCAGTCGTTGTTGATTGGAAAACGCAGACGCGCGCCTGCGAAATGCCCTCGGAATTGTAGGAGGGCTCCCGATACATGGCGGTGACGCGAGAGCCTGTGCGAACACCCTGGCGGCGGGAATCTGATGATGACACTGGACAGCCTGCTGGCGCAATGGATCCTGAACGGCCGAGGCATCTCCTTGAAGGCCGAATCTTCCACGAGAGCATGAAGGCATCCCTCCAAAGGAGTCCTTCATGGAAACGCCTGCCACCCATCCCACCTTGCCGCTGCACCGCATCGTGCAGGGCAAGAACCCCCGCGAATACTTCGATCCAGCCGACATGGCTGACCTGCGGGCGGGCCTGAGCGCAGCGGGCCGCGTCATCCAGCCCATCATCGTGCGCCCCGTTCCAGGCTCAGACCTGTACGAGATCGTGGCCGGCGAGCGCCGCTGGCGTGCCGCCAAGGACGAGTTCGGCGACGGCTACGACATGCCCGTGGTGATCGAAGCACTGAACGACGAAATGGCCGAAGTCTTCGCCGTCATCGAAAACCATCACCGCGCCGCCATGTCGCACGCGGAAGAAGCGCATGCGGCCAAGCGCATGCTGATGCGCCACAAGGGCGACAAGGACGAGGCGGCGGCATCCCTGGGCTGGAAGCCCGAAATGCTGGCGCGGCGGCTGGCGCTGCTGACCTGCACGCCCGCCGTGCTCAAGGCGCTCACGCACCGCGAGATTCAACTCGGCCACGCCGAACTGCTGGCCGGCATCCCACCCGACAAGCAGGACAGCGTGCTCGCCGGTGTGCTCGCGCACAAGGTGCCGGTGGGCGTGCTCAAGGAGCAGCTCGGGCGTTTTGCGCGCCGATTGGCGGATGCCATCTTCGACACGGCGCAATGCGCCGCATGCACGCACAACTCGGCGCGCCAGTGCGGCCTGTTCGACGAGAGCCTGGGCGAGGGTTTCTGTCAGCATCCAACGCACTACGACGAACTGACCCTGCAGGCGGTGGAAGCAAAAGCCGCAGGGCTGCGCGACCGGTATCCCGTCGTGCGGATCGTCAAGGCGTCCGATGGTTTTTCTGCGCTGCCGGTGGCTGAGGACGGGGCGCTTGGCGTCGGCGCGCAGCAGTACGGGGCGTGCAAGGGCTGCACATCGTTCGGCTGCGCCGTCTCTGCGCTGCCTGGAAGCCACGGCGACGTGACGGATTCGCTGTGTTTCGACGCGGCCTGCAACAGTCAAAAAGTAGCGGCATGGCGCAAGGCGCAACGCGAAGATGACGAGAGATCCGAGACGAAAACGAAGCCGAATACTGGCAAGACCACACAGCGCAAGCCCACACCCAAACCGGCGAACCAGACCCCGCAGCGGGTGAAGGATTTCCGCCTCGCGCAATGGCGCAAGTGGGCCGCGAAGGAACTGATGGCGCAACCCGAACGCAACCGCCGCGTGATGATTGCGCTGGCCGGCTCGGGCCATGCCGGCGATGTCCGTGACTTCGAATTCGGGGAAGCGGCAAAGCGGATCGCGGGAGCGAGCGTGGCCGGACGATCTGATCTTGCAAACGTTCTGCTTGAAGCCGACGCCATCACCGCAGAACACCTGGACAAGCTGATGCTGGCCGTGACCGCTTCGGCGGCATTCGGGGTCGGGATGCGTGACCTGGAAGCCCTGTTGAACTACCTGGAGGTTGACGAGGCCCGCCACTTCAAATGGAGCGCGGAGTTTCTGGAGCTTTTCACGATGAGCGAACTGGAAGCGCTGGCCGGCGAGGTCGGCTTGAGGGCGAAGATGGGCATGGTCTTCAAACTCGCGCGGGCCAGGAAGAAGGGCGATTTCATCAAGTCACTGCTGGCCGTGCCGGGTTTCGCCTACGACGGCACGGTGCCCGCCGTCATGCGCTACCCGCGCAAGACTGACTCCGCGCAGCCCATCGGGCAAACGGACGAGGACAGCGCCGGATCGGACGAAGCCGCCGAAGAGGAATCGCTTGCCGCCTGATCCGCGCACCCACTGGAAAACCTCAAATGCCTTCGTAGCATGGTCTCGAAGGCATTTTTCTTTTGAAGGAGCGTGACATGACGATGTTCGAGGAACTGTATGCACTGGCGACGAGCGCCACCCTGACGATGGTGCTCAGCGCCGACGAGAAAACCGGGCGGATGACGATCAACGTGATCCCGAAGCCCAGGAAGGACATGGATGAGACGGCGCTGACCCAGGCCTTGAGCCTCACGGCCACGCCCGCCGAATTCGATGCCGAGTTCGTGGACGTGCTGAAAGGCTACCGGGAGGTTCGGCAGAGCCTTGCCGAGCAGGCCGAGGCCACCCAGGAAGTCCTGCAAGCGGCCAAGACGGCATCGGCCAAAAAGGCGGGCGATGCGATGACGAAAGCGGCCAAGCCCGCTCCCGCGACACCCGCGTCGAAGGCCCCGGTGAAGGTTCCAGGCAGTGCGGCCAGCGACCCCGAAGACGAGGACGGCGATGGTGACGAGGCCACAGGCGGCGCGGCGCGGCCAACTGCCACACCCACGGGCAGCGATTCCATGGACCTGTTCGGCTGAGGTCTTGAAAACGTGCCGGGTGGCGAGAGACTGATCGCAAGGGCCTCCCGGTGGGAGGCATCAGACGACAGGAGCATCACATGACCATTGCGATCAACGAAATCCGGCGGGTCTTCCGCTACAACGGCGTGCAGTTGCCCGATGTGCCGGGCATGACGCCGCGCGAGGTGCGCGACCTCTACAGCGCCCAATACCCCGAACTCATCAGCGCCGAAATCGAAGCGGGGGAGGTGGCGAACGGCGCGCAGGAATACACCTTCCGCAAGGCGGTAGGCACCAAGGGGAGCGCAGGCAACGAAGGCGAGCGCCTTGCCGCCCTCAAGGCCGCTGTCGCGGTCGAGTCCGAAGGGCGCAAGGACGCCGCCGGCCAACTTGCCCAGGCGCTCACCCGGCGCGGAACGCAGGAGTGCGCCGGTGCCTGGGGTGCCTTCGTGCTTCGGACCCTGCGCGATGCACATGAAAGCCACACCCCCCGCATCCTTCCGTCCAGCGACATGCTGGCGCCGCTGCCATGATGGCCTTGGCGCTGCCGCGCATCGGCGCGCAGGTGCCGAGAAGCATCGCGCCAGGGCGGCTCCTGGCGGTCAATGCCGCCGTGTCGCGCTTTTTGATCGAGGCCGAGGCCTTCGACGAGGCCGACATCCCGCCCACATGGTCGGATTCGCTCGATGCGTGCCAGAAGGCCATCGACAACTGGATCAAGCGCCAGATTGGCCCGCTGCATTGCCTTGATCCGCGCTTTGCTTTGCACATGCTGTCCAGCGACGGCGACGACTACAGCCTCTACACCGACCACCCCAGGTCGAGCTTCGACGCCGTGCAAGCATCGTGGGGCGAGCACGAAGGGCAGGAATGGCCGGTAGGGGACGGGCTGACCGCACTGAGCCAGCAGATGCCAGGCCTCGGCCCGGTGGTCCTGCACGTGCTGCGCCGCCAGAGTGCCCGGGTCTATCCGCTCTTCACGCCTGACATTGCCTGTGATGTGGCGTCCTTTCTCTACTGGTGCGGGGAGGAGGACGAAGAAGCCGCGCTGGACATGGAGTGCGGCGAGGATGAAGAAGCCCGCGAGGCGATGCGCGCGGAAATGATCAGCAAGGCGACCTTGGAACAAGCCTATCCAACATGGGCGTGGCGCTGGCCACGCGGGTTGGAACTGCCGCAGTGCGCCCGCTTTCTGCGCCGGGCGATCAAGCGCCTGAGCGATCCGAACGCCAAGGCCGTGGCCGAGGATGCGCTGGCGCTGGCCGGCCTGGACCTCGATGACCGCTTCCGCCCGGACGACGATGGCGAGTTCATCGGTTTCGGCGCGGTGCTGTCCTGGACCGAGGGGGACGTGACGACCCGCATTTACGACGATCTGCTCAACCTCGCCTATCAAGGCGAATACAGCGACAAGATGGGCGAGATTCGTGTTGCGCTGGACGACCCTGGCGCCTTCGCCGCATGGCAGCGTGCGATGGCCCGCCGCTTCGAGGCGATCCGGCGGATCGACGCCTTGATCCATCGCCTCTCGGCGGGAGACTGGTGATGGAGGTCACGACCATGAACCAAGCCGAGTTCTTCATTCAGGCGCCCACCACCGGCACCGTGCAACTGCGCCGGGCGGTGCTGATCTACGACGGCCAGCAGGGCAGCGCGCTGGCCACCGTTCATGACATCGAGGAAGTGGACGGCGAGCCCGTCATCGGCGCGGGGCAGGCGATGACGCCGCGCGCGGCGATGGATCTGGCCCGTGCGCTCTTGAAACGTGCCGCCCACGGCGGCTTCCTGCCCGAGACGGTGCTGTACATGGACGGCGACCTGATCGTCTGGTGGGTGCCGCCAGCCCACCGCCACATCGCCTTTCGTGTCGATGACGAGCATGCGCAGGCGTTCGGCGGGCAGGAGCGCGGCGAAACCGTGCCGCATTCGGGGCTGGTGTTCGCGGCATCCAGCCGGGTCTGGCGGGTGTGGGCGGTCAAGGGGGCAGGGCGTCCGACCCCGGCCACGCCGCTCTATCAAGCGCCGTACTTCAACGTCGATGCGCAAGGAAACATTTGTCAGGGCAATACGCCCGTGCCCGAGGGCACCACGGTGGAGAAGATCGCCGCGTGGAACGACGCCTTCCTGCGCTCGTACTTCACTCACCCGAATGTCGCTGGAAAGCTCGCGCGTTATCGCGGCGGAGCCTACGTCTTCTGGCGCGACATGCTCAATGGCCGATACCAGCGCTTTCCCGAGCGCGTGCTGGTGGATACGAAGACGTCACTAGGTGGCTTGTTGGGCTTGAAGGAGGGCGCGTGATGGACGTACGCGACATCGCATTGCAGGCGGCATGCCCGGTCATCGCCGCGCCGCGCTTCGGCGAGTTGCCCGACATGGACAACGGCCAGCGCATCCTCCTCGCCGCCAATGGCGTGTTCGTGCAAGTCAAACTCGACTGGCTGGATTGCATCCAGCGGCTTTCTCCCGCGCTGCCGATCCCGCTGCCTTATGGCGAAGTGCAGGAGCGGCTGGTCTTCAGCTTCGGCGTGCTGCCGATCCGGCTGATCGAGGCATTCATCGAAGCCGGTCGCCGTGGCTTACCGAATGAGGTGGCCGGCGCGCTGATCTACGCGCGGCGCAGCCGCAGCCTGCGGCTCGCGCTGTGCGAAGCCATCGCCGTGTCCCCCGCGCGGATCGACTACCGGGTGCCGGATATGAATGACGACGAGACGCTGGCGGTGGACCTGCACACCCACGGCCACGGAAAACCGTTCTGGTCGCCTACGGACGACGGTGACGACCAGGGCATCAAGATCGCCGGGGTGTTCGGCTGCCTGCATCACCCCAGGCCACAGGCCGAGTTCCGGCTGGTGGTGAACGGCAGGTTCCGTGCTCTGCCTCATCCGTGGCAGGCCGACGCAGAGGCGGCTCCTGAATCCGTTCCTGAGCCAGACATTGAACCCGGCCTGCTGCGCCGGATACTGAACTTCTATCAAGAAAGGAGGTTCAGGCCGTGGAACATCTGATCGATCCCGTACTGCTCGACCGGCGCGTGAGCATCCATCTGGTCGGCGTCGGGGGCAATGGCGCGCAGATGGCGGCGTGTCTCGCGCGGCTGGACATTGCGATGCGCGCGCTCGGCCATCCCCACGGGCTGCACGTCACGGCGTTTGACGCCGACCGGGTGAGCGAGGCCAACGTGGGTCGGCAACTCTACAGCCGCGCCGACATCGGGCTGCACAAGGCCATCGTGACGATCCACCGCCTCAACCAGTTCTACGGCCTGGACTGGATTGCGCACCCCACGCGCTACGAGGCCTTCCAGCCGAGCCGCTACGCGCCGCCGAGCGCGGACTTGCTGGTCAGTTGCGTGGACAGCCGCTCGGCGCGGCGCGCGCTGCATGAGGCGGTGTTCGACGGCGAAGGGCGCTATCGCTACTGGCTGGACCTGGGCAACACCGAGGCCAGTGCCCAGATCGTATTGGGTGAGGGGCCGAGGGCAGGGATGGGCAAGGGGACAGCCAAGGCCAACCCGCGCCTGCCGTGCGTGACCGAACTGTTCCCCGAACTGCTGGACGCCACCGTTCAGGACGACAACCGGCCTTCGTGCTCGGTGCGCATGTCGCTCGCCTCGCAGGGGCTGTTCATCAACGACGTGGCGGTGCGCTTCGCGGCGCAACTGCTCTACGAACTGTTCTCGAAGGGGCGGCTGGACCAGCATGGTGTCGTCGTCAATCTGGACAGCAAGCGGGCCGGGCCGATCGAGGTTGATCCGAAGACCTGGGCGCGCTTCGGGTATCAGGGCGAGGAAGATCGAATCCAGCCGGATGAGATACCCGAGGAAGTGGCCGCATGAAAGCGTGGAATGTTCTGGTTCTGCTCGGAATCGAATGAAAATTCCGCCTCTAACCAACTTGCCAAAATAAACCAACTAGGTTAATGTTCTTCCATGGAGAAAGGAACCCCGCACTGCAAGCTGACCGTGGTTAAAACCTTGGTCGACGCTGGCAAGGTGCGCACCACGCACGCGGCGCGAGCCGGAGCAAACGAGCTGGGGCTTGCGTTCTCCGGAATGCTGGACGTGGTGATGGCGCTGACGCCGGCGGATTTCCACAAGAGCATGACCACGCATGCCGATCACACGATCTGGCAGGACGTGTACCGCCCCAGCACGCAGGCGGGTGACGTGTACCTGAAGCTGACGGTCATCGATGACGTGCTGATCGTGTCCTTCAAGGAGCTATGAACATGAAATGCCCTGTTTGCGGCGCGGCGCAACTGATCCACGACACCCGCGACCTGCCCTACACCTACAAGGGCGAGACTACCGTCATCGCGGCCGTGACGGGCGACTTCTGCCCGGCCTGCGCCGAATCGATCCTGGACGCGGCGGAGTCGAACCGCGTCATGCGCGAGATGCGCGCCTTCTCCAAACAGGTGAATGCGGCCATCGTTGATCCGGGCTTCATCACCAGCGTGCGCAAAAAGCTCGATCTTGACCAGCGCGAAGCCGCCGAACTCTTCGGCGGCGGCGTCAATGCCTTCTCACGCTACGAGAACGGCAAGACCAAGCCGCCGCTGGCCTTGGTCAAACTGTTGAAACTGCTGGATCGTCACCCCGATCTGCTCAACGAGGTCAGAACCGTCTGACCTTCCCGAAACCCGCCGCGCTGCGCCGCTTCAAGCGAGAACGGTTCTAGAGAAATACCGCGACCCCCTTCACCAAGGCTTCTCGCAGCCCCTGTTTGCGAGAAGCCTTGTTGTCTTTTCTTGATGTGCCCGACACGGCAGCAACCTTGGCACTTTGGTTGTGCCCTGGCGCCGCTCGGAAATTATGCTGAGCTTGAGCCGTCAGGCTCCGCTTCGGGTGGCTTCTTCTGCGGCTGACCGCGCATGACAACAGGCTGACCTAAATAAGCCCCAGATGCCCTGGTTCTGTTGTGCCCGGCGAGCCTGGCAGCCGAGAGGCGCGCCGCCGCATCCACATCGGGCGCAGGATCGCCCCCGCCACGCACGGGCGGTGCCTTGCCCCCCGACTCGCTCATGTAGTGATCGATCATGGCTTCGTGACGCAGGCCGTGCGCCGTCGCGCCCAGGCCCGCCGCCGTGATGCGAAACCGCGCCATCACATAGTCGAAACGCCGCAGGTTGTGTTTCAGACTGTGGAGCGGATTGCCCAGATGCGCATTCTCGCTATTGGCCACCGCCTGGGCGAACACCAATGCCGCCTTGCGCTGCGGCGAATCCAGCGGCACGAAGCGCTGCCGCCCGCCTTTGGCACCTTTCTGGATTCGCACGTAGTGATCGGCTTTGCGCTGCTCGGGCGGCAGGCCCGTGGCCTCGAACGGCACCACGCATTGATGCGGCTGGAACATCACCGACTCCTTGCGCCGCAGACCCATCGCCCGGATCAGCCGCAGCGATGCACCAACGTAGCGGTCATACGCGCAGACGCGCTCGATCAGCGTATCGATGTCGATCCCCGCAGCGGTCCAGCTCTTGTCGAGCTGCGCATACACATGGCGCTCGTATTCCGCCGGTAACAGGCCGTAGTGGGCGGGCTTGCGGATGAATCCCGGCTTGTTGAGCCACAGCGCCAGTCCGCGCAGAAAGCTCAGGTAGGTCTGGATCGTCGCCGGGGCCAGCCGCTCCTTTTGCCAGACCGCGACCATGGCCTGGATGTGGCGATCCCCAAGGTTGCGTGGATCGGGCACCGTCTTGAAACCGGCTTTCCTGCGCAGGTCGCGGAAAAACCGGCGCAGGAAGTCGGCCCGCTCCTGGCGGGTCTTGTGCGACACGGTCTTTTGCAGCGACGTGTGCTGGGCGTTGAATTGGTCGATCAGCAACTCCAGCACGCGCAGCGGGTCGGCGTGGCCGGGTTTGTGGCGTTCGAGGATTTCGGCGGGTGTCAGCGCGGGCTGGTCCTGGCGGCGCGGCGGCTGGTGATGATGGGCATCGCGCCACGCGCCGATGGCGCCCTGGACGCGGCGGGGGGTGTGACGGGCAGTGAAATGGGACATGACTTCTCTCCGGCAATGGCACCGTGCGCCGTCCCGGCGGCGCACGGCAAGAATGGGGGGGAATCCATCGATTCATCGCGGGCGTGGATTCCGGTGCGCCCGCGATGCGTGGTCAGGTGCTTCGGCAAGGCGTGCGGCCACGAACACGCCATGCCTACCCAGGGTTTGCCGGTAGCGCACTGGATGTACGCCTACCGGCTCGGTCAGTCTTAAAAATGAAACGTTGATCCATCCCGTCTGCGCATTTCTGCGTTGTCGGGGCTTGGCGATGCCATCCCGCCTCCAGGGCAGGGACAACATCGGCGCGAAGGTCTGGCCTTGCGCGCCACTGAGGGATCAGTTCTCGATACGTAGCGCCATCCACCTGCATGGGTTCCGCCCCTGACCGAAAGTCCAGGGCAGTACAGGCGTACGAGCGGGTTTCACACGGGGAGCCCAACGGGGGGGCCAGCACAGCCGTGTGCTGCGCGAGGTGCGCGGCTCGAAGGGATGGCGGGAACAGGGGCGCGGCATCGGGTGCCGCACCGCTTGACTGCTCGAACGCAGGACTCGTTCTCGGGGAACGTCTGGCAAAAGACTGCCAGCAATGCCTTGCGCTGCTCTACGGGTTGAACGACTTCGGGCAGGGACTCAAAGGACCGTGCCGACCTGACTCCGAGGTCAAGTATTTGAAGAGGCGGGTAACGACCGCAACGCCTTTTGCTCCGCGATGGAGCAGGCCAGGAGGCCTCGGGAGTCTGTAGTTGACACCCAGGTCACGGTGCAGTCAACGGCGGTCCACCCCGAAAAGACCAAAACGGCGGGGGTTGCGGGTGGTGCTTGAAATTGAAGTGTGAAACCAGCTTATTTTTCAAAAGGGAACCGCAGCGAGGCTGCGCAAGGGCTTGACAGGCGTTTTTCCGGCCTCTGGTCTCCACCGTCGAGGTTTCGGTGCCCGGCGGCGCCCATTTCAGCTTCCGGTTCTGAAACCGGGGTCTTGACCCATCGTGATCCGGTGAGACCGTGGTGCGACACGGAACGCGCTTGGGCACATCGATTCGGGTGCTCGACTTTCACCGCGACTCGGCTCGGCTGTATTGCGAC
Organism: Azoarcus sp.; assembly: GCA_031546845.1. Taxonomy (GTDB): domain Bacteria; phylum Pseudomonadota; class Gammaproteobacteria; order Burkholderiales; family Rhodocyclaceae; genus Azoarcus. The sequence goes on along the minus strand of JAVBJT010000023.1, from coordinate 111,024 downwards.
CTCATCCGGGCTGATTGCGAGAACGAGGCATTCCCAAGCGAATTCCGTGTGGATCGGCCGCATCACCGAGTCGATGCTGGCCGCTCGCCAACCCTTGCAGGAGTACCTCATGGATTACGTCGTCAGAGCGGTGGATGTCGGCTTCGGCAACACCAAATACATCAGCAGCGTCGCGGGCGCCGAGATCCGCTGCGCAAACTTTCCCTCGATCGCCTATCCGAGCATGCGCGAGCCTTCGGTTCAACCGGGGTTCGAGCGGCGCAAGACGGCCGCCATTCCCATCAACGGCCTGTTCTACGAGGTCGGCCCCGAGGTCGAACTGGCCGCCGACACTTTCAGGGCCACGCAGATGCACGACCGCTACACCGAGACGCCCGAATACATGGCGCTCTTGCGGGGCGCCTTGGCGATGATGAAGGTGCCGGCGATCGACCTGCTCGTGGTGGGTCTGCCGGTGGCGGCGCTCACGACGAAGAAGAGCGCGCTCGAGAAGGCGGTGACCGGCACACACGATATCGGTGGCGGCAAGACCGTCACCGTGCGCAAGGCGCTGGCCATCGCCCAGCCGCAGGGCGCCCTGGTCGATTTCGCGGTCCAGCACCAGAAGATGGCGACCATCGAACGCGAGCAGAGCCTGATCATCGATCCCGGTTCGCGGACCTTCGATTGGCTGGTGGCGCGCGGCATGCGCCTGGTGCAGAACAAGAGCCATTCGGTCAATCGCGGCGTGTCCGACATGCTCCAGGCCATCGCCGCGGAGATCAGCCTGGACATCGGCACGCCCTACAGCGATATCGACGCGATCGATTGGGCGCTGCGCACCCGAAAGAACCCGGTGATCTACCAGAAGCCTTACGACATCTCGAAGGCGATGCCGATGGCGCATTCGATCGCGCAGCAGGCCGTGGCGTCGATGATGCGGTGGGTGGAGGCGAGCTACAGCTTCCAGAACATCATTCTGGTCGGCGGCGGTGCATATCTTTTTAAGAAGGCGGTGAAGGAGGCGTTTCCGAAGCACCGGGTTCTGGAGGTGAAGGATCCGCTGCATGCGAATGTCCGAGGCTTTCAGATTGCCGGAATGAACCATGCGCCGAAGCTCTTCGGCACGTCGCCTTCCGCCGTGCAGGGAGGTGCGTGATGGACAAGACACTTCAACCCGAATCGATCCGCTTGCTGTTCGAGCTGGACCGGGAAGACGATCCTCGGCTCTACGATGATCTGATCCGGTTCAAGAAGGGGACGAAGCGGATCAACCGGCTGCGTCTTCTGGCGCATGAGGGGGTGATCGGCCAACTGGTCTCGGCCGGTGGGGGCGTCGCGCCGCCTTCGTTACCCGTGCAGGCGGTTGTCGGCCCTACGGATATCGCTCAATCTCCACTCGATGCCCCGGGCACGGCGGATGTGTTCGGCGCGCCGATCACGGAGCAGGGCGTTCAAGGAAAGGAGGCGTCTCATGCTTGAGGAACGGTATCGGGTGGTCCATGGGTCGGTGGAGGACATCGTGAAGGCGGACGATCCGGCGGGCGGCGGCAGCCATCGGCTGCAACTGCGGCAGGAAGAGGGCGGCGTGCTGAGCCTTGGCATGGACCTGCCCGCCAACCCGATCAGGATCGGCAACGCGCTGAGCGTCGTGGTCGAACGCGCTCGACCCAACCGTGTGCTGGCTCTCGTCGATCACACCACGGGCGAGGGCTGCAACACGTTTCACGACGACCGTCCGTGGTGGCCGAGCAGGAACGACGCTTTGATCATCGCGGTGGCAGCCTGCGCGTTCGCCATCGTCCTGGGATGGTTGGCGGTGCCTGCGCTCATGCTGTTCGTGGTGGTGTATTGGTTCGTCACGCGCCGGATGCCGGAGGTCCGGCGCCAACGCAGCGCCGCCCATGTCGCCTACCTGTTGGACAGGGAGTATTTCTACTGGCGCGCAACGGTTGATTGGAAGGAGGGAGCGCGATGAGTCGTGCCACGCGATCCTGGGCTGGCAGACGAGGAAGCGTCAGCCCTGCTCAGCGAGACCGCGTGCGCAGCGGTGGTCGACGTCCGGCGAGTGCGAGGACGGCCTGTTCCAGTGTTGAGCAATGTTGAAGGCGGGCATCTCGACGTCAGCGCTCTTCCTCCGTGAGGACAAACCCATCTCGGAAGCCGGGTATTCTGCCGGAAACAAAACAGAATGCCCGCCGACGCGGGGTACGCGAATGCCATTGCTGAACAAGGAGGACGACGCATGCCACTGCTTTTTACCGTACTGCCTGATGACAGAGGTGTGCCAAAAGATGCCCGCTCCCGGGCGTTCCTGCTGATCGATAACTGGGACGACTGGTTCATCTACAACACGATGTACTCGCTGATCGTCTACGACGCGCGTGGCAATAAGTTTCGTGCGTACGGAGTGAAGATCGGTCAATTTGGGATGCAAGAGGGGCAGCGGCGCCCGGCTATCCCCGATGAGTTCGATGAGCTTGGCGAGGAGTTCTTTTCGTTGGGACAGGACGACAGCTACTACGAAAAACTCAACGAGTTGGAGCCTGAGCTTCGAGATCGGATTCTGCGCGGCCTGCGCGACGTGGCGATTGATCAAGAGCGTTTTGGCCGGGCGCTTGACGAAAAAGTCACGCGCATTTCATTGCTGAGATCGGTCCCCAAAAAGACGGTCGAGACACAGTACTCACGACTTGCACGAGGTGGCGCACGCCTTTCTCGCTACGAGTTCACCTACACGATTCCGAAAGCTGGAAGGTCGAAGGCCAAGCCGGTGACGTTGTCCTTCGTGGTAGAGCCTGAATCCATGCCGCCGACCAACATCCACGTCCTGATCGGTCGAAACGGTGTGGGAAAGACCCATTTGCTGAACCATATGTCTCGTTCTCTGGTAGACAAGCGCGCTGATGCAGCCGAGGTCGGATCTTTCACCGTGGTGAGCGAAGATAACGAGGACGATGGCCTGTTTGCCAATCTCGTTTCTGTCACCTTCAGCGCTTTTGATCCATTCGAACCGCTGCCGAACCGGCGCGACAAGTCCAAAGGAATGCCGTGTGCCTATATCGGGCTCAAACGGTCGGGTACCACCCAGGACGGCAAACCCTTCGCTCCGAAATCGCCGGAGAGTTTGTCCAGTGAGTTCGGTCGTAGCGTCCTCCTTTGCAGTAACGGCGCGCGTCTTGTGCGATGGCGTCGGGCGCTGGAGACACTTGAAGCGGATCCGATTTTTCGCACTGCGGATGTCGCAAGCTTGGCAGAAGAGGGGCTCGAGGACGACGAACTCAAAGCCAAGGCCAAGAAGCTTTTTGCTGGACTCAGTTCAGGCCACAAGATCGTGCTGTTGACGATCACGAAGCTCGTTGAAACTGTGGAGGAACGGACGCTCGTGTTGCTGGACGAGCCAGAGGCGCATCTTCATCCGCCGTTGCTGTCGGCATTCGTCCGCGCGCTCTCGGACCTTCTGGTCAATCGCAACGGTGTGGCCATCATCGCCACTCACTCGCCGGTTGTGCTCCAGGAGGTCCCTCGGAGTTGCGCCTGGAAGATACGGCGCAGCGGCCGTAGCGTAGAGGCGGAGAGGCCCGAAGGCGAGACATTTGGTGAAAACGTCGGTGTTCTCACACGGGAGGTTTTCGGGCTTGAAGTCACGGACGCCGGATTTCATCAATTGCTTCGAGCCGCGGTTGCAGACGACGACGATTTCCGCGCGGTGCTGGGGAAATTCGACAGCGAGCTAGGCGGAGAGGCACGTGCCCTTGTCAGGGCGCTCATTGCCAATCGCGGCCAGCGAGGGGGCGACGAATGATCAAGCTTGATCGTCCGCTCCTCGACGCAGAGGACCTATTTGCGGCTTGCATCAGCCGCATCCGGAATCCAGATCTGAAGCAGCGGATGGTTGGCGTGACTGATGATATCGTGGATGCGTCCGAAGAGTTCGATGACGCCGCTGCGCACAACCGTCTTCACCAGATCATGCGACAAGCCATGGTTGGCGGCGTGGTCACCAAAGCCGAAATGGAAGCCGTTTACACGAATAGGATGGCAAAGAAAGGCGCGCCGGGCAGGGATGCCTACGACACGCTCTTCACGTCAGCACCACAAGGAAAATGCCCGCTCTGCGGCCACCGAACGGTGTCGACGCTCGATCACCATCTGCCCAAGGCTCACTATCCGGCGCTCGCCGTCGCGCCCCTCAATCTGGTGCCAGCCTGCGGCGAGTGCAACAAGGCAAAGCTGGCTAGCCTACCGACTACTGCAAGCGAAGAGACTCTGCATCCCTACTTCGACGATATTACCGGCGATCGCTGGCTGTACGCCGAGGTGGTCGAGGAGGATCCGGCCGCGCTTCGCTTCTTCATCGATGCTCCGGCGCGCTGGGGCGCGGTCCTCGCTGCACGGGTTGGTCTGCATTTCCGTACCCTGGGGCTGGCAAAGCTCTATGCCGCCGAAGCGGCTGATGAACTACTCAACATCCGCCGTCAACTCCAGACCATCCACGCTGCTGGCGGCGCCGCGATGGTCTGTGCCGAGATGGAGGAGCGTCGCCAGAGCGCCAGCGCGGTGCGCGTTAACGGATGGCGGACGGTCACCTTCGAGGCTTTCGCGGAGAGTGCGTGGTTTTGCAATGGTGGATTCGGTTGAGTGTGGCGTTCCGGGAGGGGGAAGGATTTATTTCAGCCGGCCAGTCGCATCGCCGAGTTGCTCCCACATCGTTGGCATGCCGCAACTTGAACAGATCAACGTCGGGCTGGTAGCCTGTGCGCATGAACATCCGCAAGACCGCTGCCAGCAGCAAAGAACCCGCACGCATCTACGAACTCCTGGTGAGACTGGACGGCATAGAGCCGCACATCTGGCGTCGGCTCTGGGTGCCGGGCACGCTTACGCTGTCCAAGCTGGACCGCATCATCCAGACTGCCATGGGCTGGACCAACAGTCATCTGCATGAGTTCTCGATAGCCGGCAAGCGCTACGGCATGGTGACGAACGACGACTGGCCCGACGAGGACAACCCCCTCCTCGAAGACAAGCGCTACAAGGTGGGGCAGGTTCTGGGCGAGAACGTTCGAGACTTCCGCTACACCTACGACTTCGGCGACAACTGGCAGCACACGGTCGTCGTGGAACGGACTATGGCTGCAAATGACATCAACACCTGGCCTCAATGCCTGGCTGGGCAAAACGCCTGTCCGCCGGAGGATGTCGGCAGCAGCAGCGGCTATGCCGAATTCCTTGAGGCCATCGCTGACCCTGAGCACGAGGAGTACACGGCAATGCGTCGTTGGTGCGGTGGGCCATTCGATCCATTGGGCTTCGATATCAACGCCACCAATGCAGCCCTACGCAAACTCCGCTGAACCCAGGCGGACGCTTACGGCGCGTCGGCTGGTCGTCTCGACCATCGGCAGTCTCGGCTGTCAACACATCCTTTGGTGACTTCCCAGGAGATCGGGTACGCCCTGGAAGGAGTGAGCCCCAGTTGGAGGGCTAGCTAGACGGGCACGTTTGTCCGGCCACTCGCGCCCGGTGCGCGCCGTAAAATTCCATGTTAACGACGACGATCCCCTGTGCCTCAATGACTTGGTACGCGAAGATCTCTTGGTGAGACCCGCGCCTAGGTTGTTGCTCGAAATCAAGGGCCGTCAGTGCCCGAATCTCGCACACTGCCGATGCGAGTTCGGGGGCGATCCGAGGCTCGACTGGGATGAACAGCGGACAGACCTTCAAGTTGCCCAATAGCTTTCGCTGGCCGCGGTGGTGATGGAAATAGAGCGCGCGCGCCACCTTTTCCAGGCATGTGCTCAGAAGTTCGAAGTTGAGCGGGAAATCCTTCTCCATCACCAGTTCCTCGCTGCTCCACCGAAGGCCGTAGCGGTGCAGGTTGCCGCTGCGCATCTGCGCAAGTCTGATGACGCTCCTGGCCGCGCTACTCGTGATCACGCCGGGGATGTTCGAGGTGCTCGCGCCCAATAAGAACTTCAGGTATTCGTCCGCCTTCGAGTTGGCGTTGTTATGTGCCACGCAGGACGGCACTGTCATCAATCTCGACCAGTCGCTTCCCTTCGGGAAAAGGCATTTGGGTGGCACATGTTCCCGCCCGATGCCTTCGGCGTCGCAGTGGTAACAGGTCGCGGTCTCAAAATTTGCCATGGCATGCTTCCGGGCGATTCGACGGAGCGGATGATGACGAAGGTACTGGGCATCGCGGACCAGACGCTGCAAATTTTGGGTCAAGGCCGAGCGCGAGGGGCACCTCGGCCGCGCCGGGAGTCTGTTCAGCCGCCAAGCCGCAGGCTAGAGCAACTCACAAGATTTCCATGCGTTCATTTTGTAGGAAATTTTGTATGAACGCATCCTACAAAACAAAAAAGCCATTGAAAATCAATGGCTTTCTGATGTTAGTGGCGGAGAGGGCGGGATTCGAACCCGCGTTAGGAATTAACCTAAACACGCTTTCCAGGCGTGCGACTTAAACCACTCATCCACCTCTCCGTGGAGCCGTGCATTCTAGCGACAAAGCGGCGGTGAAGGAAGCCTTGTTCAAAGCGCGGTTTTTTTTCAGTCTTCCTGCTTTGCCGCCAGGTAGGGATAGCGGACGTAGTCGACCAGTTCCTGGGTTTCCGCCGCCGGCGCGCGGGTGCAGAGGCTGACGAGGATGATGACGGCAAAGCCCAGGGGTACGCCGAAGACGCCGGCGGAGATTGGGTTGATGCCGAACCAGGTGTGTGCCGGCGAGCCGCCGAAGAAGGGGTGGGTTTGCGCGACGTAGTACAGGGTGAGGCCGCAGCCGGCGAGCATGCCGGTCACGGCGCCCGGTTGGTTGGCGCGTTTCCAGAAGATGCCGAGGACCAGCGCCGGGAAGAAGGCGGATGCGCCGATGGAGAAGGCGAGGCCGACCATGAGCAGAATATTGTCCGGCCGTAGCGACGCGACCCAGGCGGCGACGATGGCGACGACGAGCAGCTGGGATTTGGAGATGACGAGGCGGCGGTGCGTGGAGGCGTGCGGGTTGATGACTTTGTAGTAAAGGTCGTGCGATAGCGCGTTGGAGATCGTCAGCAGCAGCCCGTCGGCGGTCGATAGCGCGGCGGCCAGCCCGCCGGCGGCGACGAGGCCGGAGATGACGTAGGGCAGCCCGGCGATTTCGGGTGTTGCCAGCAGGATCACGTCCGTATTGAGCGTGAGTTCGGCCAATTGCAGAATGCCGTCGCCGTTGATGTCCTCGATTTTCACCAGCCCGACCTTGCCCCATGAGGCAATCCAGTTGGGCAGGGCATCCAGGCTGAGGCCGACGATGTTGTTGTACACCTCCCACTTGGCAAACACCGCGTAAGCCGGCGCGGTGATGTAGAACACGCAGATGAAGGCAATCGACCAGAAGACCGAGCGGCGCGCCTCGACCACGCCCGGCGTGGTGTAGTAGCGCGCCAGGATATGCGGCAGCGCGGCCGTGCCGACCATCAGCACGAACACGAGGGCGAGGAAGTTGTTGCGCGCCACGGCCGACTCGGCGGGCGTGGCGCCTGGATGGGCCGCGGTATGCCGCGGTGGCGGCTGCGCGCGTTGCAGCGCTTCGGCGCGCGCTTGCTGCCAGAGTCCGCGGGCTTCCTCGGTGGAGCGCGGCAGGTCGCGCAGGGCGCGTTCGGTCTGCGCGATGTCGCGCGCGGGCGCGGTTTCCGCGCGCAGTGTTTGCAGGTGGTCGACGAGTTGGCGGCGTTCCACGGCGAGCGAGTCGGGCAGGGCGTCGATTTTGGCCGCGTAGTCTTCCGCGCGATGGCGGTACAGTTCGCGCGCCTGGATTTCGGCGGGGGCGTCGAGGAGTGTCGCTTCGCGCTCGCTCAGTTTGCTCAGCACGCTGCCGTACGCCACTTGCGGTACGGGAACGCCGGTGAGTTTGTAGGACAGGAGAACCACCGGCACGAGGTAAGCGACGATGAGGATGACGTACTGGGCGACCTGGGTCCAGGTGACCGCGCGCATGCCGCCCAGGAAGGAGCAGACCAAGATGCCGGCGAGGCCGACGAACAGGCCGATTTCGAATTCGATGCTGACAAAGCGGCTGGCGATCAGGCCGACGCCATAAATCTGCGCGACCAGATAGACGAAGCTTGCCAGTACGGTGGCGGCGACGCCGACCAGGCGGGCGGTGTTGCCGCCATAGCGCGCGCCGAGAAAATCGGGAATGGTGTATTGGCCGAATTTGCGCAGATAGGGGGCGAGCAACAGGGCGACGAGAACGAAGCCGCCGGTCCAGCCGGTGACGAAGGCGAGTCCTTCGAAGCCGGAAAAATACAGCGTACCGGCCAGGCCGATGAAGGAGGCGGCGCTCATCCAGTCCGCCGCTGTTGCCATGCCGTTGAACACCGCCGGCACGCGCCGTCCGGCAACATAGTATTCGATGACGTCGGAAGTGCGGCTGATTACGCCGATACTGGCGTAGATGGCAATGGTGACGAAGAGGAAGATGTGGCCGATTGCGCGCTGCGATAGTCCGAAGCGTTCGCCGATCGCCAGCAGAATGACAAACAGAATAAAACCGACGGCGTACCAGCTGTAGTAAAGGCGCAGGCGACCGGCAAAATCGCGCGGACCTTTCACAGTAAGCTGCCTATCCGGTGCGCGCGCATATCGATTTTCAAGTATCGACTTTCAATCCTGCCAACAGCCTGTTTTACCAACTGCCAATCCTGCCGGTTTCTGTTCGTATCAACGTCAATACTTGATTCTAGCGTAGTAGGACTTTTCCGCCGCTTCGCGCGCCTCGCGCAGGGTACGGATGCCCTTTTCGGCCAGCAGGGGCAGCAGCTTCAGGAATACCTCGGCGGTGACGATGGCGTCGCCCATCGCGGTGTGGCGGCCGATGATCGTGACGCCCAGGCGTTCGGCGATGGCCTCCAGGCGGTGCGATTCCTGGTTGGGGTGGATCACCGCCGACAGCAGCAGCGTGTCGAGCACCGGGTGGTCGAAACGCAGGCCGGTGGCGGCTTCCTTCAACTGCAGAAAGCGCATGTCGAAAGCGGCGTTGTGTGCGACCAACACGGTATCGGCGGTGAAGGCGTGGAAGGCGGGCAGCACGGCCTGGATGTCGGGCTGGCCGCGCAGCATGTCGGGCGTGATGCCGTGAATCTGGATGGATTCCGGCGTCATCGAGCGGTGCGGGTCGATCAATTGCTCGAAGGATTCGCCGCGCAGCAGCTTGCCGTTGAGGATGCGGGCGGCGCCGATCTGGATGATCTCGTCACCCTGCGAGGGGTCCAGGCCGGTGGTTTCGGTGTCGAACACCGTGAAGGCGAGTTCCGATAGCGGCCTGTCTTCCAGCGCACGGGAGCGCTCCGACCATTTGAACAGGTCGAAGTCGTAGTATTCGGGGCGGCCTTCGTCCTTGAGGAAGGCCTCCTCCGCCATGTGTTCTTGCGGTACCGCCACCGGCAGCAATATGCGGAAGAAGGCGCGATGGCGGACTTTTTCGCGTTCCAGCCAGATTTCGCCGTCGTGCCGCTCGATAACGTCGCGTACGGTGAGCGGGCTGCTTTCGCCGGCGAAGCTCATCGGTTCCAGTTCCCAGCTCATAACGGTTTCGGTGCTCATCGCCTGCCCCGACCAGATCAGGTCGAGATGCGCCAGACGGCCGGCGCCGCTGAGGCGGAAACGTACTTCGCGCACCTCGAATTCGTCCGATAGCCGGCTGGCGAGGTAGGTGAGCGCCTGTAGCAGCGAAAAGCTATCCACTTTGACCCACAGCGATTCATCGACTTCTTCTACCTTGGTGGGCAGCGAGATGAGGTTTTCGATGCGGCGCTGCACGGCGGCGATCAGGTCGGCGCCGAGCATTTCTTCCAGCGGCCAGCGCGTTTTCAGCGAATCGGCGAAATCCGTGGCGGTACGGTCGAGGTGCTTGCTCATCGCCTGCACCTCGTCGCGGATCACCTTGTGGAAACGTTCGCGCAGGTCTTCCTGCAGATCGGAGTATTCCTCCAGCGTTTCCGCCGCTGCCCGCACGTTGGCGAGCGAAGCGCGGTAGCTTTCGGTGAGGGCGTGCAGCATCTGGTCGCGGCGCGATTCGGTTTCAAAGTCGCGGGTAATGTTGTCCAGCATCAGGATGAAGCCGGTGATCGCGCGCTCGCCGCTGTCTTCGGCATCGGTTTTGCCGATGGCGGTGCTCGACAGCACCGGCGCCATCTGCGCGCGCAGCAACTGGCCGGAACGCGTGGCGGTAACGAAATGCGCCACCGGTTGTACGGCGCGGCGCAGGCGGTGCTGGATGGTTTCCAACGCATGGTCGATGAGGTTGCGCTCGAACACGGTGTAGATCGAGCGCCCCAGGCCGATCAACTCGCCGCCGCCAAGGGCCGACGGCGTTTCCGACAGGGCGCGGAACTGCAGGCGGGCGCGGCTGTTGTAGAGCAGGATACGGCCGTCCAGATTGCAGACGACAACGCTTTGGGTCAGCTCGGACATCAGTGCGGCGAGGCGGTTTTTCTCTTCCTCGACCGAATTCATTGCTTCTTGGATGCGCGCCTGCACGTCTTCTTTCAAGGCCCGGCGCTGCTGCGCCAGCGCATCGATGGATTCGGCCAGCGCGCGCGTTTCGGCGCTGCCCGCTTGCGGCAAGGCCCGGCTGCCGTCGTTGCCGAGCAGAATGCGGACTTCTTCGAGCAAACGCGCCGGCGCCATCACGTATTCGTCGTGCAGCCAGCGCGTGCTTATGGCGGCGATCGCCATGCCGAACAGGCAGACGACGGCCAACAGGCCAACGCGTGGCGATAGCACGGTGGACAGGGTTTCTTTTTCGGCGGTGGAAAGGTCCGACCCCACCAGCACGCCGGAAACGACAAACAGGGCGAGCACGAAGGCCGCCGCCGCCACGGCGCCGAGCGCGAGGCGTTGCTTGGGCGTCATTCGGGCATTCCGAGCAGGGTGCGCACGCGGGCCACCAACTCGCGGGTGGAGAAGGGCTTGGTCATGTAAGCATCCGCGCCCAACGCCAGACCTTTGGTGACTTCGGTGTCGCGCCCCTTGGCGGTCAGCATCAGAATGCGGGTGGCTTGCAGTTCGGGGTCGGCCTTGATTTCCTGGCACACCTCGAAGCCGTTTTTCTTCGGCATCATGACGTCGAGCAGCACCAGATCGGGGCGTTCGGCGCGGATGCGGCGTATGCCCTCGTCGCCGTCGCTGGCGACCGTGACCTCGAAACCTTCGCGCTTCATCAGGAATTCGAGCGAAATGACGATGTTTTGCTCGTCATCGACGATCAGAATCTTTTTGGTCATCTTTCCTTCCTCCCCGCCTCATTCTATGTCATTGCCCGGCCGGCGCGGGCGGCCACGGTAGCGTGAATGAGAATGTCGATCCTTGTCCCGGCCTGGATTCGACCCACAGCCGGCCGCCGAAATGCTCGACGATCTGGCGGCTGATGGGCAAACCAAGCCCCGTTCCCTGAGGCCGCGCATGGCCGTCGCCGCCCTGGCGAAATTTTTCGAAAATCAGGGCTTCCTGTCCGTGAGCGATACCGGGACCATTGTCCGTCACATCCACACGAATGCCGTGTTCGTCGCCGCGCAGTACGACCGTGACCCGTCCTTGCCCTGGGGGTACGAACTTTGCCGCGTTGGAAAGCAGATTCAGCACGACTTGCAGCAAGCGGTCGCGGTCGGCGCGCAGAACCGGCACGCTGTCCGGTACGCGCAGTTCGATGACGGCGCCACGGTCGCGGAAAAGCTGCGCGGTGGCCTCCGCCGCATGCAGCACCAGCTTACGCATATCCACGTCGGAATTGTGCCATTCCGCGTGTCCCGATTCGATCTTTGCCAGATCGAGCACCTGGTTTACCAGCCGCGTCAGGCGCTCGGTTTCGGACACGATGATGGCGAGAAAGCGCGAGCGCTCGGCGGGGTCGATGCCGGGGTCGTCCAGCAGCATTTCCGACAGCGCGCGGATCGATGTCAGCGGCGTGCGCAGTTCGTGTGTGACCGACGACATGAAATCGTCCTTGAGGCGGTCGAGTTCCTTCAACTGTTCGTTGGCGACGCGCAGTTCTGCTGTCGCCGCTTCCAGCGCCTGGGATTTTTCCTCCAGCCGGTGCGAATAGGCCCGCACTTGCGAAGCTTCGTCGAGGATGTTCATCACCTCGTCCAGCCCCAGCGGCTCTTCCTGCACCACGGTCGACACCATCGCGTGCGCCGAGGCGCTGCCGATGGCGCCGGCCAGCAAGGTTTCGGCGAAGTGGACCAGATCGGCATCGGCCCGCAGTGCCTCGGTGGAGGCCGCGCCGCGCGAGCGCGCATAAGTTGCGAACGCTTCCTCGGTACGGCGCTGGCCGAGAAAGCGCGCCACCAGCGGAATTAGTTCCCGCACCTCGGCGCCACCGCGCCAAAAGCTGGTGAGTGGCGCGCCGTTGTGGCGCTGGACGTCCACGAACAGCGTCGCCTGGCTCGCCTCCGCGCCATTGGGTTCGCGCAGCAGGGAAACGGCGATGTAGCAGGCGATATTGGCCAGCAGGCTCCACAGTAACGCGTGGCTGACGTTATCCAGCCCGGTAAGGCCGAAAAGCTGCTCCGGCCTCGACCACGCCAGGCCGAGCAGGCCGGTCTGGAGGAAAGCGATATCCAGCCAGCCCGATTTGGCGAACGATGGCAGCAGCAGGGTGTAAGCCCACACGCCAAAACCGGCCAGCAGACCGGCCAGCGCGCCTTCGCGCGTGCCGCCGCGCCAGTACATGCCACCCAGCATCGCCGGGGCGAACTGCGCCACCGCGGCAAAGCTGATGAGGCCGATGCCGACCAGCCCGTAGGCTTCGCCGGCAAGGTGGAAGTAAAGATAGCCGAGCAGCACGATGACGACGATCGCGCCGCGCCGGATGGCGAGCAGCAGACCGGTCAGATCGCGCTTGTCGCCGTGGATGAAGCGTTTGCTGCGTAATAGCAGCGGCATCACCAGATCGTTGCACACCATCGTGGACAAGGCGATGGTTTCGACGATGACCATGCCGGTGGCCGCCGACAGTCCGCCGATGAAGGCGAGCAGCGCCAGCCCTTCGTGCCCGTGCAGTAGCGGCAAGGTGAGCACGAAGGTATCCGGGTCCACCGTGCCATGGCCGAATTGAAGCAACCCACCGAGCGCGATGGGCATGACGAACACGTTGATCGCCAGCAGGTAGGCGGGAAAGAACCAGGTGGCGCGGCGCAGGTGTTGTTCGTTGACGTTTTCGACCACCGCGATCTGGAACTGGCGTGGCAGAAAGAAGACCGACAGCATCGCCAGTACGACGTGAGCAAACCAGCCGCCGTAACCGACGCCGTTGCCGTCGTCGAAAACCATCAGCGCGGCAAGTTCGGGTAGTGCCGCCGCGCGGGCGTAAATATCGGCGAAGCCATCGTACAAACCGTAAGTGACGAACACGCCGACGGCAATGAAGGCGAGCAGCTTGACCACCGATTCGAACGCGATGGCCGCCACCATGCCCTCGTGGCGTTCCGTGTTGTCCAGGTGGCGGGTGCCGAACAGGATGGCGAACGCGGCCAGCGCGAGCGCGATGTAGAGCGCGCCGTCGTGCAGCCAATCGGCGGGGGCGGCTGGCGGAGAGCTTACGTTGTCGGCGACGAGCACCGTGTAGCCGCTCGAAATGGCCTTCAACTGCAAAGCGATATAAGGCACCACGCCCACCACCGCGATGATCGTCGCCAATCCGCCGAGCAGGTGGCTTTTACCGTAGCGCGATGCGATGAAATCCGCAATCGAGGTAATGCGGTAGGCTTTGGCGATGCGGATCATCTTCAGCACCACCAGCCACGACAGCATCCACCCCAGCGTCGGCCCGAGATAGATCGGCAGGAACCACGCGCCCCCCGACGCGGCCCGCCCGACGCTGCCGAAATAAGTCCAGGCAGTGCAGTAAACCGCCATGGACAGCGCATAGACCCAGGCGTTGGCAATGACGGAGCGCCCACGGTCGGCACGGCGGTCGCCGAAATACGCCACCGCGAACAGCGCCAGCAGGTAGGCAAAAGAGATGCCGACAACAACGGTCGTGGAGAGCATCGGGCGATTGTCTCAGCGCGACCTGCGCTCGACGATCCAGGCCACGACCGCGACCAGGCCGAGCCAGACACCGAGCAGATAAACGTGCAGCAAGGGCAGCCCGAACACCGACACCGGCCGGTCGAACAGAGACATGAGCGGATAATTCAGCAGCAGCGTGCCGGCCAGAAACACGGCGATCAGGCGCTGTCCTGCAAGACCCTTACGCATCATTCACCCCGGCGATGATGATGGCTGAAGCGCTCCACGGCCCGTGCCGTGGAGCGCTCGTAAAAAAAGAGGCGCGTCTGATGCGCGCCTTCTCTCCTTCGCCCTTGTCCGGCAATTGCGGCCGAACCTCCTCCGTAGACTCTTGCCCCGGCCCGCGCCACGCGCCGGCCGGGGTGTGCTTCCCTCAACCTGCGACGTTCTGCTTCAACTGTTCGAGAACGCCCGGGTTTTCCAATGTCGACACGTCCTGCGTCACGTCCTCGCCCTTGGCAAGCTGGCGCAGCAGACGGCGCATGATCTTGCCGGAGCGGGTCTTGGGCAGGTTTTCACCGAAGCGGATGTCTCTGGGCTTGGCGATGGGACCGATCTCGCGGCCGACCCAGTCCTGCAGTTCCTTGATGACCGCTTTGGCGGCATCGCCGGTCGGGCGGTCGCCCTTGAGCACGACAAAGGCCACGATCGCCTCGCCGGTGAGGTCGTCGGGACGCCCGACCACCGCCGCCTCGGCCACTTTCTCGTGCGCCACCAGCGCGGATTCGATTTCCATCGTACCCATGCGGTGACCGGAGACGTTCAGCACATCGTCGATACGGCCGGTGATGGTGAAGTAGCCGGTTTCCTTGTCGCGGATCGCGCCGTCGCCGGCCAGATACAGTTCGCCCCTGAAGTCTTCCGGGTAGTAGGACTTCTTGAAGCGATCCGGATCGCCCCAGATCGTGCGGATCATCGCCGGCCACGGCTTCTTGATGACAAGAATGCCGCCCTGGCCGTTGGGCACCTCGGTGCCGGTTTCATCCACCACCGCGGCCTGGATGCCCGGGAAAGGCAGCGTGCACGAACCCGGCACCAGCGGCGTTGCGCCCGGCATCGGCGTAATCATGTGCGCGCCGGTTTCGGTCTGCCAGAAGGTATCGACGATCGGGCAACGGCCGCCGCCGACGTTCTCGTGATACCACTCCCAGGCCGCCGGGTTGATCGGCTCGCCGACGGAACCGAGGATACGCAGGCTGGAAAGTTTGTACTTGGTCGGATGCACCGCCGGATTGTTGTCGGCGGCCTTGATCAGCGAGCGGATCGCGGTCGGCGCGGTGTAGAAGATGGTGACGCCGTGGTCTTGGATCATCTTCCAGAAACGGCCGGCATCGGGATAAGTCGGCACGCCCTCGAACACGATCTCGGTCGCGCCGCAGGCGAGCGGTCCGTAAGTGATGTAGGTATGGCCCGTGACCCAGCCGATATCGGCGGTACACCAGAAAACGTCGGACGGCTTGATGTCGAAGGTATATTGCATCGACAGCACCGCTTGCAGCAGATAGCCGCCCGTCGAATGCTGCACGCCCTTCGGCTTGCCGGTGGAACCCGAGGTGTAGAGCAGAAACAGCGGGTGCTCGGAATCGACCCACTCCGGTTCGGCCGTGTCGGCCTGAGCAGCCGCCAGTTCCTCGTACCAGATGTCGCGCCCGGCGACCATGTTGGCATCGCCGCCGGTGCGTTTGACCACCACCACATTCTTGATCGACTCGCAGCCGCCCAGTGAGAGCGCCTCGTCGGCGATCGGCTTCAACGGCAACGCCTTGCCACCACGGAACTGGCCGTCGGATGTGATGAGCACGTTCGCCGCGGTGTCGTTGATGCGGTCGCGCAACGCCTGGGCGGAGAAGCCGCCGAACACCACCGAGTGTGTGGCGCCGATACGGGCGCAGGCCTGCATGGCAACGATGCCCTCGATCGACATCGGCAGATAGATGACGACGCGGTCGCCCTTTTTCACGCCGAGGCTGCGCAGGCCGTTGGCCAGCTTGCACACGCGGGCGAGCAGTTCCTTGTAGGTGACGCGCGTAACCTTGCCGTCGTCGCCCTCGAAAATGATCGCGACTTTGTCGCCGAGTCCTTTTTCGACGTTACGGTCGAGGCAGTTGTATGAAACGTTCAGTTTGCCGTCGGCAAACCATTTGAAGAACGGCGGCTTGCTCTTGTCCAGAACCTGAGTGAAAGGAGTTTGCCATGCCAGCAGATCGCGGGCGCGGCGCGCCCAAAAGCCTTCGTAGTCGTCCGCCGCTTCTTTACACAGCGCGCGGTACCCCTCCATGCCAGATACCGCAGCGTTTTTCACTACCCCTTCAGGGGGGTTGTAAATGCGGACTTGATGCTCACTGGACATACTCACCTCTCCTCAACGTAACCGATGGGCAAAGCGGAAAACCAGCCAGGCGGCTGGTTTCGGCCTGATTGACTCAGGTCCGGTATCCGTCGCACACCGATGTGGAATGAATCGGATTTAAAAGTAACTATCTTACACGCGGCTTACATACCCGACACACTTCGCGGACGGCATCCGCGCGCGGTACCGATTTGTTAAAATCCATCGTTCGGCTACCGCTTCGCGGCGCTGGTGTTCACGGCGGAAATCTCATGGCGGGAATCCGTGCGGATCCGATTCGCCTCGCCCGGTGCATATCCCATTTTCCTACCCTTATTTTCGTATCCTCATTTTCGTATCTTTCCACCCCAGCCCGGAGACTAAGCACCATGACCGTGATTCGCGAAGAAGACCTCATCCAGTCCGTCGCGGATGCCTTCCAGTACATCAGCTACTACCACCCGCTCGATTACATCAAGGCGCTGGGGGAAGCCTGGAAGCAGGAGGAAAGCCCGGCGGCGAAGGACGCCATCGCCCAGATACTCACCAACTCGCGCATGTGCGCCGAAGGCCATCGCCCGATCTGTCAGGACACCGGCATTGCCGTGGTTTTCCTCAAGGTCGGCATGAACGTGCGTTGGGACAGCAAGCTGAGCGTGCAGCAGATGGTCGACGAAGGCGTGCGCCGCGCCTACAACCACCCGGACAACAAACTGCGCGCCTCGGTGCTGCTCGACCCCGCTGGCGCCCGCCGCAACAGCAAGGACAACACGCCGGCGGTGGTGCACTACGAAATCGTCCCCGGCGACCATGTCGAAGTCACCTGTGCGGCCAAGGGCGGCGGCTCCGAGAACAAATCGAAGCTGGCCATGCTCAACCCGTCCGACTCCATCGTCGACTGGGTGCTGAAAACGGTGCCGACGATGGGCGCCGGCTGGTGCCCGCCGGGCATTCTCGGCATCGGCATCGGCGGCACGCCGGAAAAAGCGCTGCTGCTGGCCAAGGAATCGCTGATGGCGCCGGTCGATATCCACGAACTGAGAGCGAAAGCCGCCAGCGGCGCCGCGCTGTCCCGTGCCGAGGAACTGCGCCTCGAACTGATGGACAAGGTCAATGCGCTTGGCATCGGCGCGCAGGGCTTGGGCGGGCTGACCACCGTGCTCGACGTGAAGGTTCTCGACTACCCCACCCACGCCGCCAGTCTGCCGGTGGCGATGATCCCGAACTGCGCCGCCACCCGCCATGTGCATTTCGAACTCGACGGCTCCGGCCCGGTGAAACTCGAAACGCCCAAGCTGGAAGACTGGCCGGATGTCACCTGGAAGGCCGATACCAACGTCGCCACCCGCGTCGATCTGAACACCCTCACCAAAGAGCAGGTTGCCGCCTGGAAGCCGGGCCAGATCCTGCTGCTCAGCGGCAAGATGCTCACCGGCCGCGACGCCGCGCACAAACGCATCCAGGACATGCTGGCCAAGGGCGAAAAGCTGCCGGTGGATTTCACCAATCGCGTCATCTACTACGTCGGTCCGGTCGATCCGGTGCGTGACGAGGCGGTCGGCCCCGCCGGCCCCACCACCGCCACGCGCATGGACAAATTCACCCGCATGATGCTGGAGCAGACCGGGTTGATTTCCATGATCGGCAAGTCCGAGCGCGGCCCTGTCGCCATCGATGCGATCCGCGACAACCGCTCTGCCTACCTGATGGCCGTCGGCGGCGCCGCCTACCTCGTTTCCAAGGCGATCAAAACGGCGAAGGTGGTTGGTTTCGCCGATCTCGGCATGGAGGCGATCTACGAATTCGACGTGATCGACATGCCCGTCACCGTCGCCGTCGATGCCAGCGGCACCAGCGTGCACAACACTGGCCCGAAGGAGTGGCAGGCGAAGATCGGCAAGATCCCCGTCGCCGTGGGCTGATCCGCGCCACCGGCCGCACCGCCTGGGGGCGGCCGGTTTCAATGCGGAAGGGGCGCATTGATGTACCTGCGCCCCCCTGTCCGCTAGGGTGACCAGCATGTCCGTCACTCTGCCGATGCCAACGCAACGGCACCCGTGTGCATGACACCGCCCCGAAGCGGCGGCAGGCGAAAACCGGAAATATCCCATGATATTATTCTTGCTGCAGTCAATGTCTGTGGCTCCAATGTGCGCAATGCCGGCCTGAAACCGGGGTAGGCGAAGACCGGCAAGATTCCCGTGGTGATGGGCCGCTCATGCACTGCCGGCGGTGCGGTGTGGTGCCAGCCGATTTCAACACGGCAGGGGAGCCGGAACATGGATGCGCTGATGGGTTACTTGCGACGTTTGTACATTCCGTTCCGATTTTCGCTGTTTTTCCCGTTGTTTTTCCCCGCCGTGTTTTCGCTTCGGCGCTGCCTGCTTGCGCCGGGTTTGGCCACGCTGCTATTGGTTATGGCCGAGGCTCATGCGGTGTGGGAGCCTGTGGGTACTCCAGGGTTTTCGGCGGTGGCGGCCGGATACACCTCGCTCGCCATGGCGGCCGGTGATGTTCCCTATATTGCTTACCAGGACGGAGCACTCTTCAGCGCGGCCACGGTGATGCGTTTCGATGGCACGGCGTGGGTGCCGGTGGGTAGCCCGGGGTTTTCGGCGGGGATCGTCGGCTATGTTTCGCTCGCCATGGCGGCCGGTGGCGTCCCCTACGTCGCCTACCAGGATTTTGGGAACGCTGGCAGAGCCACGGTAATGCGCTTCAATGGCACGGCGTGGGTGCCGGTGGGCAGCCCGGGGTTTTCGGCGGGGCAGGCCTTGTACACCTCGCTCGCCATGTCGGCCGGCGGCGTTCCTTACGTCGCTTACCGGGATGCGTCGAATGGCAACAGGGCCACGGTGATGCGCTTCAACGGCACGGCGTGGGAGTCGGTGGGCAGCCTGGGATTTTCGGCCGGGGAGGCCGTGTTTACCTCGCTTGTCTTGTCGTCCGGTGGCGTCCCCTACGTTGCCTACCAGGATTTTGTGAACGGCAATAAAGCCACGGTGATGCGCTTTAATGGCACGGCGTGGGAGCCGGTGGGAAGTCCGGGATTTTCGGTTGGGAAAGCCACGTTCACCTCGCTTGTCTTGTCGTCCAGCGGTGTTCCCTACGTTGCTTACCAGGATGCGTTGAACGGTAATAGAGCCACGGTGATGCGCTTCAACGGCACAGCCTGGGAGCCGGTGGGCGACCCGGCGGGATTTTCGGCGGGCGCGGCCTGGAGCATCTCGCTTGCCGTATCGGCTGGCGGCGTGCCCTTTGTCGCCTATCAGGACGCGCTAAATGGCGATACAGCCACGGTGATGCGCTTCAACGGCACGGCATGGGAGCCGGTGGGTAGCCCGGGATTTTCGGCGGGAATGGTTTGGGATGTCTCGCTCGCCATGTCGTCTGGTGGCATTCCATATATCGCCTATCAGGATAGGGCGAATGCCTTTAAGGCCACGGTGATGCGCTTTACTTCCCCTATCCCGCCGCCCGGCCCGGGTGGCGTTGCCGCCATTCCAGCGCTGTCGCCCCTGGCGCTGCTTGCGCTGTCGTTCGTGCTGCTCGCGGCCATGCACCTGGGCCGCCGCCGCGGTTGAACAGGGGGTGTGTCTGGCCGGATCGCGCGTGCGTGATTTTATTTTGCATAAACCTTGCGCGACCCATCGGCGAACACCTCGTCGTCGCGCAGCAGACTACCGTCGGGCGTCCAGGCGCGTTCGCGGGTTATGCGGCCGCGCTCGTCATAATAGGTTTCGCCGATCAACTGTCCGTTGTCGCTGAAACTCTGGTGCGTGCCGACCGGGGTGCCCGTGCCGTGCCCGGAGGTGGCGGCGAGAAAGTGCCCTTGCCTGGCGCGCTGGCCGTTGTCATAGAATTCGGTGACTTCGGCGATGCGCCTGGATGGCTCTCCGCTGTAAGCGGTTTTGCCGCGTGGCTGGCCGTTGAGGTAATAGCGGTCCTCGCCAAGCAGTTCGCCGGCCGGGTTCCAGCGCGTTTCGCGCACCAGACCGCCCTGATCGGAAAACTCCTGTTCGCTCACGCGGGCGGTGGCGTTGTGTTCGCCCAGAACAAAGCGGGCCTCGTAGCGTTTGACACCGTCGGCGGACCAGCGTTGTTCGGTACCCTGTTTGCCTTCGATCGCATACAGCAGCGAAGGCTTGCCGTTGTCGTAAAAATTTTCGGTGCGCAGCCGCTGGCCCGCGAGCCAGGTTTGGCGTGTGCGCAGCGTGCCGCGCGCGTCGAACAGATCGACCTGCGCGGGTTTGCCGCCGAAGCCGCACCACGCTGCGTCGTCCGCGTGGGGCGCGAGCAGGGGTTTATTGCCACAGCGCAGTTCGGTGAGCTGCCCGCCGGGGTTGAATTCCGCCTCGGCCAAGGGTCTGTGGGATTGCGGGTCGTAGTAGATCACGTGCTGCAATTTGCCGTTGGGGTGGAAAGCGCGCATCAGGCCCGTTTCCTTTCCGTTGTCGTAATTGCCCTCGCGCAGCAATGTGCCTTCGGGCGAGAATTCGCGTGCTACGCCTTGGCGGTTGCCTTTGGCATTGAGGTGTATTTCGGCCACGAGCTTGCCGTTCGCATCGTAGTTGCGGAGCAGGCCCATGAACACGCCGTTTTGCAGTTCTTCCTCGCGCCGCAGCGCGCCGCTGTCGCGGTCCTTGCAGCGCACCAACCCGGTTTTGCCGGCGGTCAGGTTGCCGTTGGAGATGTTGATCGGTTTGCCGTCGAGTTCGCAGTCCTGCACCGCGTATGCCGGATTGGCGGCGGCGAGCAGCACGAGCGGAGTGGCGATGGGGAGGCAAAGCAGGAAACGACGCATGACGGTATCCGGGGTTGGCATTGGCAATCTCCGAACGCTAACGGTCGGAGCACACAACGCGCAAGCCATCGTCGCGGCAACGTGACAAAATCCACCCTTCGTCCAGGCCGAAAGCGAAAGCCGGGATTCAGCCACAACGACACCCACGACACCCACGGGAAACAGGATTGAAAGAGGAAAACACGGCGCGGCAGGCATTTCCGGCGGTCGACATCGGCACCCACACTCCCATGATGCAGCAATATTTACGCATCAAGGAGCAGCACCCGGATACGCTTTTGTTCTATCGCATGGGTGATTTCTACGAGCTGTTTTTCGGTGACGCGGAAAAAGCCGCCCGGCTGCTCGACATTACCCTGACCACGCGCGGCCAGTCCGCCGGCCAGCCGATCAAGATGGCCGGCGTGCCTTTTCATGCGGTGGAGCAATACCTCGCCCGTCTGGTGAAGCTCGGCGAATCGGTCGTCATCGCGGAACAGGTGGGTGAACCGGGCGCGACCAAGGGGCCGATGGAGCGTGCGGTGAGCCGCATCGTCACCCCCGGCACGCTGACCGACGCGGCCTTGCTCGACGATCGCCGCGACGCGTTGCTGCTGGCCGCTCAGTTGCATCGCGGCACGCTTGGCATGGCCTGGCTCAATCTTGCCAACGGCGATCTACGCCTGATGGAATGCCCGGCTGAATCCTTGCAGGCGCAGTTCGAGCGCTTGCGCCCGGCCGAAGTGCTGATACCTGACGGTCTCGCCCTGCCGCTGCTCGAATCGCTCGCGCCAGCGGTGCGCCGGCTGGCCGACTGGCAATTTGACGGCGAGACCGGCACCCGCCTGCTCACCGGGCATTTCGGCACCCGCGATCTGGCCGGCTTCGGCGTGGAAGGCCACGCGGTGGCGCTGGGCGCGGCGGCGGCGCTGTACGACTACGCCAAGGCCACGCAGCGGCAGAGCCTTGCCCACATCACCACGCTGACGGTGGAGCGCGAATCCGAATATCTGCGCCTGGATGCCGCCACGCGGCGTAACCTTGAACTGACCGAGACGCTGCGCGGCGAAGCGGCGCCGACGCTGCTGTCGCTGCTGGACGATTGTGTGACCAGTATGGGTTCGCGCTGGCTGCGCCACGCGCTGCATCATCCGCTGCGCGACCGCGACATTCCCGCCGCGCGCCATGCCGCTGTGGGCGAATTGGTGGGGATGGACGACGGGGGCGAGGCAGGCGATACAAGCGTTGCAGGCAGCGGCGACGGCCGCATGGCCGACGCGGTGCGGGCTGCGCTGCGCGGCGTGGCCGACGTGGACCGCATTACCGCCCGTATCGCGTTGCGCAGCGCCCGCCCGCGCGATTTGTCCGCGCTGCGCGATAGCCTCGCCCGCTTGCCGGAACTGAACGCCGCGCTCGCTGGCGCACGCGGCCGCTTGCTCGGCGCGCTCGGCAAGGCGCTGGCCGTGCCGGGCGACGCGCTCGATCTGCTGACGCGCGCCATCGACGCCGAACCGGCTACCGTGCTGCGCGACGGCGGCGTGATCGCCCCCGGTTTCGATGCCGAACTGGACGAATTGCGCGGTATTCAGAACAACTGCGGCGAGTTTCTCGTGGCGCTGGAAGCGCGCGAACGTGAGCGCAGCGGCATCGCCACGCTGAAGGTCGAATTCAACAGGGTGCATGGCTTTTACATCGAAGTCAGCCGCGCCAACGCGGACAAGGTGCCGGAGGATTACCGCCGCCGCCAGACGCTGAAGACCGCCGAGCGCTACATTACGCCGGAACTGAAGGCGTTCGAGGATAAGGCGTTGTCGGCGCAGGAGCGCGCGCTGGCGCGGGAAAAGCTGCTCTACGAGGGCATTCTCGACCAGCTTGCCGCCCACATTCCGGCGCTGCAACGCATCGCCCGCGCGCTCGCTTGCCTCGACGGGCTGGCCGCGTTCGCCCACGCCGCGCTGCGCTTCGATTACGCGCGCCCGCGTTTTTCCGATCAGCCCGGGCTTGCCATCGTCGGCGGTCGTCATCCGGTGGTCGAACGCCAGGTAGAAAACTTCATCCGCAACGATGCCCAGCTTGGCGCAACCCGCCGCATGCTGATGATCACGGGCCCGAACATGGGCGGTAAATCCACCTTCATGCGTCAGGTGGCGCTGATCTGCCTGCTTGCCCATATAGGCAGCTTCGTGCCGGCGCAAAGCGCGACGCTGGGTCCGCTGGATGCAATTTTCACCCGCATCGGCGCGTCCGACGATCTGGCCTCCGGCCGCTCCACCTTCATGGTGGAAATGACCGAAGCCTCGGCCATCCTGCATGGCGCCACCGAGCAAAGCCTGGTGCTGATGGACGAGATCGGGCGCGGCACCTCGACCTTCGACGGCCTCGCGCTCGCTTTCGCCATCTCCCGTCATCTGTTGGAGAAAAACCGTAGCCTGACGCTGTTCGCCACACATTACTTCGAGCTGACCCGGCTCGATGCCGACTACCCCGAATGTGCCAACGTGCATCTGGACGCGGTCGAGCACGGCCACCGCATCGTTTTTCTGCATGCGCTGGAAGAGGGGCCGGCGAGCCAGAGCTACGGTATCGAGGTGGCCGCGCTCGCCGGCATTCCAGCCACGGTGATCCGCGATGCCAAGCGCCGCCTGCGCGCGCTGGAAAACCGTGAGATCGGCGCGGGGCCGCAGGCCGATCTGTTCGCCGGCCTGCCGGAAACGGAGCCGGAAACCCTGTCGCACCCCGTGCTCACCGCGCTCGGCGAACTCGACCCCGACGCGCTCAGCCCGCGCGAGGCGTTGGAGCGCCTGTACGCGCTGAAACGGCTCGTTTCATGACAATACTATGACTACACCGATCGATATCGCTGAAATGGGCGGCGTGCGTTTTTTGCACTTCGGCTCCGAATGGATCCAGGGCGCGATGCGCCTGCGCACGCCCAACGTGCTGGAACTGGCCTACACGCGGGAGATGATGGCCGGGCTGTTGCTGCGCGATGCCAATCCATGGCCGCGCAATGCGCTTGTTATCGGCCTGGGCGCGGCCTCGCTGGTGCGTTTTTTGTACCACCACTGCCCGTGGACGCGCATTCGTGTGGTTGAAATCGAACCGGCCGTGGTTGCCGCCGCGCGCCAGTTCTTCCACTTGCCGCCGGAAGACGAACGCCTTTCCATCCACATTGGCGACGGTGCGTGGTACGTGTTGGAAAAGGGCGAACAGTACGATTGCATCCTGGTCGATGGCTACGACCGCAACGCTCGCGCCGGCGCGCTCGATACCTTGCCCTTCTATCAGGCGGCGAGCGTCCGGCTTAGTGAGCGCGGGCTGTTGTCGACCAATCTGTTTGGCCGCTCGCGGGGCTACAAAGCGAGCGTGGAGCGCATCTTCACTGCCTTCGACGGCCGCGCCATCGCCTTTCCCTCGTGCGACAGCGGCAACGTCGTCGCCTTCGGCGCGGCTGGCGAGAGGATCGAGCTGTCGTCGCGCGAACTGCGCGAACGCGCCCGCGCGCTCAAGGCCGCCACCGGGCTTGAGTTGCTCCCCACCGTCAGTTGCCTGGAAGGCACGGGCGCCTTGCCGGGGGGGGTATTGACTCTGTAGCGTGAGGGTGGAGGTGGACGTTACGGGCTGAAATCTTCCAACCGCCACCGCTCATCCGCCGCGATTGCGGTAATAGGTCTTACCGGCTTCGATGAATGCCTGAACTGCTTCCCAGGCTTTTACATCCACGTGTTTCGGCGCCTTGAAATCCTGACCCATGAAGTGGCTCGGACCGCCGCAATCGGGGCATTTGTATTCGCGTTGCGCTTCGAACATGGCCGCTTCCTTCAACTGACCGGTCTGCTGGGCCGCTGTCATGAAACGGTCGTGGCTGGCGCCGAAGCGCGGGCGCTTGAAGCTTTTGCGGCATTTGAAGCAAGCATATTGGCGTGGGGTGCCGATGCTTTTCATGGGAGGTGCCGGCTGCGTCAGGCGCGCAGCAAGGCTTCGCGCCCGCTCAGCCAGCGCGCCATGAGGTGGTCGGCGGCGGCGGGCGATCCGGTCAGCATGTGCTCAGCCAGCGCGCGGGCGGGTTCGATCAGCGCGGCCTCGCGTTCCAGATCGGCGTAGCGCAGCAGCGGCAGGCCGCTCTGGCGCGCGCCGACGAATTCGCCAGGGCCGCGGATGCGCAAATCTTCGCGCGCGATGGCAAAGCCGTCGCTGTGCTCGAAGATGACTTTCAGCCGCGCCCGCCCGGCTTCCGACAAGGGGTGGGCGTAGAGCAGGATGCAGGCGGAAGCGGCCGCGCCGCGCCCGACACGGCCGCGTAGCTGGTGCAGTTGGGCGAGGCCGAAGCGCTCGGCGTGCTCGATCACCATCAGGCTGGCGTTGGGCACGTCCACACCGACTTCGATTACCGTGGTGGCGACCAGCACGTGCAGTTCGCCAGCAATGAAGGCGGCCATCGTCGCCGATTTTTCCGCCGCCTTCAGGCGGCCATGCACGAGGCCCACGCGCAGTTCGGGCAGCGCGGCGGCAAGCGCCTCGAAGGTTTCGATGGCGGTTTTCAACTGCAGCGTTTCGGATTCCTCGATCAGCGGGCAGACCCAGTAAGCCTGCCGGCCTTCGAGGCAGGCTGCGCGCACGCGGCCGACCACTTCGTCGCGGCGCGTCTCGGCGGCGAGCTTGGTGAGGATGGGCGTGCGCCCGGGCGGCAGTTCGTCGAGCACCGAAACGTCGAGATCGGCGTAGTGCGTCATTGCCAGCGTGCGTGGAATCGGCGTGGCCGACATCATCAGCATGTGCGGGCGCAGTTCCTCGCCGGTATGGGTCTGCCCGCCCTTTTCGCGCAGGGCGAGGCGTTGGCGCACGCCGAAACGGTGCTGCTCGTCGACGATGGCGAGCGCGAGCCGGGGTAGCGTTACCGGGTCTTCGACGAGTGCGTGGGTGCCGACCGCGAGCAGCACTTCGCCGGTGGCAAGGCGCGCCAGTTCCGCTTCGCGCTCGCGCTTTTTCCGGCTGCCCGATAGCCATGCGACTTCCAGCCCGAGCGGCGCCAGCCATGCGGCGAGCTTGCGGTAATGCTGCTCGGCGAGAATTTCGGTGGGCGCCATCAGCGCCGCCTGCCAGCCGTTTTCCGCCGCTTGCAGCATTGCCAGCGCGGCGACGATAGTTTTGCCGCTACCGACGTCGCCTTGCAGCAGGCGCTGCATCGGGTGCGCGCAGGCCAGATCGGCGGCGATTTCCTCTACCGCCCGCGCCTGCGCGCCGGTGAGGCGGAAGGGCAGCGCGGCGGTCAGGGCCGCGGTCAGCCGCCGCTGCGGTGTCAGTGGCACCGCGCCGCGCGCGCGGCGGGCGTTGTAGGCGCGGCGCAGGCACAACTGCTGCACCAGCAATTCCTCGAACTGAATTCGCCGCCACGCCGGGTGGTCGCGGTTTTCCAGCGCCGCCGCGTCGGCATCCGGGGGAGGGTGGTGCAGCGTCAGAAGGGCTTCGGCGAAGCCCGGCAGGCCGAGCGCGGCGCATTTCGCCGTCGGCAGCAATTCGTCCAGCGCCTCGCTTTCCAGCGCGTGGCCGATCAGTTTTCGCAGCGTTGCCTGGCCCAGGCCGGCGGTGGTCGGGTAGACCGGCGTCAGTGCCTCGGGCAAGCCTTCGCCGCTGGCGACCGGCTTGACCCTGGGGTGCACCATTTCATCGCCGAAAAAACCGCCACGCACTTCACCGAACAGGCGCACGCGGCGGCCCGGCTCAAGCTGTTTTTGCTGCGACGGGTAAAAATGCAGCCAGCGCGCCACCAGGATGCCGGAGGCATCACGGATACGCGCGACAAGCTGGCGGCGCGGGCGCGGCGCGATCTCGCAGGACACGACCTCGCCTTCGATCTGCGCCGGAAAACCGGCGCGCGCGGCGGCAATGGGCGTCAGCCGGGTTTCGTCCTCGTAGCGCAGCGGCAGGTGCAGGATGAGGTCGCGCGGGCCGTGAATATCCAGCTTCGCCAGTCGCGCGGCCAGTTGTGTACTCACACCGGTCCAGCCGCGCGCGGCGCGCGGCGAAACGGCGGTGTCGTCGCGGGCGGACACGGATAGCGGCGGAGAAAAATGCGGGCGGAAAAGCGGGTTTCAGCCGAGCACGAGCACGGCGTCGGCCTCCACGACCGCGCCGCGTGGCAGTTCCTTGACGCCGACGGCGGCGCGGGCCGGATACGGCTCGGTGAAATAGCGCGCCATGACTTCATTCACCTTGGCGAAATTGGCCAGATCGGTGAGGTAAATAGTGAGCTTGACCGCGTCGGCGAGCGAGCCGCCAGCGGCTTCGGCCACCGCGCGCAGGTTCTCGAACACCCGCACCGTCTGCGCCTCGAAGCCGTCGACGAGTTGCATCGTGGCCGGATCGAGGCCGATCTGGCCGGAGAGGTAGACGGTGTTGCCGGCTTTGACCGCCTGCGAATAGGTGCCGATGGCGGCGGGGGCGTTCGGGGTGGAAACAATGCTGCGGCTCATGGGGCGATCCTTTTGTCAGAGTGGCGCTGAAGAGGGTGCCATTTTAAGCCGCAACGCGGAGCGGGGACGGGTGTTTGGGCAGCGGGGCACAGGGCAAGGCGCGTGCCGGGTCGATGGGCGATGGCGGGAGCAACGCGGAAACGGTGTCTCGATCCGCCCAGGGTAAGGGAGCGGTTTTAAAAGATAGCTTATGAAAACGGCAAAAAAAAGCGACCCCGCCGCCTGCCGGACGAGTGAGCCGGCGGCGGGGGCTTATCTTTTCATGCGCGGCGTTTCAGCTTTGAGCGCGCAGAATGATCTCGCAGCCGAGCTTGTCGATCACCTTCTGCAAGCCGCGCCGCGCGCTGACGTTGAACACTAGCGGTGCCATGAAATTGGCGCGCAGGCCGGCGCTGGCCGGTGAGCCGTTGTCGTCGGCATCGTCCTTGCGCACGATGACGGCAACCAACGCATCTTCCGGGCGCGTCAGCTTGAGCGTCGCCACTTCCTCGTCGGTCAGCGGAAACTCATAAGTAATGCCGAGCTGTTCCGGTCCCGCGATGGAAAAGGCGATGGCTGTATCGTCCGCGCTTTGCAGTCTGAACACGCCGGCAGCCGAATTCTCCTCGTGGACCAGCACGAAGCGGCGGCATGACTCGAAGCCGGGCAAACCGCCGGGGAATTCGATCACTTTGTCGTCGGACACTTCCATGCTGCCAAATACCGGACTTTCGATTTTCATTCTGCGTTCTCCGTGTTAATGAACTTTTTGCCCGCCCCCCGCCGTGGTGGCGGGAGAGGGTTCCTGTTTCGCGCCGCGTGGCGGCACGATGAAACTTTCTGGTCGTCCTTCGCGGTGCAGGTCGGCCTGCGCCGTTTCGACCGCGGCGCGGTCCGGGTACGGGCCGAGCACCACCCGGCTTTCGATTCTGGCCGGCAGGCCGCGCCGCGCCAATTCGGCCTGCAAGGCGTTGGCATTGGCCGGATTGCCGAAAACGCCCAATTGCAGCATATAGCCGTCGGTCACGGTTGGCGCTGGCGTTTCGGCTGCCCGTTCGCCCTCTGGCTGTGCGCGCGACATTGCCGTGGCCGGTATCACCGTAGCCGACGCGGCCATGGTTTGTGGCGTGGCGGCGGTGTTCCTCTCCGTGCTCCTCTCCGCGATGAGCACCCCGGTGAATAGCATCATCGCCAACACAATCGCAACCGCCGCGCGTATCAGCGCTTCCTTGCGCCGCGACGACGGTTGGATTGTCGCCGCGTTCATGCACTGCCCTTGCCGCCGCGGGCGGCCAGCGCACGCACCAGTTCTGCTTCGGCAACACTGATGTCGCAACGTTCAGCGATTGCATCGGCGGCCAGGCCGCGCCGGGCGAAGACCAGAGCCTCGCTGTACTGCGGCGCGGCGCCCTGGCCGGCGAATGCTGTTTCGGTTTGCTCGCGCAGCGTGCGCATCTCGCCGTTCAGTGCGCGTATCTCGTCGTTCAGCGCGCCGATTTCTTCCTGATGGTCGCCGAGCGCGGTGCGCATATCCTCTACCTCGCGGCGTAGGCGCTGGATTTCGAGTTGAAGCCGGAAAACGTCGCTTTCCGCCGGCTCCGCGCGCGCGGGTTGCGGCTGCGGCTGTGTGGAGGGGGATGTGGAGAGCGCAGCGGGCGCGTAATCGAAGCCGTCACTATCGTCGGTTTCGTCGCTATCGTCCGCTTCATCATCGTTCGCATAGGCGTATTTGTTCCGCCCGCTGCCATCGGATTTGCCGGCGGTATTGTTCTTGGTCGCGCGCCCAGCGATCAGCGCGCGCAAGCCTTGCCACGCGCCGTACAGCAGCAGCGCCGCGATCATGACCCAAAGCAGCCCGCGCATGCTCATGGCCTGTTCACCTCGCGTTTGCCAACATCCGGCCGGCATTCCGCTGAATGCCGGTCAGCACTTCAGAACCGGCCGGCGGTATCGACGCCTGGCCGAAAGTACGCAGAATTTTCATGCGTGCTTTCATAATAAAGCCGAAATTTCCGCTGGTTTCAAAAAAGCATATGCCATCATAACCCGGCGGGCGTCCGGTTATTGCGGCAACGGCGCGGATTTCAACGCGGGCGCCATACCGGCCGTGAATAAAACGGCAAGCGTTTTCTCGGATGTTTTTCCGTGCGCTTCCTTGAACCGTGGCGTTCTTCCAGGCCAGCCCCATTGGGCTGGCGGCATAATCGGATGCGAGCGGGTTTTTGCCGTTCATGCGCTTGATCGTGATATCGCTAAACCGATGGGTTTTCCCGTCCCGGTGAGTATGAAAATCATGGGCAACGGGACAGTAAACGGTGTTGGCGGGCGGAAATTGAGTTTATTGATGGCCTGCGTGAACGATTGCACTATAGCCATGCGTTTTCCGCGTGGGTCCGATGCCGGAACGTCGGCCGGGTATGGGCGAAAATCCATATCCGACCCGCGATCGTGCCGATAATACGGGCCGTATTTCCTACCGACAAACCTTCCCGACCCGCACAGATGGACTTTGATCTCGCGCTTACCCTGTTCTGGCTCAAAAAGCTGATTTCCGCCCTGATTCTGCCGCCGGCGTTGCCGCTGTTGCTCACTGTGGCAGGGCTGTTGTTCATCGGCCGCCGCCCGCGCCTTGGCCGTGTTCTGGCATGGGGCGGGGTGGCCTTGACGTTGTTGCTCACCACGCCGGTGGGGGTGGCCTGGATGCTGCGCGGTCTGGAGCCGGCCGAGGCGCTCGCGCCAGGGGCGGCGGCCGAGGCCGGCGCGATTGTTATCGTCGGCGCGGGCAGGCGCGGTTATGCGCCTGAGTTCGGCGGTGAAACGGTGAACCGGCTGGCGCTGGAACGGCTGCGCTATGGCGCCCGGCTGGCGAGGGAAACCGGTTTGCCCATTCTGGTGAGCGGCGGCGCGCCAACCGGAGATGTACCGGAAGCGGAGTTGATGCGAGAGACGCTGGAAACCGATTTTGCGGTGCCGGTGCGCTGGCTCGAAAGCGCCTCGCTCGATACCCGCGATAACGCCCGGTTTTCCGCGGCCACGCTGAAAGCGGCCGGTATCGATACCGTTTTGCTCGTTACGCATGCCGCGCACATGAAGCGCACGCGCGAGGCATTCGAGCTGGCTGGCCTGCGCGTCGTCCCCGCGCCGACGGGTTGGCTTGGCGGTGGCGGCAGGCATACGGACGGCGCGGACGAGCAGCCCGCATGGATGTTGCTGCCAAATCAGTCGGCGGCCTATGCCGGGTGGTATGCCATGCACGAATGGGTCGGGCTGCTCGCTTATCGTTTGTCGCGCTGAGGCTGCCTTACCCAAACAAAAAGGGGCCGAAGCCCCTTTTTGTTTCACCGGCATCGAGTCCTCTCGATTCAGGCGCGGTTGAGCCGGCGTGCCAGCCCGGCACCGAGAAGGCCCGCCGCAAGCAGAATCAGCATGCCGGGCTCGGGGAGCGGGGTGGTGCGGACACGCTCGGTGGTGACGGTGAAGGCGAAGATGGAGGGCGTGAACGCCGATTCTGGCGTCATGAAACCGATGCAACCAGGGCCGGCGCCGGCGGCGGCGCATGCGTCCGACGGCAGCGACGTGAGCTTGTTGGTGCTTTCGGCGATGCTGATGAAATAATTTATGCCGTCGTACATGAACGGTTGATTGAGCGAGCTGAAGGCGATGACGAAAATGTCGTCGCACACGCTCACGCTGCCGGTTACACAATTACCGGCGCTGTTCGGTGTTTCGGCGAAATGAATGTCGAACGTATAGGTGACGTCAGGGTCCGGATCGATGCCCGGCACAACCGGCGACAGCTTTACGTTGGCCGTCATTTTTGCCGATAGCAAGGTGGCGAATGCACTGCTCAAGGCATTGTTGTAATGCGTCACCGTGTTCGTGGGAACGAAGCCGCCGTTGGTGTTGACGACGCCTAACGCTGGGGAATTGGTGATTTCCAGCCCGCTGCGGGAATTGTCCGTATTTTGGGTGTTGTCGGTGTGATCGCCGCCAGTCGCGCCCCAACTGAGCAGGGTGGGGGTTTCGGTCGTGGTGCCGCCGCCCGCGCTGAAGACGGTGTCGCCAACCGACCATGTCGACGAGACGGTGTAGTTCCATTGGGTAACGAGCGCCGCTTGCGCGGAGGCGGTGACCAATGTGGCGCCGAGCAGGCCGGCGGCAATACATGCTTTTTTGAGGGGGATCATTTGGAAGCTCCTTCTCGTTGGGAACGAAATAGGTACGGCTTTCGAGCAAGCTCCCTGGGTAACGCATCAGCTGTGCCAGAAAATATTTTTATATTTAAAATCAAATAACTGATGGATTCCTTCGTGGCCGGGTAGCGGAAAACGTAAAGGAACCCGAAATGGGCAGTGGATAGGCGGTTTCAGGCTGCCCGGGGTGACGCCTTGCTTGCGAGAGGCGGTTCAGATGCCGCTGGATCGGCGCATGAAAGCGTTGGGAATCGCAATGCCCCGCACGATAGGCATGCGCTCTTCGATCACAACGAAACCGAAGCGCTGAAAAAAGGGTTGGGCGGTGCGGCTGACGTTGGCGGTAAGTTCGGCGATCCGTCCCGCTGCGGCGGTATCGAGAAGGTGGCGCATCAGTTGTGAGCCGATGCCTTGCCGCGCGTATGGTCCGGCCACGAAAAAGTGGTCGATATAGCCGTTTGCCTGAAGATCGGCGTAGGCCAGGATTTGCTCGTCTCGCTCGACGATGAATGGGCGTAGCGCGCGCATGCGCTGGATCCAGTGTGCGCGGAAGGTGGCGTCCGGCTCGGCGGGCGACCACGCGGCGATCTGCTCAGCCGTGTAATCGTGAGTCGCCAGTGTGTGAATGGCCGAATGAAAAACCGCGTGCAAGGCGGCTTCGTCGCCCGGCAGGAATTCCCGAATCCGGTGACCCATCGTGCCTGGTGTGCCTGCGTCAGGCTTTCGACAGTTGCTTGAGGGCAAAGCGAATGCCGTCGGAAACACCGACGTCCTCAGCCAGTCCTTTCATCGCCATGAGTGCTTCGCGTTCGTTGTAACCCAATGCCATCAAGGCGTTGAGAATGTCGCTGCGGTTGTTCGGCGCGGCTTCGGCGGATTGGGATGACGCGCGGGCGCCGCTCAGCATGGGTAGTGCTTTACCAAGCCGGTCGCGCAGTTCCAGCAGCAGGCGCTCAGCGGTTTTTTTACCGATACCGGGAATTTTCACCAGGCGGCCGCTTTCCTGCAGCGCGACGGCTTGGGCGAGATCGGTGACGGACAGGCCGGACAGCACGGCCAGCGCGGTGCGCGCGCCGATGCCGGAAACCTTGAGCAGCTGGCGGAAGGCAGCGCGTTCCTCGTTGGTGGCGAAGCCGTAGAGAAAGTGGCCGTCCTCGCGCACGGCGAGGTGGGTGTGCAGGCTCACCGTTTCGCCGGTGGCGGGCAGGCCGTAAAAGGTGCTCATCGGTACTTCCAGTTCGTAACCGACGCCACCGACGTCGACCAGGATCTGGGGCGGGTTTTTTTCCAGCAGAATGCCGCGGATACGTCCGATCATGGGTAGGAAATCCGTTCAGTTCAGGCGTTCGCCGGCCAGCGGGCGAAGGCCAAGGTGGCGGCGAGCAGTAGGCCGTGCAGATTGGCGGCGGCAATGGTGCGTTTGATCGCGGGTTCGAGTTCGCTTGGCGACGCAGCGTGTTCGATCAACTCTCGCGCGGCGGAAAACGATAGCACCAGTGTAATCGCCGCGGCGGCGGTGTAGCGCGGCAGCCATGCGCGGTCGATCATCACGATCAACCACCCGTAGGCAAAAATGGCGATCAGCAGATAACCCCATTTGGCCGTCTGCGGGCCAAGGCGCACGACCAGCGTGCGCTTGCCGGCGGCGGCGTCGCCGTCGTGGTCGGGGAATTGGTTGATGTAGAGCAGATTCGCCACCAGCAGGGCGTAGGACAAGCCGGCCGCGACGGGCAGCGGACTGAATCCGCCGCGCTGTACGTAATCCGCGCCGATTGTCACCAACAGCCAACTGGCGGTAATCGCGGCTTCGCCGCAGCCGCGCCGCATCAGGGCCAGCGGCGGGGCCGAGTAAGCCCAGCCGATGAGCATGCCGGCCAGCCCGATGAGGATCAGTCCCGGCTCCGTTTTCCAGGCCAGCCACAACCCGGCCGGCACCACGGCGGTGAGCAGGGCATAGCCGAAAACCGCTGTCTGGCGCGCGTCGAGTACGCCGTTCTGGATGAAGCGGCTGCCGCCGGTATAGGGGAACAGGCGCTGGACGTTCGCTGCGTCGGCGCCGCTGACGGCGTCGTGATAGTCGTTGATGACGTTCATCGCGGCGTGGGCGACGAGCGCGAACACCACGGTGATCGTGGCGGTCCATGGATCGAGCGTCACGCCGCTGCCGTGGGCGCAGGCCAGGCCGACGAGGCAGCCGATCAGCGTCACGCTGAGAAAGGCGGGCCGCGTGGCGGCCACATAGCGGCCAAGCGGCCGGGCGTAGCGGTCGCGGGTGGGTTCGGCGGGCGTGGTCAGGCTGGTGGGCATGGTGCAAAACGGTGGGACGGTGAAAGGCGGCGCTTACCCTACAGCAGCACGACGTCGAACTGTTCCTGCGTGTAGCTGGCTTCGGGGTGCAGCGAGATTTTCTTGCCGACGAAATCGGACAACATGGCCAGCGCTTGGCCTTCTTCGTCGAGGAACAGATCGACGACATTCGGCGCGGCCAGCACGCGGAATTCGCGCGCGTTGAATTGGCGCGCCTCACGTACCAGTTCGCGCAGAATTTCGTAGCAGATGGTGCGGGCGGTCTTGACCTCCCCCCGGCCTTCGCAGGTGGGGCAAGCTTCGCACAGCAGGTGGGCGAGCGATTCGCGTGTGCGCTTGCGCGTCATTTCCACCAGGCCGAGCGCGGTGAAGCCATTGATGCTCATCTTGGTGTGGTCGTGGGCGAGCGCCTTACGGAATTCTTCCAGCACCATCTCCCGATGCTCGGGCGTTTCCATGTCGATGAAGTCGATGATGATGATGCCGCCGAGGTTGCGCAGGCGCAGTTGGCGGGCGATGGTGTGCGTGGCTTCGAGGTTGGTCTTGAAGATAGTGTCGTCGAAGTTGCGCGCGCCGACGAAGCCGCCGGTATTCACATCCACCGTGGTCATCGCCTCGGTCTGGTCGATGATGAGATAGCCGCCCGATTTCAGTTCCACTCGCCGCCCGAGCGCCTTCTGGATTTCCTCTTCGACGTTGAACAGATCGAACAGCGGCCGCTCCCCCGTGTAATGCTCCAGCAATGGCAGCACCTTGGGGGTGTATTCGGCGGCGAAGGCGGAAAGTTTGTGAAAGTTCTCGCGTGAATCGACGAGGATGCGCGCCGTTTCCTCGTTCACCAGATCGCGCAGCACGCGCTGGCCGAGGTTGATGTCTTCGTACAGCAGCCGTGGCGGCGTGGCGGTGGTTGTAGTGGCGCGGATTTCGCCCCACAGTTTGCGCAGGTAGGCAATATCGGCCGCGAGTTCGTCGTCCGACGCGGATTCGGCCATCGTGCGGACGATGAAGCCGCCCGGCTCGTCCTCGGGTACGAGGCGCAGCAAGCGCTCGCGCAGGGCTTCGCGGCCGTTCTCGTCCTCGATGCGCTGGGAAATGCCGATGTGTTTTTCCTGCGGCAGATAGACCAGCAGCCGGCCGGCGATGCTCACCTGGGTGGACAGGCGCGCGCCCTTGGTGCCGATAGGGTCTTTCAGTACCTGCACCAGCAGGCTCTGGCCCTCGGTCAGAATGCGTTCGATTGGCCGTGGCGCATCGCTGACCTGGCGGTCATTCCAGATATCGGCCACATGCAGAAAAGCGGTGCGCTCCAGGCCGACATCGATGAATGCCGACTGCATCCCCGGCAACACCCGCACGACGCGGCCCAGATACAGATTGCCGACGATGCCACGGCTGGCTGTACGCTCTACGTGCAGTTCTTGCACGATGCCTTGTTCGACGATGGCGACCCGCGTTTCTTGCGGTGTGAAATTGATTAGAAATTCGATGCTCATGACATGGCTTGTAATGGGAAATGCGCGATGGCAGACGGTGTGTCTGCCATCGCGCATGGCTCATCGCTTGCGGGCGGGGGGAGCATCGCGCCGGCGCCATGGAACTGGCGCCAGCCTGCCGCCTATAAAGGATACCCGAAGGTTTCGAGTAATTGGGCGGTCTCGAACAACGGCAAACCCACGATGCCGGAGTAGCTGCCGTGAATTTCCTCGATGAACATCGCGGCCCGGCCCTGGATGCCGTAAGCGCCGGCCTTGTCCATCGGCTCGCCGGAGGCGACGTAATGGCGGATATCTTCTTCGTTCAGGGGGCGGAAGCGTACTTCGCTGACCGACAGGCGGCTGCGGATATGCGCGCCGTCGCTGACCGCGATTGCTGTCAGCACGCGGTGGCTGCGGCCCGACAGGCGAGTGAGAATGGCTTCCGCGTCGGCCGCATTCGCGGGTTTGCCAATGATTTCGTTATCCAGCACCACCGCGGTGTCGGCGGCCAGTAAAGGCCGGCGCTGCAGCTTGCGCCAGAAGATCCGGCGCATGCCCGCTTCGGCCTTGGTCAGCGCCAAACGCTCGACATAGCGTTCCGCCGGTTCGTCGGGGAAGGGCGTTTCATCGACATCGGTATCCTCGCCGCGCCCGTCGGTGCGGAAAATGAGCACATCGAACTGAATGCCGACCTGGCGTAACAACTCCCGGCGGCGTGGACTTTTCGAGGCGAGGTAGATGCGGGAAGTACTGGGCAGCATGGTACGAGACGCGACGGTACGATATTGCAGTACCTCATTCTAACCATATGCCCTGCCTGGTTGTTACATCGCTAAAACATAAGCATGGGAACAAGGGGCGATTTTGCCGGTGCTGGCGTTGGCACCTGAGGCCGGTAAGTGTATGCCGCGATTGGCGGCGGCGCTGCAATCGGGCAGACTACGCCGCGATACAGGGTGAAAATGCCCGTTAACGATTAATAACATTCAGGCTTTGATTATTGTCATGACGACTTCAGCCGCCCCCCTTGCGTTGCCCGAAGACAAATACTTGGCGCTGCGCGTCGTGCCGATGCCGGCCGATCTCAACCCGGCCGGTGATGTGTTTGGCGGCTGGATCATGTCGATGGTCGATATCGCCGGTGGCATCGCGGCCCGGCGCCGTGCTAGAAGCCGCATTGTGACCGTCGCGGTGAATTCCTTCACATTCAAGCAGCCGGTTTCGGTGGGAGATTTGGTCAGCTTCTATACCCGCATCACGGCGGTCGGGCGGACGTCGATCACGGTCGCCGTCGAGGTTTATGCCGAACGCGGGTCGGAAGCGCCATTTGTGGTCAAGGTGACGGATGCCACGCTGACTTATGTTGCGGTAAGTGCGTCGGGAGAAAAACGCGCGCTGCCGGTAGATTAGGTTTTATTTTTGTATTGGCGCAGGCTGCCGTGCAGCAGCCGCGCTTGTCGAAAAGCCCGTTCAAACGTGTCTGGCAGAAACGTTGGGTTATAGGGAGGAAAGGATGGGATTGAAAAAGAGTGCGCGCCTGTTGCCCGTGGCGCTGTTGTCGGTGGCGTCCGGGAGTGTCTGGGCGTCCGCGTTTCAGTTGATCGAACAGAACGCCAGCGGTATCGGCAATGCGTATGCCGGCTCCGCCGCGGTGGCGGAAAACGCCAGTACGATCTATTTCAATCCAGCGGGCATGACGCAGTTGCGTGAGCGGGAAATTTCGCTCGGCCTCGCGGCCATCCGGCCCAGCTTCAAGTTCAGCGACAAAGGATCGAGCACGGGCGTGCTGCGTGGCGACACCGACGACGCGGGCTCCTGGGGCTTTTTGCCCAACGGCTATCTATCGTGGGCGCTGAACAAGGATGTATACGTCGGCCTTGGTCTCGGCGGGCCTTTCGGGCTGATGACCGAATATGACAAGGGGTGGGTGGGCGCGGCACAGTCGCTTAAGTTCGATATCAAGACCTACAACATCAATCCGTCGATCGCCTGGCGGGTCAATGAGGTGGTGTCGGTCGGCTTCGGTGTGAATTGGCAGCGGATGGATGCGGAATACAAGCGCGCCGCTTCCGTCGCCTCCGTGCCCTTGGGGTTGACGACGGTCATTCTGGATGGCGATGCCGAAACCTGGGGTTGGAATGCCGGCGTGTTGTTCAATGTGTCCGACGCGACCCGCCTGGGGGTTTCCTACCGTTCGTCGATCAAGCACAAGCTCGAAGGCGATCTCAAGATCAGGGGGCCGGCCGCCGGCGCCGTGCCGGCGTTGACGACGGGCAATGGGCATGTGGATGTCGAGGTGCCCGATACCTTTATTTTCAGTGTCGCGCATCAGCTCGACGACCGTTGGGAATTGCTCGGCGACGTGTCCTGGACTGGTTGGAGCGTGCTCGACAAGGTCGATATCGTGCGCGGCGATGGTCCGCTTGCCGGTGCGGTAGTGGAAACGCTGGATACCAATTTCCGCGATACCTGGCGGGTTGCGCTTGGCGCCAACTATCGCTTGAACGACGCCTGGAAGCTGAGGTTTGGCCTCGCCTACGATCAGGCGCCGGTCAAGGACGCGGAGCACCGGCTCACCGCCCTGCCCGACAACAACCGCACCTGGCTTTCGTTCGGCGGCCAGTGGAACGTGACCAAGACCTCGGCCCTCGATGTCGGCGTTGCCTACCTTTACGTGCGGGATACCAAGATCGACAATGATCAGCGCGCCCTCGGTCGTGGTCGCGTTGTTGGCGACTACGATTCCTGCGCGTGGGTCCTGGGCGCCCAGTATTCGGTTGCATTCTGAGGCGCGCTGAGAATCGGCCCACCGATCCGTGACGGAAGGCCGTCGGCGGTGAACGGGTAGCGCCGTGCCGTTGGCGGCGCGCACGCGCGGTCGGGGCACGCGTGCGCGTTAGTTGGCCGTCCTGTGGGTTGTTCATTTCCGCCCCGCGAAGTTTCGGATACGGAGTACCGTATGAGCCGATTCATCATCCGCAAGGTTGCCGTGCTCGGCGCCGGCGTGATGGGGGCGCAGATCGCCGCCCACTGCGCCAATGCCGATGTTCCCGTCATCTTGTTCGATCTGCCGGCGAAAGACGGCGGCAGCGGCATCGCCGAGCGTGCGCTGGCAAGCCTGAAGAAGCTCGATCCGGCGCCGTTCGCGGCCAAGGACCGCGCGCAGTTCGTCGAACCCGCCAACTACGGCGCCGACCTTACCCGATTGGCCGAGTGCGATCTCGTTATCGAGGCCATCGCCGAAAAGATGGAATGGAAGCGCGACCTCTACGCCAAGGTTGCGCCGCACCTGAAACCGGGGGCGATCTTCGCCTCAAACACCTCGGGGCTGTCCATCGGCGCGCTCGCCGAAGGTATGCCCGCCGCGTTGCGCGGGCGCTTCTGCGGCATCCATTTCTTCAACCCGCCGCGCTACATGGCGCTGGTGGAGCTGATCGCCGCGCCCGCCACCGAGCCGGCGCTGCTCGACGCGCTCGAAGGTTGGCTCACCAACCGCTTGGGCAAGAGCATTGTGCGCGCGAAAGATACGCCCAACTTCGTCGCCAACCGCGTCGGCGTGTTTTCCATTCTGGCCGTGATGCATCACGGCGCGCGGCTCGGGTTGGGGTTCGACGAAGTCGACGCGCTCACCGGCCCCGCCATCGGACGGCCCAAGAGCGCCACCTACCGCACTGCCGACGTGGTTGGGCTGGATACCCTGGCGCATGTCATCGACACCATGCAGGCCACGCTACCCGACGATCCTTGGCACAGTTGGTTCAAGCAGCCGGAATGGCTCGCGGCCTTGATCGCTCAGGGCGCGCTGGGGCAGAAGACGCGCGCCGGCATCTATCGCAAGGAAAGCGGCAAGGGCGGCAAGCAGATATTGGTGCTCGACCCCTCGGCGGGGGATTACCGGCCTAGTGCCGGCGAGATCGCCCCCGAGGTGGCCGCCATCCTCAAACTGCGTCAGCCGGCGGAAAAGTTTGCCGCGCTGCGCGCGCACGCGCATCCGCAGGCGCAATTCCTGTGGGCGATCTTCCGCGATGTATTCCATTACTGCGCGGTGCATCTGGGCGATATCGCCGACAACGCCCGCGATGTCGATCTGGCGATGCGCTGGGGTTTCGGCTGGGCGCAGGGGCCGTTCGAAACCTGGCAGGCGGCGGGCTGGGCGGACATTGCCGAGGCGCTGCGCGCCGACATCGCCGCGGGCGTAACGATGGCCGCTGCGCCGCTGCCGGCGTGGGTCGCGGAGCGTGGCGGCGTGCATGAGCCGGCCGGTTCGTGGAGCGCGGCGGACGGCGTGTTGAAGCCGCGTGCCGACTTGCCGGTGTACCGCCGCCAGCTTTACCCCGAGTTGGTCGTGGGTGAGGTGCCGGCGGATGTAGGCGAAACCCTGTGGGAAAACGCCGGTGTGCGCCTGTGGCGGCGTGCGGATAAGGATGCCGGTATCGGCATCCTGTCGTTCAAATCGAAGATGCACGCCATCGGCGACGAGGTGATGGACGGTGTACTCGAGGCGGTGGCGCGTGCCGAATGTGACCTGGACGGGCTGGTGCTGTGGCACGAAGCGCCGTTCGCTGTCGGCGCCAATCTGCAGCAGGTGGCCGAGGCGTGCGCGGGCGGGCGCTTCGATCTGCTCGACCGGATGGTGGCCCGCTTCCAGCAGACGTCGATGGCGCTCAAGCACGCCCAGGTGCCGGTGGTGGCCGCCGTGCAGGGCATGGCGCTGGGCGGCGGATGCGAATTCGCCATGCACGCGGCGCATCGGGTGCTGGTGCTGGAAAGCTACGTCGGTTTGGTGGAAGCCGGTGTCGGCCTGATTCCGGCCGGCGGCGGCAGCAAGGAATTCGCCGTGCGGGCGCACCGGATGGCGCAGCGCGCCGCTGGCGGCGATGTTTTTCCCTACATCCAGAATGCCTTCCAGACCATCGCCATGGCGACGGTGGCGAAAAGCGCGTTGCAGGCGGTGGAACTGGGCTTCGCCAGGGCGTCGGACGACATTCTGTTCAACGCGCGCGAACTGCTGCACGCCGCGCTGCACCGCGCCCGTGCGCTGGCCGAGGCCGGCTGGCGGCCGCCGTTGGCGGAGCGCGGCATCGTTGTCGCGGGGCGCAACGGTATCGCCACCTGCGAAATGTTCGCGGCGAACATGGCCGAAGGCGGCTTCATCTCCGCGCACGATTACCGCGTGGCGAAGGCGGCGGCCACCGCGCTGTGCGGCGGTGAGGTCGATACCGGGGCGCGCGTGGATACGCAATGGATTCTCGACGTGGAACGTGCGCTGTTCGTCGATTTGCTGAAGAGCGAAAAAACCCAGCAACGCATCGTGCATATGCTGGAAACCGGCAAGCCCTTGCGAAATTGACCCTTGTGTAATTGACGATGGGTGCAGCCGGGCACCGGACAGGAGAGCGAGCCATGAGCAAACAAATTCAGGATGCCTATCTCGTTGCCGCCACGCGCACACCGGTGGGCAGGCGCAACGGCGCGTTTCGCCACGTGCGCCCGGACGACATGCTGGCCCACGTGCTGCGCGCCGTCGTCGCCCAGGCGCCGGGCTTGGATGCGCGCGAGATCGGCGACGTCATTGTCGGCTGCGCGATGCCGGAAGCCGAGCAAGGCATGAACGTGGCGCGCATCGCCCTGCTGTTGGCCGGGCTGCCGGACGCGGTGCCGGGCGTCACCATCAATCGTTTCTGCGCTTCCGGTTTGCAGGCGGTGGCGGATGCGGCCAACCGCATCCGCCTTGGCGAGGCGGATGTGATGATCGCCGCCGGCACCGAGAGCATGAGCGCGATGCCGCAGATCATGGGCAACAAGGTCAGCTTGAATCCGGCGATCTTTGCCAACGCCGAGAACGCCGGCATTGCCTATGGCATGGGGCTGACGGCGGAAAAGGTGGCCGCGCGGTGGCAGGTGAGTCGCGCCGACCAGGATGCTTTCGCGCTGGAATCGCATCAACGCGCTTGCGCCGCGATTGTCGCCGGCCGCTTCCGCGACGAGATCGCGCCCTATACCGTGCGTGAGCATGTGCCGGGCGAAGGTGGCACGGTGCGCATCGTCGAGCGCGTGGTGGAGAACGACGAGGGGCCGCGCGCGGACGCTTCGCTCGAAGCGCTGGCTAAACTCAAGCCGGTATTCGCCGCGCGTGGCTCGGTGACGGCCGGCAACAGCTCGCAGATGTCCGATGGCGCCGGCGCGGTGCTGCTGATGAGCGAGGCGGCGCTGAAACGCTACGGCGCCACGCCCATCGCGCGCTTTTGCGGCTTCGCCGTCGTCGGTGTAGCGCCGGAAGTCATGGGGATCGGCCCGGTGGAGGCGATTCCGCGCGCGCTCAAGCTCGCCGGAATCGACCAGGCGCAGCTCGACTGGATCGAACTGAATGAAGCTTTTGCCGCGCAGGCGCTGGCGGTGTCGCGCGCTCTCGATCTCGATCCGGCGAAGGTGAACCCCCTGGGCGGCGCGATTGCGCTTGGCCATCCGCTCGGCGCCACCGGCGTCATCCGCACCGCGACCCTGCTCGTGGCGATGCGGCGCGGCGAGGTGCGTCACGGCATGATCAGTATGTGCATCGGCACCGGCATGGGCGCGGCGGGGGTATTCGAGCGCGTGTGAAGTGTGCGGTCCGGCGGGTGCGCTGGGCGCTATGCTGAAAAATGGAGAGCGTCCGATGCCGTTAGGGGCGCTGTTG
Organism: Azoarcus sp.; assembly: GCA_031546845.1. GTDB lineage: Bacteria > Pseudomonadota > Gammaproteobacteria > Burkholderiales > Rhodocyclaceae > Azoarcus. The sequence goes on along the minus strand of JAVBJT010000023.1, from coordinate 68,772 downwards.
TCATACCAAAGGAGAGTCGCCACATGGCTGAAACCGTATTGCTCGACGTCACCGATGGCATCGCCACCCTGACGCTCAACCGTCCCGATGCGCTCAACGCCCTGTCGGTCGAAATGATGCAGGATCTCGCCGCCGCCACGCGCGAACTGGTCACGCGCGCGGACGTTGCCGTGGTTGTGGTGACCGGCGCCGGCGCGCATTTCATGGCGGGCGGCGATCTGAAAGACTTTGCCCGCAACCTGCACCTTTCTCCCGAGGCGCGTCTGGCAACCTTCAAGGCGATGATCGCCGAGTACATCAATCCCACGGTGGAAACACTGCAAAGCCTGCGCCAGCCGGTCATCGCCAAGGTGCGCGGCGCTTGCGCCGGCTTCGGGTTGTCGCTGATGCTCGGTTGCGATTTCGCCCTATGCGCGGACGATGCGGTATTCACCACCGCTTATTCTTCCATCGGCCTGTCGGGCGACGGCGGCGCCTCCTATTTTCTGCCGCGCATCGTCGGCCGTCGCAAAGCCGCCGAACTTCTGCTGCTGGCCGACCGCTTCGATGCCGCTGAAGCCGTGCGCTTGGGGGTGATTACCCGCAGCGTGCCGGCCGGCGAACTCGATGCGGTCACAGCGGTGTTGGCGGCCCGGCTGAAAAACGGGCCGCGCCACGCCTACGGCGAAATCAAGCACCTGCTCGCCGATACCCACGACAATCAGCTCGAATCCCAGCTCCAGAGCGAGGCTGAAGCCTTCGGCCGTTGTGGCGCGAGCGCCGACTTCGCCGAGGGCGTCACTGCCTTTCTGGAAAAGCGCAAGCCGGGGTTTCGCGGCGTTTGAATTGGTGTAGGAAGCCTAAAGCCGCCGCCTTCACGGGTGGTGGCTTGATACCTCAATAATCCCCGTACTCCGGGCACGAAGGCGTGAGAACGAAAAAACGTAGCGCCCAGATCAGCAGCAGCGCCAGGCTTATCCATAGCGTGCAATGCGCCTTGCGGTGGCGGATGGATAGGGCGATGGATGCCGCGAGCAAAAGCAGCGGTAGCGCTATCGCGCCAAGCGCGCTACCCAGGAAGGTGTCGTTGTCGATAGGCAATGTGCAAAAGCGCAAGTGTTCGTTCTTGAGCGTAGGATCGTCCAGCATCCATTCGTAGCCGTTCAGCGGGAGTATCCAGATGAGAAGCGCGCAGCCGACGGCGTAGACGGCGAGAACGAACAGGACCACCCTGCGGAAAAATTTCATCGCGATTGCGTGGGGGCGAAAAATGGGGCTGGATTTCGTTGCTTCAGTTTACGGCCGACGGCATGTTTCGAGACGTTGGCGCGCATCCCCGTGCTTACCGGACAGTGTTCCAATCGGCCATCTCATAGGTGAAAATCTGTTTTTGTCATACTGCTTTTGATGCTGCCTGGAATCGCTATCCAGGTGCATTTGGAATTCATCTACAAAGATTGAGGTTGGTGTGGCCGTTCATTATCGCGTTTATTTTCAAGAAAATTTGCTGCCTACGGATGTCCTGCTTGAGCAGGCTATTCGGGAAATAGCTCCCTCCTTTCAATTTTCCGGGAAGCATGACTTCAGGAAGCTTTCGGGCTATTGCGTGTGTGTCATGAATGGCACCGAATGTGGCTTCGAGTGGGGAATGGCGTGTCTGGCGCCGGAAGAGGCAGGAATTGATGGGAGTGCCTATAGCCATTGCGGCACATTGAGTTTCCGCTCGAGCAAGCACGATGAATTTTGTGCGCAACTGTTCGCGGCAGCATTGGCGCAGTTGGCGAAAGGCATGATCGAGCTTCCGGATGGAATGAAAATCGAAGGCAGCGAAACGAACAGTTGGATAAAGCAACGAAATTCGTTATTTCCTTCCGAGAAGAAGACAAGAGCGAGAAAGAAAAGACGCTCCCCCTCCGAGCAGTTGTCCGATTGGTTTGACGAACTGGTCGGCGCGTCGGTCAGGTTGCTCGTCCAATCCTTGCCTGATGATCCTTGCATATCCATTGTCTTCTCGACGAACAAGCGTATTTCCGGTGGATATTGGTCATTTGGCGCGGACGATGGGCGCGCATTTTCAACCTTGACGTTGCGTAGGGATGTGGTCGGAGAGCAGGTCCGGAAGTTGGAGGATGGCAGGCGGGAGCTGGCTCAGCTACTGAGAAAAGCGGACATCGGCAGCGTGAGTTTCGACCCGGTTTCCCTGGCAGCCAAGATCGCTTTCAGTGGTGGGCAAATGACATTCTTTGCACGGCCCGAGACCCCATTGATTGCCGAAAGCTACTGGGAAAGGCAGAGGTGCTGGAGCATGATGGACAGCAAAATGGTCACCATCAAACCGGATCTCGATTCAGGCGATCTGATTTTCTGGTGATGCGAGCCTCACTCTAGCCGACCGGCGTTGAGGATGTTGGCAGACGATTCGTCTGATCTGGCGATATGCAAGAGGATAGCGCTGTGACGCCCTCAAGCGATGGGGGCTGGGCCAGGCATAGACCTGCGCGGCGGCCGTCCGCAGGCCTTCGCCGCACCGTGGCGGTGCGGTCGTGCATAGCCCGTTATGCGTGGATGCTCAGCCGAAGCGGTCGCGCCGTTCCGCCGCTTCAGCGATTGCGCGGCTGACGAATTCGCCGGTCGATTGCGCCCCTTCGGCGGCCACGGATTGTTCCACCATGCTGTAAGCCAGTGCCAGCAGGCCGCGCATTTTGTCGAAGGCGATTGGGTTGGTCTGGCGGATGGAGTCGTCGCCGCGCAGCACTGCATCGGTCACGCCGGGGTCGCGCAGGCGGATGTCGCACATCTTGGCGAGGGACGCTAATTCCATGGCGACTGCTTCGAAATCTTTACCGAAGTGCTGGATTCCGGTCATCGTGAGGCTCCTTGGCATGTGAAAAGCGGCGGTGCGGCGTTTGCGCGGAATCGGTTCTGGTTTGTTTCAGTCTAGTCGAGATCGCGCACGAAGTTTTTGGCGCGCTGTGCCGGTCAGGGCGCCAGTCGTCGATAGACGCCCTTATGATAGACCAGTGGCGGTCGATCTCTACGATCGAACGCAACCACCTCGCTGACGAACAGGATGTGGTCGCCGCCGGGGTAACGCGTCGTATTGCGGCATTCGAAATGTGCGCAGCCGCCGCGCAGCAAGGGCGTGCCGTGCGCGCCCTGCTTGATTTCCAGGCCGTCGAATTTGCCGTCGGTGCGGCTGGCGAACAGGCGTGAGAGCGCCTCCTGATCTTCCGCCAGCACATTGATCGCGTAGTATTCGCACGCCTCGAACAAGGCGCGGCTCGGCAACTGGCACGCCAGGCTCCACACCACCAGGGGCGGATCGAGTGAAACCGAATTGAAAGAGTTGATCGTCAAGCCGATCGGCCGTTTATCCGGCGTATACATTGTGACGACCGCGATACCGGTGGCGAACATGCCGAGCGTGTTGCGGAAGCGACGGGTGAATGCCTCGTCGGTTGAGGTAGTGGAGGACATGGGAGCGGTTCGTTCGGTGGCGCGCGCGGGCGGGAAAATCGGGAAAAGTCATGCCGGCGGATTGGTGCAGGCAGACAAAACAACAATGGATTATCGCCGCACCGGTGGATGGCGTCGACCCTGCCTGGATAAAAGTGGATGTTTGAAATGGAACAAGGTGCCCGGCTCGCCGTGGATGAAAAAATAGCAAACTCCAAGGCCGCAGGCCAAGAAACGGACAGCCGGGAGCCGATGAGCTTCGCGCGCGCCCTGATCGACTGGCAGCGCGTGCACGGTCGCCACGACTTGCCCTGGCAGGGCGGCCGCGATCCTTACCGTATCTGGCTGGCGGAAATCATGTTGCAGCAGACGCAGGTGGACACGGTGATTCCGTACTACGCACGTTTTCTCGCGCGCTTTCCAACGCTTGCCGATCTCGCCGCGGCGCCGGTGGAGGATGTGCTGGCGCTGTGGAGCGGCTTGGGTTACTACGCCCGCGCGCGCAATTTGCACCGCGCCGCGCGGCAGCTTGTGGCGGAGTACGGTGGGAATTTTCCTCGCCGTGCCGCCGATATTGCGCAATTGCCCGGCGTGGGCCGTTCCACGGCGGCGGCCGTTGCCGCGTTCGCTTACGGCGAACGTGCCGCCATTCTCGACGGCAACGTCAAGCGAGTGCTTTGCCGGGCTTTCGGCATCGACGGCTTCCCCGGCGTCAAGGCGGTGGAAAATAGGCTGTGGGTACTGGCCGAATCCTTGCTGCCGGAAAAGGATGTGGGTATTTACATCCAAGCGCAGATGGACCTCGGCGCCACCGTTTGCACCCGCGCCAGGCCCGCTTGCGGCCGTTGCCCCGTGGCGCACGATTGTGTGGCCTGGCGCGAAGGGCGCGTGGCCGAACTGCCCACGGCGCGGCCGAAAAAAGCTGTGCCACGGCGCAGCGCGCGGTTTGCGGTAATTGTGCGCGATGGCGCGGTGCTGCTCGAACGCCGCCCGCCCGTCGGTTTGTGGGGCGGTTTGCTGAGCTTGCCGGAAGTGCCTGCTTCCGCCGTCAATGTCGTGGCCTGGGCGCACGAGGCGCTGGGCCTGCATGCCGGCCCCACGCGGGAACTCGCGCCGCTCACGCATGCTTTTACTCATTTCACGCTGGATATTCAGCCGCTGCGTTTGGATGTGCGGCCAGGCGATAGCCGGGTGGTGGCAATGGAGGGGGCGTTTTCCTGGCTACCGCTGGGCGATACCGCCGATGCGGCTTTGCCCGCGCCGGTACGGCGCATTCTGGATGCGCTGGCCGCGGCCTGACCCGCTTATTGGGTCTTTCCTCCGAGCAGGCCGCGCTGGTGCAGGAACTGTTGGATGATTTCCAGCCGGCTCAGCACGTCTTCCAGCTCCAGCAAGCGTTGTTTTGCCAGCAGCGGCACCGGCAGCAGTTCGATATAGCGCGCGCCGACCCAGGCGGCATCGTCGAAGCGATGCGGTTGCGGCAGGCTACGGCCGGGCTCGGCGGCAATCGCCCGCAGCAATGGCAGCAATTCGGCCTGTGCCTCTGGCACGGGCAGGGTGGCCGGTTCGGCCAGCCTGCGCACGCGCGCGTTGAGCAAGCCGTCGGGTTCGACCTCGTGGTCCTCGATGTAAAAACGCCGCAGACCGCGCACGACGATGGACAGAATGCCCTGTTCTTCCATGCCGTATTCCTCGATGCACGCCTCGGTGCCCACAAGATGCGGCACCGCCGCTTCGCCGACCTCGCTGCCGGCGGCGATCAGGCAGACGCCGAAGCTGCTATTTTCGCGCAGGCAGCGGCTCACCATGTCCATGTAGCGCGCCTCGAATACGCGCAGGGACAGACGGCCATCGGGGAACAGCACGGCGTTGAGCGGGAAGAGGGGAAGCGTATCGGGTGAATGGCTGGTCATGACAAAGGAGAAAATGGGGTATGGAGGTTCGCTGTGCGGACGTTTGCGGTGTTCATGCCTCGATAACGCCGCTAGCGGGTTCGTCACCCCAGCGTGGCATCAACTTATGTGGCACGCCGAGCTGATCGAGAATGCGGGCGACGACGAAATCGACCAGGTCCTGCACCGTTTGCGGGTGATGATAAAACCCGGGGCAGGGCGGCAGAATGCATGCCCCGAGCCGTGCCAGCTTGAGCATGTTTTCCAGGTGAATGGCCGAATAGGGTGTTTCGCGTGGTACCAGGATCAACTTGCGGCCTTCCTTCAGCACCACGTCGGCGGCGCGTTCGATCAGGTTCTGGCTCAGCCCGGCCGCCACCGCGGCCAGCGTTCCCATGGTGCAGGGGCAGATCACCATCGCGTCCGGCGGGTTGGAGCCGGAGGCCGGCGGCGCGAACCACTCTTCGCGCCCGAACACGCGTAGTTGCCTCGGGCTGGCGCCGAAGCGGGCGGATAGTTCGGCCTCGACCTCGCCCGTCCGCGCCGGCAGATTCCAGCCCATCTCCTGCCGCGCGACGATCTGCGCCACTTGTGAATACAACAACCAGACCTGGCAGCCGGCGCCGATCAGACATTCCACCAGGCGAACGCCATACGGCATGCCGGAGGCGCCAGTGAGAGCGACGGTAACGATCATGAGCGTATGTTCATCAGTAAGGTTTCAGCTATGGGCCCGCGTTGTTTTACACAGTGCTGCGCAGGGGAAAAGCCGTGTATCGAATAGGTTCCGGTGCATGGAGGGGGTGAGTTTTGTTCCAGCCTAACGCGAATTTTGCACGGCCTCGCGTTGCCGTTGGTAATTCTCGTAAGAGGTATTGGCGTCGGCCGTGCAGCGCCGGCGCTCTTCGGTGTCCGCGATCTTGCCGCATTCTTGCTGCCGCCACGATTGGCCGGAGGCATAAAGCTGTTGCGAGGAGCAGGCCGGCAGCAAGCCGGTGGCGAACAGGCAGATTGTGGCAAGGCAAATGTCGGTGCGAGGCATGGGTGCGCCATACGTGGAAGCTTGGTTGGGTGCCGGGCGAGGCCGTGCAAGCCGCGCCACGCTCCATGAGCAAAGGATAATCAGCTTTTCCGGGTCTTGCGGCGCCAAATGGAATAATAGAGCAGCCAGATCGGCAGAATGACGGCGTTGGCGCCTATGAAACGTTTCAGCCATTCCCACCCGCTCGCCTGCGAGGTGAGCGACAGCGCAAGCAACTGCGCATATACCAGCGGGCCGATCACGAACAGGACAAACCACGTTTTTTTGACCCACGGCTTGTGCGACGAGTCGATACTGGCGACCATGCGCGCCTCGTCTATCTGAACCTGGAAAGGATCGTTGGGCCGGTAGATGTAGGGTGTATCTTCGAGCGGTTCGGGTGTTTCCGGTTTCTCCGCCGTAATGCACGTCGCATCGGGCGCGGATGGGAATGCCGCCTCGCTGCCTGCGGGGAGTTCCAGATAAACCTTGTCAATTTTAAGTCGCTGCGTCACGGCGATCCTTTCGGTGAAACGAATTGGCTTAGGGCTGGGTTAGGGGTTGGGGTGCGGCAGGGCGCAAAGCGGCCGCCAGCGCGGCCTGCATGTCCTGCGACAGATTTTGGGTTCCTTTGATGGCAGCGGCGTCGCCATTGCGCCAATGGGTGCGGAAGTCCGCCAGTTGCGCCCCGAATACATCGAAGGCCGCCAGGTCCAGTACGACCTCTGTGCCGCCTTCGGCCGGTGTGGCCGAGCCGGGCTTGGGGATCGGACCCAGTTCGCGGACCGTCACTACAAGCACGCGATCCGGGAGCGGTTTTTGTGTGGCCGCGATGGATAGCAGATTGGGCCAGGACGGAAAAGCCGCGCCGTTGCCGCTGACCAGGCGGCGCAGGTCGAAGCGCGCGTAGCAGTCCGAGCGGGCGAGGAACTGTTGCAAGCCTTCTTGTGCGGCTCGTTCGCGCAGCAACACATCCTTTTGATCCGGGCGCCAATCCGGCTGCCACAGCACGAGCGCCGATAGGCGTTGTTCGGGTGCCTGGCACAAGGGAAAGGGGGCTTCGGCGGTCGCGTCGCCCGTGTCGACCGTCATTGAGGTGCAGCCGGGCAGACAGAGCGCGAGCGATATGAGTGTGGCGTAACGGAGCATCATGCGCGTATTGCCATGGCGGGAGGCGGGCGTTTTTCCGTGTCGGTGTGACGGATGAGCGGTCGTGGAGGATGCCAAGCGTAACCGATCCCAGAAGGTGTGGTGATAGTCGCCGGATTGGACCCATTCGCTCGGATAATGCCAGGATGTTAAGCTTGGCCGCCGCTTTTATGGGTGCTTTTTCCTCTTGCGCCGCTTGCCTTGCGATGTTCGACCGCTCATCCCCGGAAATTGAAAATGCGTTGGCTTGAACACCGGATTCCCCCGCCCGTCGTCTGTACGCTCATCGGGTGCGGTATGTGGGGGTTGGCGCGCATTGCGGCCCACGTTCCAATGGCGGGCGGTATCCGCATCGGCATGGCTGCCGCGTTTGTTGTAGCCGGTTTTATTGCCGTGTTTGCCGGCGGGTTCGTTTTGCGCCGGGCGAAAACCACAGCCAATCCCTTTCAGCCCGATACGGCGTCGTCGCTGGTCGTAGCGGGGGTGTATCGCCATACCCGCAATCCCATGTATCTTGGGTTTGCCCTGGCCCTGATCGGCTGGACGATATTTCTGGCCGCGCCGTTGGCGCTGCTGGGGCCGGCGTTGTTCGTCGCGTTCATTACCCGTTTTCAGATCGTTCCCGAGGAGCGGGCGCTTGCACGGAAGTTCGGCGCCGAGTTTGCCGCGTACCGGCAGAAGGTACGCCGCTGGCTCTGAACCCGCGCGCTGGCTTTAGTCACCACCTCCGCCGCCGTCTCCACCACCACCGCCATCTCCGCAGCTACTGGATGCGCTATCCGATCCGCCGTGGCCGCAGTCCGGCGAGGATGAGTGCGAGTTGTATCCCGAGTAGGTGGCGGTGCTGTAATCGACGCCGCTGTCCCACGATCCGCTGGACGTATCCTCGGTGAAGGATCGTGAGGTTCCCGCCTTGAATCTTGCGTGGATGAGATACAGCATCAGCAGCACCGCGCCCACAATGGGTACCAACCAGACGAAGGCAAGTTGCAAGACGCGTTTCGCCGCCGATGGAGAGGGCGCCGGGACGAAAAAGACCATGTAGGTCGCCGCGATGTCGAGCAGCACGACGATGAGGGGGATGTCGTGCCAGGCTTGGGCAAAAATCAAAATGTGCTCCACATCGATGGGGTAGCGTGGGCGAGGGGGCGGGCTTGTCCGTGCGCGAGCGCTTTGTCCGGGGCGTCAATCTTCGGCATGGTGTCCACCGCTGTCCGATTCGATTGCACGTGAGGCACGGCGGTATTCTTGCGCGGAAAAGCCGAAATCGTCCCCGGCGTCTGTTTCCTTGGGGTAGCCACCGGGAAGGGCCTTGGATTCGGCGCGTTTGAGGTAAAGGGTGAGTAGCGCGCCTAGCAGTGGCACCAACCATACGAAAGCGATTTGTGCGCGCGATTGCGCTGGTGGCTGCCCGGTGTCACGCAGAATCGCGCGCGTTGCCAGTATGCTTAGAAGTAAGGTGGCCGCGAGCAGAGTGGCGACCAAGGCTTCGGCAATCGAGATGCCCATTTCGTTGTCCGACGGTTCAGCCGGCCAGTGCGGCGTTCGGCGGCAGCGCGCAAGCGGCGCGGTATTCGGCGGCGAGGCGGTCGACCAGTTCGGCCACTGCCGGAATATCGCGGATCGTCGCCACGCCGTGGCCGGCGCTCCACACATCGCGCCAGGCGCGCGTTTCGGAAGACAAATCGTGCAGTTTGCCTTTGCCCGTTCCCGGCGCGAGCTGTGCACGGTCGAAACCGGCTTTTTCCAGGCTGCCCCATAAAAAGTTGGCGTTGGTGCCGGAAATCGCATCGGTATAGATAATGTCCGACGGGCCGCTTTCCACCACCATTTCTTTGTACTCCGACGGTGCCATCGATTCGCGCGTGGCGATGAAGCGCGTGCCGAGGTAGGCCAGGTCCGCGCCCAGGGTTTCGGCGGCGCGGATGCCAGCGCCGTCGGAGATGCTGCCGGCAAGGATCAAGGTGCCGTTCCAGAATTCACGGATCTCGCGCGCCAGGCTGAACGCGCTTTGCGTGCCGGCGTGCCCGCCCGCGCCAGCGGTAACGGCGATGATGCCGTCCACGCCCGCCGCCGCCGCTTTGCGTGCGTGATAGGCGTGGATGATGTCGGAGAACACCACGCCGCCATAGCTGTGCACGGCTTTCACGACCTCGCCCGGGTGGCCGAGGCTGGTGATGACGAAAGGCACGCGGTGCCTGACCACGGTGGCGAGGTCTTCTTCCAGCCGCGCGTTCGATGCGTGCAGGATCAGATTGACGCCGTAAGGCGCGCACGCCTCGTTCGGCTGGGTGCGGCGGTGGGCGGCGAGCGCGGTGTCGATTTCATGCAGCCATTCGTCGAACAACGCCGCCGAACGCGCGTTGAGTGCCGGAAACGTGCCGGCAACGCCGGCCTTGCAAGTGGCAATGACGAGTTCGGTGCCGGAAACGAGGAACATCGGCGCGGCAATCGCCGGCACCCGCAGGGTGCCGCGGAAAACGTTTGGGATGGTCATCGGTTCTCTCGCAGGGTTTTGGCGTGGAGGGTGAAAGATAAATCTTTTGGCATCGGGCGGTGCTGTTGCCGCCGCCCGATGGCCGTGCTTACTGTGCTGTGCGTATCGGCCCGTATTCCGCCGGCACCCAGCTATAGCCCCGTTTTTCCGCCCGGACGTGGCCAAGACCGGGGAAGGGCAGGTGCGCGCCGGCTACCCAGAGTTTGTTTTTCGCCGCATCTGCGAAGATTTTCTTGCGCGTGGCGACAGCTTGTTTTGCGTTGCTATCGAACTCGAACGCGACTTCCGGGTGCGGGAACTGCACAGCGTAGTTGTGCACGATATCGCCCCAGACCAGCAGACTTTGCCCTTGCGAGGCGAACAGGTAGCCGCTGTGCCCCGGCGTGTGGCCCGGGCTGGGCGCGATGGTGACGCCAGGGATCAAGGTTTCGCCAGGGATGAAGGTTTTCAGCTTGCCGGCGGCAGCATAGGGCGCGACGGAATCGCGCGACATTTTGAAGAAGATTTGCTTGTCTTGCGGCATTTTGGCGGCGACGTCCTCACTGAGCCAAAATGCCGCATCGTCCTTGGCGACCCACACGGTCGCGTTCGGGAAGATCGCCTTGCCGCTGGCGTCGACCAGTCCGCATGCGTGGTCGCCGTGCAAGTGGGTGAGCAGCACGGTGTCGACGTCCTCTGCTTTGTAGCCGGCTGCGCGCAGATTCTCTGGAACGACGCCGAGCGTTGGCCCGAAGCATTGCGAGGCGCCGGTATCGACGAGCACGAGGTTGGCGCCGGTGTTGACGAGGTAGGCGTTGACGGCCGTCTGCATGCCCTTCGTCGTCGAGATGAACATGCGCGCGAGCAGGGCCTGGATATCCTTCGCGGCCATGCCCTTGAGGGTTTGCTGGTCGAGGTTGACGTAGCCGTCGTACAGCGCGGTAACTTCAAAGTCGCCCAGCATCATGCGGTAATAGCCGGGCACCTGGGTGTTTTGCACCGCCGGCGGCGCGGCCTGGGCGGTAGTGGGCAACAGCGGCGCGCCGAGCGCGAGCGCGCAGCCAAGCGCCAGTGCCGGGAGGGCGGAGGGTTTGAGGGGGAAAAGTCTGTTCGGGCGACGCATCATGTCGTGCTCTCCTTGTTGGGTGGTGTTGAACTCAGGGGGTTGGGGCAACTCATACGGATTCGCCTTCAACCGTATAGCTGCGTTGGGTCGCCTTGCCGTGCTACAGCACTGTCTTCGGCTCCCCGCCTTGTTATCCGGTTGAATGCGAATCCGTATCAGGCGAAGCTCAGACGAATATCGTAACGGGCTTTTACGGTTTGCCGGGTATTTTCCAGGTGTTTCATGCAACGTGGCAGGGTGCTTTACTTGTGCCGATAAGCGCATGTGTACCGATTGCGGCGCACAGGCTACCATCGCGGCCGCCGCCGTGGATGAAGGCGGCATTCACCAGGAGCGTTTTCCATGAGCTTTATCCGGGAATTCAAAGAATTCGCCATGCGCGGCAATGTCATCGATCTGGCCGTTGGCGTTGTCATCGGCGGCGCGTTCGGCAAGATCGTCGATTCGCTGGTCAAGGATATTGTGATGCCCATCGCCGGGCGCCTGATCGGCGGCGTGGATTTCCGCCACCTTTACCTCAACCTCGGCAGTCAGAGTTACGACACGCTGGAAGCGGCGGAAAAGGCCGGTGCGCCGCTGGTGAAATACGGCGCTTTCATCAACACGGCCATCGATTTTCTGATCATCGCCTTGGCTATCTTCGTTGCCGTCAAGGCGATCAACAAGCTCAAGCGCGAAGAGCCCGCCGCGCCGCCCGCTGAACCGGCGGAGCCGGACGATATCAAGCTGCTGCGGGAAATACGCGACGAACTGCGCTCGCGCGGCTGATCCAGGCGCGCGAGCGGTTTTTCAGGCGGGTGATTATTAGGCGTTATCGCCTGCGTAGGGATTACTTGCGCGTTCCGCGCCAAAGGTCGAGGTTGGGCCGTGGCCGGGTAGAAAGGTGACGTCGTCGCCGAGCGGAAACAGCTTGTCGCGGATCGAGGAGATCAGCGTCGCGTAATCGCCGCGCGGGAAATCGGTGCGGCCGATGGAGCCGGCGAACAGTACGTCGCCCACAATGGCCAGCCTGGCCTGCGGGTGGTAGAACACCACATGGCCGGGCGTATGGCCGGGGGTGTGGATCACCTGCAGGGTTTCCTCGCCGATCGTGACCGTATCGCCGTCGTGCAGCCAGCGGTTCGGCTCGAACACCTCGACGTCCCGCATGCCGAACGTTTCGCTCTGGCGCGGCATGCCGGTAATCCAGAAGTCGTCTTCCTTGTGCGGTCCTTCGATGGGCACGCCGGTTTCGCGGGCCAGCCGCGCCGCGCCGCCGGCGTGGTCGATGTGCCCATGGGTAATCCAGATTTTTTCGATGGTCACGCCCAGCTTCGCGGCTGCGCCGGTAATGCGCTCGATGTCGCCGCCTGGATCGACGACGGCTGCCTTGCGGGTTTTTTCGCACCACACGATGCTGCAATTCTGCTCGAAAGCTGTAACGGGAACGATGCTGACGCGGATCATGAGAAAAGCCGTTGAATATCGCTGAAAACGCTCAGTTTACCCGAGCTTTGCCCGGGCGCTCGGGTAAAAGTCCTCGGTGCGGCGCGCGATCTACACCGGCTCCAGCTTCGCTACAGATAGCAGCAGCCATTTTGGCCCGACATCGGTGAAGTTGATCTGCACCTTGGCATCGCCGCCACTGCCTTCGGCGGCAACGATCACCCCGTGGCCGAAACGGGCGTGGGATATCGTCTGGCCGATGCGCAGCGCGCCGATTTCCGCCCGCCCGCTGGCCGCTGGCCGTGGTGAGGGGTGCCGCAGCGCGGGCGTGGCGGCGGCGAAGGTTCGTACGGGAACGCGCGCGTGCGGCTGGGGTGGTGTGAGCCGCTTGAGCAACTCGGCGGGAATTTCTTCCAGGAAGCGCGAACGCAGGTTGTAGCGCGTCTGCCCGTGCAGCATGCGGCTTTGCGCGCAGGAAAGGTAGAGGCGCTGGCGCGCTCGCGTGACCGCCACGTACATCAGGCGGCGTTCCTCTTCCAGTCCGGCGGTTTCGAGGATGCTGTTCTCGTGGGGGAACAGCCCTTCTTCCAGGCCGGAGAGAAACACGGCATTGAATTCCAGCCCCTTTGCCGCGTGCACCGTCATCAACTGCACCGCGTCCGCGCCTTGTTCCGCCTGGTGGTCGCCGGCTTCGAGCGAGGCGTGGGCGAGAAAATCAGCCAGTTGGGCGTGCGGTTCGGCGTCGGGGGCGGTCGCTTCGGCAGCGAAGCCGGCGGCAGCGTTCAGGAGTTCGTCCAGGTTTTCCAGCCGCTCGGCGCCCTCCTTTTCGCTCTGATAGTGCTCGCGCAGGCCGCTGGCGTGCACTACGTGGTCGATCAGTTCCGGCAGCGGCAGCGCGGCGGTATCGTTGCGCAGCCCTTCGATCAACCGCACGAACTGCGCCAGCGATGTACCCGGTTTGCCCGACAGGTGCGGCACCGTGGCGTACAGGCTGGTGTTGAAAGTGCGCGCGGCATCCTGCAAGGCTTCGAGGGAACGCGCGCCGATACCGCGCGTGGGAAAGTTGACCACGCGGGCAAAGGCGGAATCGTTGTCCGCATTGACGATCAGCCGCAGGTAAGCGAGCGCGTGCTTGATTTCTTGGCGTTCGAAAAAGCGCAGCCCGCCATAAACGCGGTAGGGAATGCCGGTGGTGAATAGCTGATGTTCCAGCACCCGCGATTGGGCGTTGGAACGGTACAGCAGGGCGATTTCCGCGCGCGTGCCGCCGTCGCGCAGCAGCGACTGGATTTCTTCCACGATCCAGCGCGCCTCCTCGGTATCGGCGAAAGCCTCGTACACGCGGATCGGCTCGCCCGCGCCGCTATCGGTCCACAGATTTTTGCCCAGGCGGTTGGCGTTGTTGCGGATGATGGCGTTGGCGGCGTCGAGAATATTGGCGCCGGAGCGGTAGTTCTGCTCCAGCCGGATGATGTCTTGCACCTTGAATTCGCGCTCGAAGTCGCGCATGTTGCCGATTTCGGCGCCGCGAAAGCGGTAGATCGACTGATCGTCGTCACCCACGCAGAACAGCATCGCGCCGCCTTCCCGCCCGTCGTCGGCGAGCAGCTTCAGCCAGCGGTACTGCAAGCGGTTCGTATCCTGGAACTCATCCACCAGAATGTGCCGGAAACGGCGCTGATAATGGCGCCGCAGCGGCTCGTTACGTTCCAGCAGCTCGAAGCTGCGCAGCAGCAGCTCGGCGAAATCGACTACGCCCTCGCGCTGGCACTGGTTATCGTATTCGGCGTAGAGCGCCGCGCGCTGGCGGGTGTAATCGTCCCACGCCTCGACCGCATTGGCGCGCACGCACGCTTCTTTCTGCGCGTTGATGAAGTGTTGCAACTCGCGCGGCGGGAATTTCTCGTCGTCGATGTTGAGCGTTTTCAGCAGGCGCTTGATCGCGCCGAGCTGATCGGCCGAATCCAGAATCTGGAAAAGCTGCGGCAAGCCGGCATCGCGGTAGTGCGCCCGCAACATGCGGTTGCACAGCCCGTGAAAGGTGCCGATCCACACCCCGCGCAGATTGATCGGCAGCATCGCCGACAGGCGCGCGAGCATCTCCTTTGCCGCTTTGTTAGTGAACGTAACGGCCAGCACCCCGTTGGGGTCGGTCTGGCCGGACTGGATCAACCACGCAATGCGTGTGGTCAGCACGCGCGTTTTGCCCGATCCCGCGCCAGCCAGGATCAGCGCGTGGCGTGGCGGCAACGTAACAGCGGCGTGCTGCGCTTCGTTCAGATTGGCAAGCAGAGTGGACATGAGGGCGACCGGCCTGAGGTGATTTACTTCAATCTACCATTCTAACCGTGGTGGGCAGGCGACCCGGTGCCGGCGCTTGAATTGCGGCAGTGCAACAAATTTGTTGACTACCCTCTACGGGAAGACTAAATTTGGTTTGTGCATAGCAACAAAATGTTCGAATATTTCACAGAAATGAAAGAACAGTGCGCATAAAATAAGATGAAATAACGCTTCGAGTATTTTTTGCGGTACAGCAAAATCGCTTGGGAGCCTGGCCCGAAAGGGCCGACTGACGGCCTGTTTGGCCATAGGAGAAGTAACCATGACAGCACCCAAACTACTACCCTGGTACGCCAATAAAGCCGGCGTCTCGATCGAACGCGCCACCGCGTTGTGGCACGAAGCGATCCGCGAGGCCACGGCTGTAACCGGCTGGGTGGGCAGCCCCGAATACTGGGGCGTGGCCATGGATACCCTTGTGCGCCTGCTCGACGAAGAAAAGCGCCAGACCTGTACGCCGCGCGTCACCCCGCTGATCCGCAGCCAGAACACCTTGTGGCGCCTGCCGCTGATCGCGCTCGAAGACGTCGTAACCGCCGTCGCCCTACGCCAGCGCAACGGCGGTGGACGCTTCTCCGCGCCCTGGCGCAGAGCGGCCTGAACCTGTTTTAGGCGTGCAGGGCGAACCACGCCCGGCGCGCCGACCCGATCTAAGGCTCCCTCTCCCTCAGTGGAGTTTGGCACCCAGCGCATGCTGGGTGCCATTTTTTTGCTTATCGCGTGTTCCGCGTCGCTATTGTCAGTATCGATGCGTTTCTGAACCGCGCCGGATAGGCAGCCAGGGCGCGACGATTTTTTGTAGTGCGCGAACGATCAAGCGCGACGATTCTAAAACCCTCGATGCATGCTTGTCTCGTTTGAACGATTCGCGCCGTCGGCGCATCGGCGTATGCCGTGCCGGCCCCGGGCTTCGGGGTATACTGCTGCGTTTCCCTTACCGTTTTCTCCCGCTCATGCAGGACAAATATCAGTCCGCCGCTGTCGAAACAGCCGCCCAGCAGTACTGGGAATCCACCGACGCGTTTCGCGTGGCCGAGGACGCCGCCCGTCCCAAGTATTACTGCCTGTCCATGTTCCCTTACCCTTCGGGCAAGCTGCACATGGGGCACGTGCGCAACTACACGATTGGCGACGTGCTGGCGCGCCTGCACCGCATGCGCGGCTACAACGTGCTGCAGCCGATGGGCTGGGACGCCTTCGGCATGCCGGCGGAAAACGCGGCAATCCAGAACAATGTGCCGCCGGCCAAGTGGACCTACGCCAATATCGAACACATGAAGGGCCAGTTGAAGCGACTCGGCTTCGCTATCGACTGGTCGCGCGAACTCGCTACCTGCACGCCGGACTATTACCGCTGGGAGCAGTGGTTGTTTACCCGGCTGTTCGAAAAAGGGTTGATCTACAAGAAACTTGGTGTGGTGAATTGGGACCCGGTGGATAACACCGTGCTCGCCAACGAGCAGGTGATCGACGGGCGCGGCTGGCGCTCCGGCGCGCTGGTGGAAAAGCGCGAAATCCCGATGTACTACATGAAGATTACCGCCTACGCCGATGAGTTGTTGGCGGCGCTCGACGGCCTTTCCGGCTGGCCGGAGCAGGTCAAGCTGATGCAGAAGAACTGGATCGGCCGTTCCGAAGGGGTCGATATCCACTTCCCCTACGATCCCGCCAGCATCGGCCATGCCGGCGTGCTTAAGGTGTTCACCACCCGCGCCGACACGCTGCTCGGTGCGACTTACGTTGCCGTTGCGGCCGAACATCCGCTCGCGGCGCAGGCGGCGGCGAAAGACCCGAAACTCGCTGCGTTCATCGAGGAATGCAAGCGCGGCGGTGTTGCCGAGGCCGATCTGGCGGCGATGGAAAAGAAAGGCATGCCGACCGGCCTGCGCGTGGTGCATCCGCTAACCGGCGAAACGTTGCCGGTGTGGGTCGCCAACTACGTGCTGATGGGCTACGGCGAGGGTGCGGTGATGGCGGTGCCGGCGCACGACGAGCGCGACTTTGCCTTTGCCACCCAGTACGGTCTGCCGATCAAGATGGTGGTGTGTTCCCCCCGCGATGCTTATGCCGAGGTGGTGGCGCCGTGGATCGATGCTTACACCGAGTATGGTTCGCTGGTGAATTCGGGCAAGTACAACGGGCTGGATTTCCAGGGCGCGGTCGATGCCATCGCCGCCGATCTCGAAGCCAAACAGCTTGGGTGCAAGCGCGTGCAGTTCCGCTTGCGCGACTGGGGCATTTCGCGCCAGCGCTACTGGGGCTGCCCGATTCCGGTGATCCACTGCGACGGTTGCGGCGATGTGCCGGTGCCGGACGAACAATTGCCAGTGGTGCTGCCCGAGAATGTCGAAATCACCGGGCGCGGCTCGCCGCTGGCGGCAATGCCGTCGTTCTACGAATGCAGTTGCCCGAAGTGCGGCAAGCCGGCGCGGCGCGAAACCGACACGATGGATACTTTCGTAGAATCGTCGTGGTACTTCCTGCGCTACGCCTGCGCCGACAATGCCGGTGCGATGGTGGATGGGCGCGTCGATTACTGGGCGCCGGTGGATCAGTACATCGGCGGCATCGAGCACGCCATTCTGCACTTGCTGTATTCGCGCTTTTTCACCCGCGCGATGCGCGACTGCGGGCTTACGCGCGTGTCCGAACCCTTCACCAACTTGCTCACGCAGGGCATGGTGGTGGCGGAAACCTATTACCGTGCGCTTGGCGACGGTAAAAAGCAGTGGATCAACCCAGCCGACGTGATCGTGGAGCGCGACGAACGAGGCCGCATCGTTGCCGCCAAACTCGCCAGCGACGGCCAGCCGGTGGTGATCGGCGGCACCGAGAAAATGTCGAAGTCGAAGAACAACGGCGTCGATCCGCAGGCGCTGGTCGATCAGTACGGCGCCGATACCGCGCGGCTGTTCATCATCTTCGCCGCGCCGCCTGATCAGCAGTTGGAGTGGTCCGATTCCGGCGTCGAAGGCGCCTCGCGCTTCTTGCGCCGGGTGTGGGGTTACGGCCATGCCTTCGTCAATGAGGTGCGTTCGTCCTTACCCGCCGGCAGCGCAATGCTTGGCTCGCTGCCGGAGGCGCTTGCCGCCGTGCGGCGTGAAATCCACGTTCACCTCAAGCAGGCCAACTACGATTTCGGTAAGCACCAGTTCAACACCGTGGTGTCGGCGGCGATGAAAATCCTCAACACACTGGAAAAAGCGCCGCGCGACGATACCGCCGCGCACGCCAGCGTGGCCGCCGAAGGCTTCTCCATTCTCATCCGGCTGCTCTCGCCGATCACCCCGCACATCGCCCATGCGCTGTGGCAAGACTGCGGCTTTGGCGCCGACGTGCTCGCCGCGCCCTGGCCCGAGGCGCAGGATGAAGCGATGAAGCAGGACGAGCTGGAGCTTGTGCTGCAGGTTAACGGCAAGCTGCGCGGCAGCATCCAGGTTGCCGCCACGGCGGATAAAAGCGCGATCGAGGCGATTGCTCTGGCGAGCGAGGCGGCGCAGAAGTTCATGGAAGGCAAGCCGGCGAAGAAAGTGATCGTCGTGCCCGGCCGTCTGGTCAATATCGTGGTCTGAGGGGAAATCGATGCCTTCCATTCCGACGCGGCGCCGTCTGTTGCTGGCCTTCGCCGGCTTTGCCGGCGGCGCGCTCGCCGGCGGTTGCGGTTTCCGTCTGCGCGGCCCGCAGCCGCTCGATTTCGCCACCATTCACATCGGCGTCAGCGAACTGACCGAACTCGGCGCGCTGCTGCGCCGTCAGGTACTGACCAGCGGCACCACCACCGTGGTCGAAGATCCGGCGAAGGCCGACGTTACCCTGCAAATCCTCACTGCCGAACGTGGGCGCGAAATTCTCAGCCTGACCGGCGCCGGCAAGGTGCGCGAATACCAGCTTACCCTGCGTATCCGTTTCCGCCTGACCGACAATAAAAGCGTTACCGACCTGATTCCCCCGACCAACCTGCTCGCGCGGCGCGAATACACCTTCGACGATTCGCAGATATTGGGCAAGGAACAGGAAGAGGCGCTGCTCTACAACGACATGCAGAACGATCTGGTGCAGCAGATCATGCGCCGCCTGGCCGTCGTGCACCGCAGCAAGTGAACCTGCGCCCGGACCAGCTTCAGGCCCAACTCGACAAGCCGCTCGCTCCCCTGTGGGCGGTGCATGGCGATGAACCCTTGCTGGTGCTCGAAGCCGCCGACGCGATCCGTGCCGCGGCGCGCAAGCAAGGGTTCAGCGAGCGTGAAACGCTCGTTGCCGGCCCCGGTTTCCGCTGGGACGGTTTGGCGCTGGCCGCTGGCAACCAATCGCTGTTCGGCGACGCCAAGTTGATCGACCTGCGCATACCCAACGGCAAGCCGGGGCGCGATGGCGGCGAGGCGTTGCAACGCTATGCCGCCCGTTTGCCGCAGAGCACGGTGACACTCGTCACCTTGCCGGAAATGGACTGGCAGGCGCGCAAAACAAGCTGGTTCAAGGCGCTGACCGATAGCGCCGTCGTCATCGAAACCAATGCCCCGGAACGCGAGCGCCTGCCCGCCTGGATCGCTCAGCGGTTGGCGCAGCAAGGGCAATCCGCGTCGGCCGAGGCGCTCGCCTTCATTGCCGACCACGTCGAAGGCAATCTGCTCGCCGCCCACCAGGAAATCCGCAAGCTCGCGCTGCTGCACGACGAAGGCGTGCTGACGCTGGAACAGATCCAGGACGCGGTGCTCAATGTCGCCCGCTACGATATCGACAAGCTGCGCGGCGCGCTGCTCGAAGGCGACCCAGCGCGCTGTGTGCGCCTGCTCGACGGCCTGCGCGGCGAAGGCGCCGCGCCGCCGCTGGTGCTGTGGGCGTTCGCCAGCGAAACCCGCGCGCTGGCCGCGCTGCGCACCGCGCAGGACGAAGGCCAGCCGCTACAAATGGCGCTGAAGGCCGAGCGCGTGTTCGACGAACGCCGCCGCCAAGCCCTGAGCCGTGCCGTCGGCCGCCTGTCTGCCCGCGCCCTGCGCGCCGCGCTGATGCACGCGGCCAGGATCGACCGCGTTATCAAAGGCATCGCGCCTGGTGACGTGTGGGACGAATTCCAACTGCTCGCGCTGCGGCTTGCGCGCCGCAACTGAGCGGCTCGTACACGCCGCATCGGGCCCCGTTGTACTCGCCGCCGCGCCTGTTCGGTGTTTTAATTAGGCGTGCCTTATTCCCTGCTCCGACACTGATATGGATATTCAAGCCTATATGGAGACGCTGGGCCGTCAGGCCCGCGCGGCTTCGCGCCAGCTCGCCGCCGCCTCCACCGAAGCCAAAAACGCCGCGCTGCTCGCCATGGCCGCCGCCGTCCGCGCGCGAGAGGCGGAACTGCTCGCGGCCAACGCGCGCGACCTCGACGAGGCTCGCGCCAACGGGCTGGATGCGGCGATGATCGACCGCCTTACGCTATCGGCCAAGGGCATCGCCGCGATGGCCGAAGGGCTGGAGCAGGTGGCTGCGCTGCCCGACCCAGTGGGCGAGATCGACGGCGTTAAGCGCCGCCCCTCCGGCATTCAGGTGGGCAAGATGCGCGTGCCGCTGGGCGTCATCGGCATCATCTACGAAGCACGTCCCAATGTGACCGCCGACGCCGCCGCGTTGTGCCTGAAATCGGGCAACGCCGCGATCCTGCGCGGTGGCAAGGAGGCGCTACACTGCAACCAGGCGATTGCCGCCTGCGTGCGCGAGGGGTTGCGCGCCGCCGGCCTGCCCGAGCAGGCGGTGCAGGTGGTGGAAACGACCGACCGCACCGCCGTGGGCGCGCTGATCACCATGCCCGAATTCGTCGACGTCATTGTGCCGCGCGGCGGCAAGGGGCTCATCGAGCGCATCTCGCGCGAGGCCAAGGTGCCCGTCATCAAGCACCTGGACGGCAACTGCCACGTCTTCATCGACGAGGACGCCGACCCGGCCAAGATCGTTCCCATCGTCGAAAACGCCAAAACCCAGCGCTACGGCACCTGCAACACCGCCGAAAGCCTGCTCGTCGCGCGCTCCGTGGCCGCGCTCTTCCTGCCTGAAATCGGCCGCATGCTCGCCGGCCACAGCGTTGAAATGCGTGCCTGCGCGGAAAGCCTCGCCATCCTGCGCGAAGCCGGCATCGCCGATGCGAAACTGGTTGCGGCGAACGAAAGCGATTGGAGCGAGGAATTTCTCGCCCCCATCATCGCGGTCAAGGTCGTTGCCGGTGTGGACGAAGCCATCGCCCACATCAACGCCTACAGTTCGCAGCACACCGAAGCCATCGTCAGCGAAAACTACAGCCATGCCATGCGCTTTTTGCGCGAAGTGGATTCGGCCTCGGTCATGGTCAACGCCTCCACCCGCTTCGCCGATGGCTTCGAGTACGGCCTGGGAGCGGAGATCGGCATTTCCACCGACAAGATTCACGCGCGCGGCCCGGTTGGCCTGGAAGGGCTGACCAGCCAGAAGTGGATCGTATTCGGCAACGGCGAAGTGCGCCGCTAGGTACGGATAAAGCGCGCAAACCAGGCGCGGCGGCACGGATGGCAAGGAGACAAGCATGACCCACGCACTGCGCGCGCTGCTGGCGGGCCTGCTGCTCGCCACCGCTGTTTCTGCCAGCGCCGCCGAAATCGGCGGCGTGGCTTTCGACGAACGCGCCACCGTGGCGGGGCAGGAACTCGTTTTGAACGGCGGCGGCGTGCGGACGCGGCTGCTGTTCAAGGTCTATGCAATGGGCCTGTACTTGCCGAGCCGCGCCACCTCGCCCGAGGCTGTTGTGTCGGCGGCTGGCGCCAAACGCATCCGCATCGTTTTGCTGCGCGATCTGGAAGCAAAGCAGTTCGCCGATGCCCTCGTCGAAGGGCTGCAGAAGAACCACTCCCCCGCCGCGCTGGCCGCGCTGCAGCCGTCCATCGACGCCCTGCGCAACGCGCTGCTCGACATGAAGGAAGCAAAGACCGGTACCGCCGTCGTTCTCGACAGCCTGCCCGGCATCGGTACCCGCCTTACCGTGGATGGCCGCCAGCGCGGAGTGGATATGGCCGACGAGGCTTTCTTCCCCGCGCTGCTGCGCATCTGGTTGGGCGACAAGCCCGTCGATGGCGATCTCAAGAAGGCGCTGCTCGGCGAGGCCAGATAGCGCGAAGATTGGTTCGGGTGTCGCTCGGTTCAGACGGTGTGGCGTAAAAACACACACCGGCTGCCAGAGGTCTTGTCCGGGGCAGGGCATTGTTTTAGCATCAGCGCCTTCTCTCACCCATCTGCAAAGGAGCTCATCATGCGATTCACGCTGACCTCGCTTTGCAGTTCGCGTCCGGTTTAAACGCATTTCTCCCGGCGCACGCCTTCATCGCGTGCGCGGCAGTGCCCGGCCCGAACTGCCACTTCCATTTCGTCAATCAATCCGGCGTGTCCATCTTGTGATCGGACGCGCTTGGACTGTCATGGATTTCTCATGGGCACTTGCATTCAAATGCTGTCCGGCGGCGCATCGCTGATCGCCGCGGACGACACCTGGATCGAAGGAAAAGCGATCCAGCAACTTCAAACCACCGCCCGTCTGCCCGGCATGCGCCGGGTTGCGGGCATGCCGGATCTGCACCCGGGGCGCGGCTACCCGGTCGGCGCGGCATTCTTTTCGGTAGGCCGGATTTATCCGGCATTGGTGGGCAACGACATCGGCTGCGGCATGGCGCTGTGGCAGACCGATCTCGCGGCTGGCCGGCAGAACCTCGACAAGCTCGAAAAACGCCTGGGCAACCTGGATGGGCCGCTCAACGACGACTGGGGCGACGACATCGCCGCGCAGAATTTGCCCGATTGCTGTCATGTGCACGCGCTCGGCACCATTGGTGGCGGCAACCATTTCGCCGAATTGCAGCAGATCGACGAGGTAGAGGACGACGCTGCGCTGACGGCCTTGAACATCGACCGCCGTTGTTTGTTGCTGCTGGTGCATAGCGGTTCGCGCGGACTCGGTGAAGCCATTTTGCGCGAGCATGTGGACCGCTTTGGGCACGATGGGATCGCGCCGGAGTCACCCGATGGAGCGCATTACCTCGCGCGGCACGATGGGGCATTGCGTTTCGCCGGGGCGAACCGGCAATTGATCGCGCGGCGGATACTCGACCGGCTGCGAGCCGGGGGAACAATGCTGCTCGACCTTGACCACAACCTGGTTTCGCCGGCGCGTATCGGCGGTGAAGACGGCTGGCTGCATCGCAAAGGCGCGACGCCGGCGGATCGTGGCGTGGTGGTGATCCCCGGTTCGCGTGGCGATTACAGCTACCTCGTGGTACCCGTCGCCGATGAGCGCAGCTTGTTCTCGCTCGCCCACGGCGCTGGGCGCAAATGGATGCGCGGAGAGTGCAGGGATCGCCTTTCCGCACGCTACAACGCTCAACAGCTTGTGCGTACCGCCTTGGGCAGCCGCGTGATTTGCGGCGACCGTGCCTTGCTCTTCGAGGAAGCGCCGGAGGCGTACAAGCCCATCGATTCGGTGGTGGGCGCGTTGCGTAACGCGGGTTTGCTGCGCGTGCTGGCACGGCTCAAGCCCGTGTTGACCTACAAAACGCGCGGGGAGGGTGGCACATGATTCTGTTCCAACTCTCCGCGGCGCAAGGTCCGGCGGAATGCGCGCTTGCCGTCGGCAAAGCCTTGCGGCGCTTGCTGGCGGAAGCCGAGCGCTTGGGCGTCGAGGTCAGCGTGGTTGAGCAGGAGTCCGGCCCGCGTGGCGGCACCTTATCGTCGGTGCTGCTCGCGCTTGAAGGCGATGCGGCGGAACGCCTTGCCGAAGCTTGGTCGGGCACGCTGCAATGGATTTGTGCAAGCCCTTACCGGCCGAATCACGGGCGCAAGAACTGGTTTTTCGGTGGCGCTCGCTTCGCATCGCCGCCGCCGTCGCTCGAAGGTGAAATCCGCTTTGAAACCCTGCGCGCTTCCGGGCCGGGTGGCCAGCACATCAATAAAACCGATTCGGCGGTGCGCGCCACGCACGTGGCCAGTGGCATCTGCGTCAAGGTGCAGACCGAGCGCAGTCAACATGCGAACAAGCGCTTGGCGGTGTTGCTGATTGCTCGCCGGCTGGCCGAGCGTGCGGAACAGGCCGAGGATGCGTTGCGCGCCGAGCGGCGTTTGGCGCATCACCGCGTCGAGCGGGGTAATCCGGTGCGAACGTTCAGGGGGGAGAAGTTCGAGCGTTCGGTTTAAGACGAACTGCGTTTTTTCAGCTCATTGGAACGACTCCCCGCGCGATCTTCGCGCGGGGAGTCGGATGCACGCTTATTGTTGTGCGTCGTAGAGCTTTTCTTTGATGAACAGCGCTGGAATCATTCCGCAGAAGAAGTACGCGACGCCGAGCATCAGGAAGCCCGTGCCGATCGAGCCGTTCGTGGCGAGATAGCCGATCACGACCGGACCCAGCGCGGCGCCGACCCGGCCTACGTTGTACGCGCCGCCCACGGCGCTGCCGCGAATCTTGGTTTCGAAGCTCTCGGTCATGTAGGTGGCATTGACGCCATACGGGATGCCGTACAGGAAGCCAAAGAAGATCAGCAGGTAGATGATGTTCTCGGGCGTGTTGTACCACACGATCACGGGCAGGAAGAGCGCCGTGCCGAGCGCGCCGATGGCAAAGATCGCGCGGCGTCCGAAGACATCCGCCAGCCAGCCGGCGAGGATCTTGCCGAGGATCATGGCGATGTAGGTGCCGACCATGTAGCCGGCCATCGCCTTGAAGTTGATGTGCAGCTCGTTCTCAAGATAGGTCGGCATCCAGTTGTTGACGCCGTAGTAGCCGAACTGCAAAAAGCCCGCCGTGAATGACCACAGAATGAACATTTTGCGGTGCAGCGGGTTTCCGAAGATCAGCTTCAGCGAGCTCGATTCCTCAGCGGGCTTCGAGGTGTCATCGGTCTCGCCGGCAGCCAGCCGGGCGCGCGCCGCGACCCAGTTCGGCGGCTCGGGAACGAGGCGTCGCATCATCACCGCCATGATGACCGGCAGGATCGCGATGTAGAACAGCCAGCGCCATCCGTAAGCCGGCAGGATCCAGCCCGCAAGCAGCGTGGCGACGAGATAGCCGACCGACCAGCCCGCTTGCAGCGAACCGAGTACCGTCGTGCGGTGCTTGGTGGGCACATATTCGGCCATCAGGGTGTTGCCGACCACGTATACCGCGCCCAGGCCGATCGAGGCGAAGAAACGCGCGGCCGCGAACTGCAGGTAATCCTGCGTCATGCCCAGTATGGCGGTGCCCACCGAAAAGACCATGATGCACCAGACGGTGACGCGGACCCGGCCGAACTTGTCGGCCGCCCATCCGCCCCAGATCCCACCGACCGCCATGCCGATGAGCGTTACGGTGCCGAGACTGCCCGCCTGGACGCTGGTCAGGTCGAACTCCTTCTTCAGGCTGGACAGGCTGTAGGACAAAAACATTAGATCGGCGCCATCCACCAACAACGCCAGGAAAGTGAATGCAAACACGAGCATCCAGGTGCGCTCACCTGGAGTGCGCATCGTGTTTTTCAAAGCGTTCTCAACCACGGTTACTCCCTTCTCTTGCTTGATTTATTTCGATATCTCGAACCGCTATGCCGCCGCGTTTCTGAGCATGTTGCGAGCAATGACGATCTGCTGGATTTGTGTTGTGCCCTCGTAGATGCGGAACAGGCGCACGTCGCGGTAGAAGCGCTCGATGGCGTATTCGCTGACGTAACCGGCGCCGCCGTGGATTTGCACGGCGCGGTCCGCAACGCGGCCGCACATTTCGGACGCGAACAATTTGCAGCATGAAGCTTCGGTGGACACGTCCTGCTTGGCGTCGCGCTTGCGCGCGGCGTCGAGCACCATGCAGCGGGCGGCGTAGATTTCCGCCTTGCTGTCGGCCAGCATGGCCTGAATCAGTTGGAACTCGGCGATCGGCTGGCCGAACTGCTTGCGTTCCATCGCGTACTGCAACGCATCGGCGAGCATCCGCTCCGCAACGCCGACGCAGATTGCCGAGATATGCAGCCGGCCCTTGTCGAGCACCTTCATGGCCGTCTTGAAACCGATGCCTTCTTGCCCCCCGATCAGGTTGGCGGCCGGCACGCGGCAGTTCTCGAAAATCACGTCGGCGGTGTGCGCGCCCTTCTGGCCCATCTTCTTGTCGGTTTTGCCGATCGACACACCCGGTGTGCCGCGCTCGACGATGAAGGCCGAGATCGTGCCGGAGCCTTTTTTCGTCTGGTCGGTGCGCGCCATGACGGTGTAGATGCCGGCTTCCGGTGCGTTGGTGATGAAGCGCTTGGTGCCGTTGAGTATGTAATGATCGCCGTCGCGTACCGCGGTGGTCCGCAGTGCGGCGGCGTCCGATCCGGCTTCCGGTTCGGTCAGTGCGAACGAGGCGATCAGTTCGCCCGATGCGAGTTTCGGCAGGTAGTGCTGCTTTTGCTCGGGCGTGCCGTCGACGATCAAGCCCTGGGAGCCGATGCCGTTGTTGGTGCCGACCAGCGAGCGGAAGCAGGGCGAAGTTTTCGCCAGTTCGAAGGCGACGAGTACCTCTTCTTCCATCGTCAGGCCCAGGCCGCCGTACTCTTCGGGAATGGTGAGCCCGAACAGACCGAGATCCTTCATTTCGGCGACGATGTCGGCCGGAATCGTGTCGGTTTCGGCAACTTCGTGCTCCGCCGGAACCAGGCGCTCGCGCACGAAGCGCGAAACGGTGTCGAGCAGTAGGTCCAGTATTTCCTGATCGCGAATCATATTTTTTCCGTAATCGTTGGATATAAAGCGCGAAACGCGCCGGTCAGAGAACACCCTTTTGTCTGAGAGCCTCGATATCGGAGGCACTCAAACCGCCAAGGTCGCAAAGCACTTCCTCGGTATGTTGGCCAAGCAGGGGAGGCGCACTCTTGTACTCGACCGGCGTTTCGGACAGCCGGATCGGGTTTGCGACCAACGGAACCGTGCCGCCAAGCGGGTGCGGCAGTTCCACCTTCATCTTCCGGTGCTTGACTTGCGGATACTCGAAGGTCTGACTGATGTCGTTGATCGGTCCGCATGGCACGTTGGCAGCTTCAAGCGGCTCGATCCAGTCGGCAACGCTGCGCTGGAGGAAGATTTCCTGCAGCATCGGCACCAGGATTTCACGATTGCGTACCCGCGAGGCATTAGTGACAAAACGCGGATCGACCGCCAGTTCCTGCCGCCCGATGGCTTCGCAGACTTTGACAAACTGGCTGTCATTGCCCGCCGCCAGGACGAAATAGCCATCCTTGGCATGGAACACCTGGTAGGGAACGATGTTGGAGTGCGCATTGCCCTGGCGCTTGGGCACGGCCCCGGAGGTCAGATAGTTCATGTTCATGTTGGCCATGGTGGCCACCTGAACGTCGAGCAAGGCCATGTCGATGTACTGGCCCTTGCCCGTGGCGTTGCGCGAGAACAGCGCCGCGAGGATCGCGGTTGCCGAATAGGAACCTGTCATCAGGTCGGCAAACGCCACGCCAAGCTTTTGCGGTCCGCCGCCCGGCAGGTCGTCGCGCTCGCCGGTGATGCTCATCAGCCCGCCGACGCCTTGAATCACGAAATCGTATCCGGCGGCCGAGGCCTTGGGGCCATCTTGCCCGTAACCGGTGATCGAGCAGTAAACCAGCAGCGGATTGATTTTCTTCAGGTCGTCGTACGACAAGCCGTAGCGTGCCATGTCGCCGACTTTGTAGTTCTCGATGAACACGTCGCTTTGCGCCGCAAGCTGACGCACGATGGCTTGCGCCTCGGGCTTGGACAGGTTGAGCGCAACCGATTTCTTGTTCCGGTTGGCGGACAAATAATAAGCGGCCTCGCTCGTATCCTTGCCGTCCGCGTCTTTCAGGTACGGCGGCCCCCAGGCGCGGGTGTCGTCGCCGGTGCCGGGGCGCTCGATCTTGATCACCTCGGCTCCGAGATCGGCCAGGATCTGCGCACACCACGGCCCCGCCAAAACGCGCGTCAAATCAAGAACGCGGATATTGCTCAATGCTCCAGACATCATTTCCTCGTAGTGAGATCAAACACGCTCAATCACAACCGCCAGCCCTTGCCCGACGCCGATGCACAGGCTGAGGACCGCGTAACGGCCCCCGCGCCGCTGTAGCTCGCGGGCAGCGGTCAAGGCCAGGCGGGCGCCCGAGGCGCCCAGCGGATGACCCACCGCGATCGCGCCGCCGTTCGGATTGACGCGCGGATCGTCGTAGGCAACGTTCATCAGCTTGAGGCAGCCCAGAACCTGGGCGGAGAACGCCTCGTTGATCTCGATGATGTCCATGTCGGCCAGGGTCAGCCCGGCGCGCGCCAGCGCTTTTGGAATGGCATACGCGGGGCCGATGCCCATCACGCGCGGCGCCACGCCCGCGGCGGCGCCGGCCAGAATGCGCGCGATCGGCTTGGCGCCGGCTTGCTCGCCCGCGCGGCGGCTGCCCACCAACAGCGCGGCGGCGCCATCGTTGATGCCCGAAGCGTTGCCCGCGGTGACCACGCCGCCCTCGAACAGCGGCTTGAGGTTCGTCAGCGTATCCATGGTGGTATCGGCGCGCGGGTGCTCGTCGGTATCGATGCGCGCGGGCGGCGCCTTGCGGCCACGAGACACTTCGACCGGCAGAATTTCCCCGGCCAGAAAACCGTTTTGCTGCGCGGCGGCGAAACGCTGTTGCGATGCCAGCGCGAAGCGGTCGCTTTCCTCGCGCGAAATGCCTTGTTCGCGCGCGACGTTGTCGGCCGTCTCGGGCATCGTTTCGTTGCCGAAAGCCTTGGTGATCGCCGGATTCGGGAAGCGCGCGCCAATGGCCGAATCGAACACCTTGAAGTCGCGGCTGAAGGCCGATTCGGCCTTGGCGACGACGAAGGGCGCGCGGCTCATGCTTTCCACACCGCCAGCCACATACAGATCGCCCTCGCCCGCGGTGATCGCGCGGGCAGCATCGAGCACCGCCGCTAGGCCGCTGGAACACAGACGGTTGACCGTCTGACCCGGTACTTCGACTGGCAGGCCCGACAGCAGCACGGCATGGCGCGCGATGTTGCGCGCGTCTTCGCCAGCCTGGCAGGTGCAGCCGAGGATTACGTCCTCGATCTGCGCCGGATCGAATGGCGAATCGGCGACCAGTTTCTGGATGACCCGCGCGACGAGATCATCGGGGCGGACCGGGGCAAGCGCGCCACCGTGGCGGCCAAATGGTGTGCGGAGGCCCGCATAGATATACGCATCTAGCATGGATTATTCCAGGGCGGTTGGTGGAAATGTGAGTGGGTGGAAATGTGTCAGGCAGCCAGTTCCGGCGTCAGCAAGGACATGCCGAGCAACGCGCGGCGCTTGAGCCACGGGCACGGGCGGTAGCGGGGATCGCGGTAGAACTCGAACAAACCGTCAAGAATCCGCAGGATCGTTTGCGGCCCGAAGAAATCGCCCATCGCCAGGGGCCCGCGCGGATAACCCAGGCCGAGCGTGACCGCGCGGTCGATGTCCTGCGGGCTGGCGATGTTTTGCTGCGCGATGTCGCAGCCAAGATTGACGATGGCGGCAACGACGCGTTGTGCGACGAAGCCGGGGCTGTCGTGGATCAACGCAACCGGCACGCCGTCGCGGCCGAGCAGTGCCCGCGCGGCATCGCGCATGGCCGGTGTCGTTAGCGGCGTGGCCATGAGCGTCCGATGCCCGTCGAGGAACATCGGGTCCAGCGCTACTACGCGCGCCGGATCGAGGCCCTCGGCGAGCGCGGCGGTCGTGGCGTCCTGCCCGATCGGCAGTACCAGACAAAGCGCCTCGGCCGTGGGCCGTGGGTCGTGGATGATTTGCGCGCCGAGCTTTTCGAGCAGTTGAATGACTTTCTGCCGCGCCTGTGGCTCGGCGGCGCTGACCCAAACCGGAACCGAACTATCCCCCGGTTGAGACGCCGAAAGGATGATGGGCTGTTTCTGGCCTTTGTCGTAGGTGTAGAACCCCCCTCCCGACTTGCGTCCGAGCACACCGGCGGCCAAGCGTTGAGCGGCAATTGGCGAGGGGCGGAAACGCGGGTCGTGATAGAAGCGTCCGTAGATCGAC
This sequence comes from Azoarcus sp., assembly GCA_031546845.1. Taxonomy (GTDB): domain Bacteria; phylum Pseudomonadota; class Gammaproteobacteria; order Burkholderiales; family Rhodocyclaceae; genus Azoarcus. The sequence goes on along the minus strand of JAVBJT010000023.1, from coordinate 38,862 downwards.
TCCATTGCGGGATGGGAAACGTCCAGCCCGGTCAAATCGAGCAGTTCAAACGGCCCCATTTTGAAACCTACGCTCTGGCGCAGGATGTCGTCGAGCACGGCGTAGTGGGCAATGTTCTCGCCGAGCAGGCGTAGGGATTCGGTCAGGTAGGCACGGCCGGCGTGATTGACGATGAAGCCCGGCGTGTCTTTTGTGCGCACGGCGGTGTGGCCCATTTTGACAGCCAGCGCGGTCAGCGTCTCGCCCACCTCCGGCCCGGTCAGAAGGCCGTCGATGACCTCGACGACCTTCATCAGCGGAACCGGGCTGAAGAAGTGAAAACCCGCGATCCGCTCAGGCCGGCGGGAGCCGGCGGCAATCGCCGTTACCGACAGCGACGAGGTGTTGGTCGCCAGAATGCAGTGTTCGCCGACGATGGCTTCCAGCTTGCCAAACAGTTCGCGCTTGGCGCCAATATCCTCGACGATGGCTTCGACGACAACCGTGCAATCGGCCAGCGCCTCAAGCGTTTCGGCTACCTGGAGACGGGCCAGCGAAGCGCCGGCCAGCGCCGGGTCCAGCTTTCCCTTGGCGGCGAGTTGGCCGAAGGTCGTCGCGACGGCGTCCCGCGCTTCGGCGGCAGCCTGGGGGCGATTGTCGTAGAGCAGCACCTGGATGCCGCCTTGTGCGGCGATCTGGGCGATGCCCCTGCCCATCAGACCGGCGCCGACGATGCCAAGACGGGTGGTTTCGATGTTCTGTCCGCTCATGCTCAGCACCCCTTGAAAACCGGTTTACGTTTTTCAAAAAAGGCGCGCGCGCCTTCCTTCTGATCCTCGCTGGAGAAAAGCAGTTGAAACGCTTTTCTCTCCAGCGCCAGCGCGGTGTCCAAGGGCGCATCCTGTCCGGCCAGCAGCACTTCCTTGATCTGCGCGACGGCCAGCGGCGGCATGGCGGCAATGCGTCTGGCCAGATCAAGGGCGGTGGACAATACGGCCTCGTCCTCCACGACCTCGCTAACCAAACCCATCGACAAAGCCTCCGCGGCGCTGATCGCCTGCCCCGTCAGCACCATTTTCATCGCCTTGAATTTGCCCACCGCGCGTGTCAGCCGTTGCGTGCCGCCTGCCCCAGGCATCAGACCGATCTTGATCTCCGGCTGGGCAAACGAAGCGCCGTTGCCGGCGACGATGATGTCCGCATGCATCGCCAGTTCGCAGCCGCCGCCCCAGGCGTAGCCGTTGACGGCGGCGATCACGGGCTTGGGGCATTCGGCGATCGCCTTCCAGAGCTTGTGCGTATTGCGCAGATACATCTCGACCGACGTGGCGGTGGCAAATTCGGCGATATCGGCGCCGGCGGCAAACGCTTGTTCGTTTCCGCACAGCACGATGCTGCGGATTTCCTGGTCCTGGCCCAGCGCGGTGAAATGCTCCGCTAACTGCTGACGGACGCGTTGATTCAACGCATTTTTGACTTCCGGGCGGTTAATGCGGACAACAGCAACCCCAAAGTTCATTTTTTCGACAATAACTTCGCTCACATTTTCTCCAATGTGGTTCGCACAGCGAAACTAATATCCGCTGTGCGATACAATACTATATATTAGATAGAAATAGGTACTCAGACGTAGCGGATTCGGATGTAGAGGATTCGGCAGCATCCGGTCCCCGATGTGACTCCGTGCGAGAGAGAAATCGCAGCTCACCGGAGAGCGGATCGTGTGCGCCCTGAAGCGGGCCGACAGGGCCAGCCCCACGCCCAAGGTTTCGATGCCTGGCTATGCTTATCGCAAGATCTGAACCCGAAAGCGGGATTACAATCGCTCCGGCATGCACGCCTCGTCCGGTGGTGCCCCGCCAGCCGGGTTCGCAGCGCAGCGCGCAGCGACTGCTTGACGTCGGATTTCCCAGTTCTGCCTGACACCCCAGGGGAGAACATCAAGCGGAGCGCCTTAAAGACCACGGCGCCCAGCGAGACAAGGCGTAGACGAAAAACGCAACGCGACAGTACATAGGCTCAACCGGGATTCCCGTTTCTGAATCAATATGCCCGTAACAATGAGCCGTAGGTGGTACGGCAAAGCAGGGTTGGGGCAGGGATCGTTGATCCAGGAATGGAACTAGGAGAAATCATTCGTGAACAGTGCGGTATCGCAACGCAAAGGCATGTTGTCCGAGGCATACCGATGTATCGGCAGGCATGCGGAGTTTTTCGTGCCGCTCCGGCAGGGTTGCCAGGGGCATCGTCGATGAAAATGGAAAGCCCCGAAAACAGGGCGGAAATTTTCGATTACACGAAATACGCCGATGACCGGCAGTTCGTTATCGCTCTGGCCAGAGGATTGGAGCTGCTGCGCAGCTTCAAACAAGGCGAGGAGTATCTCGGCGTCACCGAACTGGCGAAGCGTACCGGGCTACCCAAGCCGACTGTTTCACGTTTGGCGGGTACGCTGGCAAAACTGGGTTATCTGGAGTTTTCCTCGGAAACAGGAAAGTACCGATTAGGGCCGGGTGTTCTGGCTCTTGGCTACGCCAAGCTGTCGAATTTCGATGTCCGCCAGGTGGCAAGACCCATGATGCAAGAGCTGGCGGCCTATTCGCTGGCTTCCGTTTCGATCGCCATCCGGGATCGCTTGAGCATGGTGTATGTGGAGTCCGTGCGCAGCAACATATCGATCACTATGAATATGGGGGTCGGCGCTCGTCTCTCGCTCTCCACCTCCGCGATTGGGCGCGCCTATCTCGTGGGCATCACCCAGGTGGAAAGAGATTTTCTGATGGATCAGATACGAGCCAACGACGAGGAAAACTGGCCGCGCATCAAACGCGGCATCGAACAGGCGATGCGGGATTACGAAGAGTACGGCTTCTGTATTTCCATCGGAGACTGGAACAAGAATATCCACGGCGTCGGCGTCCCCTTCGTCGCCCCCGACGGAACCATGATGGCATTCAACTGCGGGGGAACGACTCCGCCTTTATTGACCGAGGAAAGAATCAAGTCCGATATCGGTCCGCGTCTGATCAAGCTGGTCAGACAAGTGGAAAACATCATGGGCTGTGGGATGTGATTTGTTGGCCTCGCCACATCGGGGCAATTCAGTTCTTAGGGTTTCCACGCGCAACCCGATAGCTGGGGTGCGTGGGAGCGTGTCGTGATCGTCCAGCCGGACACGACGCCGTCGTCGATCTGGTAGCACAACTGCCGCCGTAATTCCCATTCGTACTCGGAGGCGGCTTGGACGCGAAGGCGGGGCGCGGCGGGATCGTCCTTGTCTTCGACGAATTTGGCCTCGACGTCGGCCTGCCCCTCTTGTTGCAGGCGTAGCGTGTCGCGGGTGCTTGTCAGATTCCATACCGGATCGCGGCCAATCGCCCGCCACGGGCCGAGGGTTTGGCGTGGCGCGTGGCAGCGGGCGTCGGTATGCGCAAAGTTGATGGCGCGCATGTGCAGGGTGTCGTCTTCGGCGTCGCCGAACAGTTCGACGTACAGTGGTTTGCCTTCGGCTAGGCCGAGTTTGCGCAGGGCCGCGCTGACTTCGCCGTTGGCCGAAACGTCGTCGGTGGGGACGTAGCTGCGTTCCCGGCAGGGGGAGAAGATGAAGCGGCCGTCGTGAAAGATCATCAGTCCTTTCGCGATGCGGTCGCCGCTGGCGGGGCGATCGTCCGCCCGGAGAGGGGCAGCGCCGAGCAGGGCGGTCAGGGCCAGCGCGAGGGTCGTTGCAGTGAAAGTCGTTTTACGCATAGCCAATATATCCACGGTGGGGCGCTCAAGGTTCGCGCTGAGGCGCTCAGGATTCGCGCGGGGAAAGTATCAATCGCCGATAAGCGCCTGCAGGTCGGCTGCCATCTGCGCGGGCGGCGTGCCGTAGCCGAATTTTTTGATGAATTCGCCGTTCTTGCCGAGCAGGTAAAGCCCGGCGGAGTGGTCGACCGCGTACAAATTGGGCGCGCCGCCGCTGTCTGGCACTTTGGCGTATTTGACCTTGAAGTTCTTCGCCGCGCGTTCGACGAGTGCCGCGGAGCCGGTCAGGCCGAGGATGCGCGCATCGAAAAATTTCGTGTAGGTGCTCAGCGTTTTGGGTGTGTCGCGCTCGGGGTCTACCGAGATGAAGATGCCTTGCACGCTCGCGGCCTTGTCGCCCAATTGGCGCAGCACTTCGGCCATATCCACCAGGGTGGTCGGACATACGTCGGGGCAGAAGGTGTAGCCGAAGGTAATCAGTTGAAAGCGCCCGCGAAAATCCTCGTCGCTCACCGCGCCGCCGTCGGGGCCGACAAGCAGGTAGCGCGCGCGCGCGCCGGCGGGCTCGTCGCTCGCGTTGCTGTTCAGACCGTGCGTCGAGGTGCTTTGCGCGTGCGCGCCGCCGAACAGGAGCAGTGACGAGAGCAGTAGCAGGCCGCGCAGCAGGCGGCGGCCGGGCAGGTCAGTGTTCATGGTTTGGCGCCGGCTGCGTGGCGCAAGGCGTCGCGCGCGGCCGCGGCCTGATCGGCGAGCGTTTTTCCGTCCGGGCATTTTTCGTCGTTCTGCCCGAAAGATAGAAAAGTTTCGTTCGTCGCCTGCTCGAAATATTCACCGATGGTTCTTTCCTTGGGCGCGAGGTCGATCACCGCTTCGCGCAGCCGGGCGGAAAGTGCGCCTTGTTTGCATGCCAGCGCGATGCCGTTCAGCTTGCCCAGTTCGGTTACGGCTTGACGCAGGTCGTCCGTGGATTGGGCTTGCGCACTGCTGGCGAAACCGCTGGCGATGGCTGCTGCCATGAGCAGGGCCGGCAAGCTTGGGTGGTTGCGGATCATGAGTCCTCCTGTCCGATGTGTGTCCGCGTCTGCCGTAAGTTCATGGATGCGGCGCGGGGAGTACGGTTGCAATGGTCTGGCCGTTGCGTCCGTCGAAAAATTCGATGCGTTGCAGGCGTCCGATCAGGTAGCGCTTTTTCAGCGTGAAATCGACCGGGTTGCCATGCGTCGCCTTCCAGAAGGTCGTGCTTTCGCGCACTACCGGCGCCGTCAGGCAGGCGTAGGCCCGCAGTTTCACGGCCTCCGGTGGAACCGCGGTATCCGGGCTGACGAAACCAGGTTCGTCGCTGTCGGGCATGGCGAAATCGGCCAGATTCGGGAAAGCCAGAAAGTAATCGTACCGCCAGCGGATCTGCGTTGCCTGGGGTTCGCCGATTTTATCCTCTTGCTGGTAGCTGCCGCGTTCTTCGGTTTCGGAGCCGAGGGGCAGGTATTTGAAGAGGAAGTAGTCGGGTGTTTTTTCGGTGGGGGCGTCGGGCCAGCTCCAACCTTCAGCCACGTCGTTGTAGCGCATGGAATAGCGGAGTTGGGCGCTTGCGGGCGTATCCGCCGGCGGTTCGGCGCGGGTGATGTCGCCCGGTGCCAGATCGAGTTCGGCCTCGATACATTCACCCGGCGAGGGGTGGGCGGCCATATGCGCGTAGAGCGCGGCGTTGGTGGTGGCGCTGATGGCCGCGCCGGCGGTGCCGCCGAATGCCGCCAGGAAAACGGGTGACAGCGCGAGCAGGGTTGTCCGCAGTGTGAGCATGATCGATGTGAGTGCTGTGTTTTTACTTACCCATGTGCATTTGCCCGGCGTTTGGGCGCACCACCTTGGCGTCGACTTGCAGGTTCGAGCCGTCATCGAAAGTCAGCGTCAGCGGAACCGACTCGCCTTCTTGCAGCGGCGCTTTCAAGTCGATCAGCATGATGTGGAAGCCGCCGGGTTGGAGGGCGGTTTCTCCTTTCGCTTTGATGTCGATGCCGGCGACCGGCCGCATTTTCATCATGCCGTCTTCGTGGGTGTGGGTGTGCAACTCGGTGAGGCGTGAGACAGGGTTGTCGACCTTGAGCAGCCGGACATCCGTATTGCCGTTGTTCTTCAGCACCATGAATGCGCCAGTGGCGGGCGCGGACGGCGGCGCCTGGCGGATGTACGGGTTGGCGACGGAAATCTGTTCGCTCGCACCGGCCAGCGCCAGGCCGGAGAGCATGAGGCCGAGAATGAGCGCGCAGGATTTTTTCATGGCAGTTCCTTTATTCAATGTTCAGCGATTGGCGAATGGCCAAGGCCAGTTTGATCGGGGATACGCCGGGGGTGAGTTTGTCTGTAACCCGACCGTTCTTGCCGACGACGTAGATATCCCCGGCATGGTCGATGCGGTAATCCCCCGCGTCCGCGCCGGTATTCTGTTTGACGTATAAAACGCCGTAACGCCGTGCGATGTCGGCGATCTGTGCGTCGCTTCCCGTCGCGCCGATAAGGCCGCTGTCGAAGGGTGCAATATACGCCCCGAGGCGTTCCGGTGTGTCGCGTGCGGGGTCGATGGAGATGAAGACCGCCGCCAGTTGCGCTTTTTCCTTGGGTTCGAGTTGCGCGATGGCGTCGGTCATGGCGCGCAGGGCGGCAGGGCTCCGGCCGGTGCAGTGGGTGCAGCCGAAATGGAGCAAGACGGCTTTGCCGCGAAGGTCGTGCAGCGAAACGGTGGCACCGTGCGTGGCGGGCAAGCTGAAATCGCCGCCGGCCGGTAAGCCCGGTTTGGGCAGGGGACGCTCCGCGGGGGTGGGGTGCCAGCCCAGCGCCAAGCCGCTAACCGCCAGCGCGAGCAGTAGCGCGATAAGCGTCAGCGCCCAGTTTGGCGGGTTAATCGTTCGTACCGGAGAGAAACGCATAGGGAATGATCGTGCGTTGTCCGCGCATGTGCACCACCACCGTCGCGCGCCATTGCATCGCGCCGGTAATGCAGACGGGCAGGCGGGTTTCGGTCGTGTAATGGCCGTCACTGGCCGGTTTCAGTGTGGTGCGGCTGGGGCCCATATCCATGCCCACGCCAGCAAAATCGATCTCGACCTTGTCCGGTGTAATGCCTTGCGTCGCCAGCGATACCTGGAAAGGCCCGGCGAGGGTGGAGGAAGGCGCCAATAGCCGCAGTGCGACCACGCCGCCGGGGATGCTCGCCGGGCAGGCGTGCTGCACGATATTGCAGCCGGCTTTGGGCAGGGTTTCGATATCCGGGGCGGGAAAGAGTATCGGGGAAATTTTATAGGCGATGACGATCGGTAAGGCGAGCGTGAGCGCGCCGATAAGCCCGAGCAGCCCGCGCCGCAGATTTCCGGTGCTTGCGCGTGCGTTTGCGTACCGGCGCTGTTCCACAGGGCTGTGCAAAAGGGGCGCGAGGAACAACGCGGCGGGCGCGGCAGGATTTGCTTCGGATAGTGCTTCTTTCAACGGACCGCCTCAGTTGCTTCGATCGAATGCGTTGCTGATTAAAACCGTTTTGGGACCAAGCGGTTTTCGACCAAGTGCGATTTTGCGCTGATGAGGGTGTGCATCGAAAGGTGGTGAATCCTGGTCGACCCCGGTAAATATGGCTGAGCCCGCCTAGGAATATTCTGAGGTTGGTGAGCTATAGGCGTGGGGTGCTTCGGGTGTGGCGTCAGGTTGCGGCGTATTTATCGCACCGGATTCGATTCCCGGTCCGGCTTATTGACGGCACCGCCGAAGAAGACCAGAGTGACTTGGTTCCACTTACTGTCGGCGTTGAAGCGCTGTTCCCACAGTGAAGGCTTCTGCAAAGCATTTTCTTCCCTTTTCCGGGGTGGCAGGCACCGTTCTGGCTGTTGTCGTTTGGACTGTGCTGATTCTTGCGTCGCTGCTGACGCAAAGGGAGCAGTTGAACCGCGCCGCGGCCGAGTTGGCGCGCATCGACGCCATTGCCAATCTGAAAAAGGACATGGCGATCCGTAAATGGGCATCGTCCGTCGGAGGCATTTTCATCCGCGAGCAGCATATCCCGCCGGTCAATTCGCTCGAACAGGAAGAGCGCTATACGGCGATACGCGGCACGGGCGAGCGGATCGGCATCGTTTCCGTTACGCCGATGCACCTGCTGCTCGCCATTCAAGGCATGACCAACAAGGAGTTCGGCAGCAAGGAAAGATTGACCTCGAAGCAGTTGCGCAACCTCGATAACGCGCCCGACGAATGGGAGCGCCAGGCGTTGGAAGCGTTGGATAAGGGCGCGAATATCGTCACCGAGTCCTTGCCGAAAAAAGGCGGGCACGGCCTGATGCGCGCGATGATTCCGATGCGCATGGAAAAGGAATGCCTGGAGTGCCACCGCGATACCTTGATTCCGGTCGGTGGGTTGCGCGGCGGAGCCACGGTGTCCATCGACCTCAATACCTACCGCACCGCGCAGGAACCCACTTGGCGTGCCATTCGAGCCTGGCACGCCGGCATCTGGTTATTGGGTATCGCGACGATTTTTCTGCTGCATAGGGTATCGCGCAAACGCGCGGTGGATCTGCTGCGGCAGGACGAGGTGCGGCGGGAAAACGAGGCGGCTTTCGCGGCCATGGCCGAAGGGGCGGTGATTACCGACGCGCAAGGCACGATTCTTTGGGTGAACGAGGCGTTTTGCAGTATTTCCGGTTATGCGCGCGAAGAGGTCATCGGACGCAATCCGCGGATACTGAAATCCGGTTTGCACGACCGTTCTTTTTACAGCCGGCTGTGGGAGTGCCTGTATCGGGACGGCCATTGGCGGGGGGAAATCTGGAACAAGCGCAAGAACGGCGAGGTTTTTCCCGAGGAGATATCGATGCAGGCGCTGCGCGGCCCGGATGGGCGCATCCGCCGCTATATCTCGATTTTTTCGGATATCACGCAGCGTAAGAAGAACGAGAGCGATCTGGCCGCGCACAGAGAGCATCTGGAAGATCTGGTCAAGCAACGCACGGAGGAATTGACTGTGACGCGCGATCAGGCAGAAGCGGCCAATCACAGTAAATCGACCTTCCTGGCGAATATGAGCCATGAGTTGCGCACGCCGCTGAACGCGGTCATCGGCTTTTCGCAGTTAATGGAAAAGGACCGTGCGCTTTCGCCGCATAACCAGCGCAATCTGCAGATCATCAACCACTCGGGTCGTCATCTGCTGACGCTGATCAACGATATTCTCGAGTTGTCCAAGATCGAGTCCGGAAAGATGGAAATGCGGCCCGAGGAGGCCGATGTAAAAGAGTTGCTGGAGCAGGTCGTCGAGATGATGCGCTTGCGGGCGGACGAAAAAGGCCTGGTGCTAAAGCTCGCCGCCGAATCCGTGCCGGCGCTCGTTTATCTGGACCCGGGCATGTTGCGCCAGATCATGCTGAATCTTCTGTCCAACGCGGTGAAATTCACCGAGCGCGGGGAAGTCGTCGTGAGCGCGTTGTCACGGCCCGTGCGTGGCGATGCGGTTGAATTGTCTTTTGCGGTACGCGATACCGGCATCGGCATCGGCGCCGAGGATCAGGAGCGTATTTTTTCTTCCTTCGAGCAAACCGGCCCCTTGCAGCAAGGCGGCACCGGTTTGGGGTTGACGATCAGCCGCCGCTACGTGCGCCTGATGGGCGGGGAACTGATCGTCGAATCGAGCCCAGGCGAGGGGGCGTGCTTTTCTTTCGCCATTGAAGCGGCCACGAGAGATGGCGCGATGGTGAAGGCGAGCGCGAATGAATTGACGGATGCGCCGCGCCCGGGGCATTCGATTTGTCTGGCGCGGAAAATGTCGGCGCTGGTGGTCGACGACAGCCCGGAAGGGCGTTTGCTGGTGGGAGAGCTGTTGCGGCCTCTCGGTTTTGATATCGGCGAGGCCGAAAGCCTTGCGGCCGCCCGTAGCGCCATTGAAGCACGTGCGCCCGATCTGGTGCTGCTGGATTGGTATCTGCCGGACGGCGAAGGCATCGATCTGGTGTCGCCGATCAAGCGCCTTGGCGCGGAGGGGCCGGCGGTCATCATGTTATCGGCCAATGCCATGGCGGAAAGCCGTGAGGCGTCGCTGGCCGCCGGGGCCGATGGGTTTTTGAGCAAGCCGTTCGCGGAAAGCGATTTGCTCAGAATGATCGAACGCGTTTTCGAATCGCGCCGTGTGCCGGCCGTGCCACAAGCGGCGGAGTGGGTGGATGCCGACTTCGCCCGCGATGCGCTGGCCTCGCTGCCGCAGGAGGCGCGGGAGCGTTTGATTCGAGCGGTTATTTCGCTCAATCCGATTGAAATCGAAGCGATGACTGCCGATATCGAGGCGATGATGCCTGTCCTCGGCGAAAAAATGGCGGCCTTGTCCAAACAGCGCCGTTACCAGGAGCTTTGGGACATGCTGGGCATCGAGATCGAGGGGAGCGAAGCATGACGGAGACTGCCGTGCCGGGAGTGGGCAAAAAGAGCGCGACCGGCAACGAAACCGAGGTGTTGATCGTCGACGACACGCCCGCATCGCTCAACCTGCTCAATGATCTGCTCTCCGCGGCTGGGTATATCGTCCGCGCGGCGCAGGATGCGCGCATGGCGCTGCGTTCGGCGCGGGCTCGGCCGCCGGCGCTGATTCTGCTCGATGTCAGAATGCCCGGTATGGACGGCTACGAGTTATGCCGACTGCTGCGCGCCGATCCTGGCACGCGCGATGTGCCGATCATTTTCCTGTCCGCGCTGCGCGAAACCCAGGATACGGTGAAGGGCTTCGCGCTCGGTGCGGTGGATTACATCGCCAAGCCTTTTCAGCCCGACGAAGTGCTCGCGCGCGTCAAAACGCATATCGAGCTGTACGGGTTGCAAACGCGCTTGGAAGAGCGGGTGGAGGAGCGCACGGAGCAACTGCGCCGCTCGGAGGCGGAACTGAGGCTCTCCCAGGCGCGCCTGCAGGAAATGACCCGCTTTCTGCAAACCGTGCGCGAGGACGAGCGCACTTCGATCGCGCGCGAATTGCACGACGAACTCGGGCAGGCGCTGACGGCGTTGCGCATCGATCTGGGCTGGTTGCGTAAGCGTTGCGCTGGGTTGGGTGGCGCGTTCGTCGAGCGCGCCGATTCGGCCCACGCGCTGGTAGAGCGTACTATCGATTCTCTGCGCCGGATTTCGGAGGGGTTGCGGCCGGGCATGCTGGATGTGCTCGGGTTGTGCGCGGCGCTTGAACACCTGGTGGTAAAATTTGCCGAGCGCACAGGCGTCGAATGCGATTTCTTTGCCGACCAGGATGAATACGATCTTGGCGCGGGTGGAGCGATCGCGGTATTCCGGCTCGTTCAGGAAGCCTTGACCAATATTTCCCGCCATGCCGCGGCGACGGAGGTCAGGGTGCGATTGCAGGAAGTCGACGATCAGTTGGAATTGACGATTCAGGACAATGGCGTCGGATTCGATCACCAGGAGCCTAAAAAAGGTTTTGGGCTGTTGGGGATGCGCGAACGGGTCAGCATGCTCGGCGGCGAAATGAATATCGAAAACCGTGGAGGGACGTGCATCACGGTAACGCTGCCTTTGGTTCCCGAGGTTCTGTCATGATAAATATCCTGATCGCGGACGATCACGACATCCTGCGCGCGGGGTTGAAGCATATCCTCAGCGATTCCGGCGACATTGTCGTGAAAGGCGAGGCGAGCAACGGCGCCGAGGCCATGACGATGCTGCGTGGCGAGCGCTGGGATGCGCTGGTTCTCGATATGACCATGCCGGGGCGCAACGGCATCGAGTTGATCAAGCAGATCAAGAGCGAATTCCCCGGCTTGCCGATTCTGATCCTGAGCATGCACAAGGAAGACATCTACGCCGTCAGAGCGCTGAAAGCCGGCGCCGCCGGTTATCTGTGCAAGGACAACGCCGAAGCCTTGTTGGCCGAGGCCATCCGCAAAGTCGCCAGCGGCGGCCTGTTCATCAATCAGAGCGTGGCGGAAAACCTGACGCGGGATATTCTGCAAGGCAGCCATACCCAGTTGCCGCACAACCGCCTGACCGATCGCAATTACCAGATATTTCTGCTGATCGTGCAAGGCATGGGCGTATCCGAAATCGGGCGCAAGCTCAATCTCAGCGTCAAAACCGTCAGCACGCACAAAGCCAGCATTCTGTCCAAAATGGGGCTGAACAATACCGCCGAGATGGTCCGCTACGCGATTCAGCACCATCTGATCGAAGACGGTACGCCGTTCTCCGGATAAGCGCCGGCTACATTTTTGGGCTAGGAATATTCCTAGCCCCCATCAGCAAACTCTTATCTTGTAACCAGGATTCGTCACCTGTCGGCGCTTCGGCCCCGAGCGCAGAATACTTGTGCAATTACCGTAGACGCGATGTTTGCGCCACGGTAGTCGAGGTAGGAAGCGATTCTTCTTTTAGGGAGAGGTACGATGAAAAGCCTGGCAGTCAAAGCAACGGTTCTGTTGCTGGCGGCGGGAATGGGGACGGGCGCGGCGTTGGCCGCGGAATCCCTGCAGGATGTGATGAAGCGCCGGAATCTGAGCCAACAGGATTTGCTCGCGGCGGCGAAAACTTACACACCGACCGGTAAGCGCGATGAGTTCGTCGCATTCAGCTCCGGCGGTCAATCCGGACAAGTGATCGTGTATGGGATTCCGTCGATGCGGATCCTCAAATACATCGGTGTTTTCACACCGGAGCCTTGGCAGGGCTACGGCTACGATGAAGATTCCAAGGCCGTGCTGAAGCAAGGCTGGATCGACGGCAAGGAAATCACCTGGGGCGATACGCACCACCCAGCGATCTCCGAAACCCAGGGCAAGTACGACGGACAGTTCCTGTTCATCAACGACAAGGCCAATCCGCGTATGGCCGTGATCGATCTGCGCGACTTCGAAACCAAGCAGATCGTCGTCAATCCGATCTACAAATCGGAGCATGGCGGCGCGTTCGTGACGCCGGATACCGACTACGTGATCGAGGCGGCGCAGTACGCGACGATTCTGGAAAACCGGAAATTCGAGCCGCTGGAAGAGTTCAACGAGAAATATCGCGGCGGGGTGACTTACTGGAAATTCGACCGCAAGGAAGGGCGGATCGATCCCAATCAGTCCTTCTCGGTCGAACTGCCGCCGTATTCGCAGGATCTGTCGGATGCGGGCAAGGGGCCTTCCGACGGCTGGTCGTTCACCAACTCCTTCTGTTCCGAGCGTTATGTGGGCGGTATCGAGAAGGGGCGTCCGCCGTATGAAGCCGGTTGTTCCGCCAAGGACACCGACTACATGCACGTGATCAATTGGAAGAAGGCTGCCGAGCTGGTCGCGCAGGGCAAGGCCAAGAAGATCAACGGTCACAACGTGCTGTCGATCGACACCGCGGTCAAGGAAGGCATCCTTTTCCTGATTCCGGAGCCGAAATCGCCACACGGCGTGGATGTGACGCCTGACGGCAAGTTGATCGTCGTCGCCGGCAAGCTCGATACGCACGTATCGGTCTACTCTTTCGAGAAAATCCAGGCGGCGATCAAGGCGGGCAAGTTCGAGTCCAAGGACCCGTACGGCATCCCGGTGATCGGCATGAAAGAGGTGCTGCAAACCCAGGTTCAGCTCGGCCTCGGCCCCCTGCACACGCAGTACGACTCCAAGCCCTGCATCGCCTACACCTCGCTTTATGTCGATTCGCAGGTCGCCAAGTGGAACTACTGTGAAGGCAAGGTGCTGGACAAGGTCTCCGTGCACTACAACATCGGCCACTTGATGACGATGGAAGGCGACTCGGTCGATCCGAAGGGCCGCTACCTCGTGGCGCTGAACAAGCTGTCCATCGACCGCTTCAACCCGGTGGGGCCGCTGCATCCGCAGAACCACCAGTTGATCGACATCAGCAACGACAAGATGCAGCTCCTGTACGACATGCCCTTGCCGTTGGGTGAGCCGCACTATGCCGTTGCCATCGAAGCGTCCAAGCTGAAGCCGGGCGTGCGTTACAAGGTGGGCACCAATAGCCGTACCGACAAGCCCCACCCGGGCGCGGTTCGCGCCGGCGAGGAGCACACCGAGCGTAACGGCAACCAGGTCACGGTCTATGGCACGCTGATCCGTTCGCACATCACGCCTGAAACAATCGAGGCTGAAGTGGGCGACGAAGTCACCATCCATCTGACCAACCTCGAACGTGCTCAGGACGAAACGCACGGCTTCACGGTATCGACGTACAACGTCCATGCCTCGGCCGAGCCGGGCAAGACGGTGACGGTGAAGTTCAAGGCCGATCGGGAAGGTGCCTATCCGTACTACTGCACCGAGTTCTGCTCGGCGCTGCACCTTGAAATGCAGGGTTATCTGCTGGTCAAGCCGAAGGGTTGGAAGCCGACGAAGGCGGAAATGGCGAAAGGCTCCTACACCGAGGCCGATTATCAGGCGACGCTGAAGAAGGTGGTGGATACGCAGGCGGTGATCGATTCCGTCGTGGGCTTTATCACCAGCACCAACTACAAGGACTTCCCGGATGTGGTCAGCATGGTCGAGGATGCGACCGACCAGTTGGGCAAGATAGCCGACGCCAAGGCCAAGCACGAAGCCGCTGCCGCCAAGAAGGACTGGGAGCAGGCGAATCTTTGGGCTGAGCAGGTGTGGCAGTACCAGGTCAAGGCAGCGGACATCGGTCTGCGCGCCAAGACTTATCTTGAACAGAACGGCGCCAAGAAAATCAAATAAGGCACCGTTGCGCGGCTAGTCCGTTAGTCAATCGAAACAACGGCGGGGGCTTGCCCCCCGCCGATTTCTCCAGAGAGGAAGGTCAATGAAGCAATCGGTCATGCTGTTGCTGGGCGCGTTGTTGTGCTCCACGGCCATTGCGGCGCCAGATGGCGCCAAGCTTTATGCTGAAAAAACTTGTAATGCCTGCCACGGCCCGAAAGGCGACAAGCCCTTGATGCCGAACTATCCGAGGATCGCGGGCCAGAACGCGGCGTATGCCGAACAGCAGATGAAAGACATCAAGAGCGGCGCCCGCAACAATGGCCAGACCGCGGCCATGAAAGGCGTCATGCACTTGGTCAATGACGAAGAAATCAAGGCCCTGGCCGAATATCTCCAGACACTGAAATAAGCCACCCGGAGCGGGGTGCTTGTTTTGAAAGGATGTGCAAGATGAAAACGAAAATCTCTTTACTGCTGATCGGTTTGTTGAGCGCGAGTGTCGCCTTTGCCGGTCCGCCGGCGCCGAAGAAGGAAGGCATCGAGGGTAAGGGCTATACCTGGAACGCGCAGGAAGGTGAAAAGATCGAGGCGCTCAAGCTCAAGGGCGACAAAAAGACTGGCGAGGAAGCGTACGAAGTGTGCGGCGCCTGTCACCTGCCGTCCGGCGCGGGACGTCCCGACGGCACCTTCCCGCAGTTGGCGGGGCAGCACACCACCGTGCTGATCAAGCAGATGGCCGATATCCGCGCGGGTCTGCGCGACAATCCGACGATGTATCCGTTCGCCGCCACGCTGGTCGATCCGCAAGAGTTGGCCGACGTTTCCGCATACATCGAAGGCCTGTGTATTCCGACCGATCACGGCAAGTACGAAGGGGTGGACGTGACCCTGCAGGTTGCCAAAGGCAAGGAACTGTACGAGAAGCAGTGCCTGGAATGCCACGGCAAGAATGGCGAAGGCAACAAGGAGAAATTCTATCCGGTGATCGCGGGCCAGCATTACAAATACCTGCTGCGCCAGATGACGGAAATCCGTGACGGCCATCGCCGCAATGCCAACCCCGATATGGTCAAGGTCATCAAGCCGTACACCGACGATCAACTGGTGGCGATTTCGGCGTATCAGTCCAGCCTGAAGATGCCGGGCTCGATGTGCGCGCCGAAGGCCGGCGGCAAGAAATAAGTGGAAAGCGCGAAGCAAGTAGCGTAGGTAGCAGGGAGTAGTAGGGAGCGTAGTAAAGTAGCTCGTCGCGCCGCCCGCCAGGTTGCGGGTGGGCGCGTTCGCGGGGATACGCCGAAAGCCGCCATTGCACAGAGCGGCACGACAAAGAGAGCAACACAATGCAGCAGCAAAATAAAATTATCGGCGGCTTGACCTTGATCGCCTTGATCGCCTTGGTCGCCGCCTATTTTTCCCCTATCTGGTGGGTGTCACTGACCGCGCCGAACTATCCGGAGGATGCTTTTCCCGACGGCATCCGTATCCACTTCCATTTCGACGGCGTCTATAACGGCTGCCGGGCTGCCGCCAAGGGCACGCGGATGGCCGACGAGATCATCCAGAAGGATCTGTCGCACGACGACGAGCGCTGGAATCCGATTCTGGACGCGCAGAAAAACGTCGATAAGGGCGCGGAAGGGCTCGATTGCGTTCATGAGATGAACACTATCAACCACTACGTCGGTATGTTCCCGATTGCGACGGGCGCGCCGGTCGAAAAGCCGCTGGCGAAATTCTTCTTCGGTTTTTTCATCACGATGATGTTGGCGTTCGCGGTGACGAAGAAAAAGACCCGGCTGGCGGTCCTGGCGCTCGGATTCGCCGCGGTTGCGGGTTGGATGATCGTCGACCAATTCGTGCTGGGGCACCTTGAAAGTCACGTACAGAGCTACATGAACGAGATCGGCACCTACTTCAAGGAACCGGACAAGATCAAGGTCTGGGGCGATAACGTGCGGCTGGTCTCCAAGATCGCCATTGCCGGGTTGATCGTCATCATGGCTGTCGTCATCGCCGGTGTTGCCAAGATACGCAACTTCCAGTTGCTGCTGGCCTTGGTGCCAGCTTTGCTGCCGGTGTTTTTCGTTATAACGTATTCCGCCTGGCTGTGGTTCTTCGGCCATAACCTGCACCCGTGGGGCGCCTTTACCGTCAAGCCCTTCATGCCGACGGTGTTTGGTGAGGGCAAGGTCGCGCAGTTCTCGACTTTTTCCTATCCTTACTGGGGGTACGGCCTGCTGCTTCTGATCTTCGTGTGCCTGAGTCTGGCACTGCTGATTCGCCGCAAGCAGTTGCGCGAGAATCCCGCGGCGGAGTAAATCGTGTCCGCATTGTCGAAAATTGTCCGGGTCAGCCTGGCTGCCGCGCTGTTGCTCGTCTTTTCGCAGGGCAACGGTGGGTCGGCGGTCATCGACGACGATGAGCCGCCGCCGTCCCGTGTCGCCCCCGGCATGGCGCCGCGGGTGACTATCGACCGCCCCAAGCCGGTTTTCATGCTGATCGAGCGCGATAAGCGGATTCATGGGCTGAAACCGTTTCAGGCCCTGGTCGATGCGGCCGCGCCCGGTTCGGTGCTGCGTCCCGCGCCGGGCGTCTATGCCGGCCCCGTGACCATCGACAAGCCGTTGACCATCGAGGGCGACGGCAAAGTCACCATCGATTCCGGCGATAAGGGTTCGGTGGTGGCGCTCAATACCGGCGGCGCGGTGCTGCGCGGGCTGCACTTGACCGGCTCGGGCGAATCGCACGATACGGACGATTCCTGTCTGGACGTGCGCGGCAACGGCAACGTGATCGAGAACCTGGTGATCGACAACTGCCTGTTCGGCATTGATCTCAAACAATCGAACAACAGCGTGCTGCGCGGCAATCGGATCAGCTCGAAAAACCTCGAACTCGGGGTGCGTGGCGATGGCTTGCGCCTTTGGTACAGCAACGACAACTTGATCGAGAACAATGAAATCGTCGACTCGCGCGATATGGTTGCCTGGTATTCGAACAGGAACACTTTTCGCAACAACGTCGGCCGGCGTAGCCGGTATTCGATCCATTTCATGTTCGCGGACGATAGCGTGGTCGAGGGCAACCGTTTTTACGATAACGCGGTCGGCGTGTACTTCATGTACACCGAGCGCGGCGTAGCGCGCAACAACGTGCTATCCCACGCCAACGGCGCGGCGGGCATGGGGATCGGCTTCAAGGAAGCATCGGGAACAGTGATCGAAAACAACGAGATCATTTATTGCGCGATCGGTATCGGTTCCGATCTGTCTCCGTTCCAGCCGGATACGACGATCGAAATCAAAGGCAACCGCTTCGCGTTCAACGGCATCGGCATTCAATTCAATTCCGAAACCGGCGGCAATAACGTCCGCGACAATATTTTCGAGGGCAATCTGACCCAGGTTGCCTATGGCAGCCGCAGCAGTAGCGCGGGGAAGAATGTCTGGGAAGGCAATTACTGGGACGACTACCAGGGCTTCGACCGGGACGGGGACGGTTACGGCGATCAAAAGCACGAGCTTTATTCCTACGCCGACCAAATCTGGATCGAACTGCCGATGGCGCGCTTCTTCCGTAACTCGCCCGTGATGGAATTGCTCGATTTCCTTGAGCGGCTTGCGCCATTCTCTGCACCTGATCTGATTTTGCGCGACGACAAGCCGCGTTTCACCAAGCCCGATGGGAAGGCAGTGTCATGAGCACTTCCGATCCGGCCGCCACCGGAAAAAAAGGCAAGCCTGCCGTTTCGCTCGAAAAGATGCGCAAGGAACGGCGTAAGTTCATCCAGTCCGCTGGCTTGACGGGTGTCGTTGTCGGGCTTTCCCTGCTCGGCTATATCCCGATCACCAGCGCGCGGGCACCGCGGCTGCGTCCGCCCGGCGCGCTGAACGAGGATGATTTTCTCGCGTCCTGTATCAAATGCGGCCAGTGCGTGCAGGTTTGCCCGGTGCAGGCGATCAAGCTTGGGGATATCGGCGATGGATTCGGCATCGGTGTGCCGCATATCGATGCCCGCGATCAAGCCTGCGATTTTTCCTGCGATGCGGTGCAGTGCATTCTCGCCTGTCCGACCGGCGCCTTGACCTATACCAAGCCGGACTTCGTTCAAGTACGTGAAGGCGCGCCGCTTGCCGTGCCGCCCATCCTGAAAGCGAAGGAAAAAGACGCCGAGCCGACACTCAACCTCAAGGAGCGCTTCGGCGTTGCTCGCCTGGCACGGCCGGAAGCCTGTCTGGCCATGCAAGGCAAGGGTTTCAAGGGGCAGACGCGCGGCCCTGTGTTCAAGGGCATGATGCGCTACATGGATGTGGACCGCTGGAAGCCGATTCCGGTGCGCGACCATCCCTATGAGCGCGACTTGTGCGACTTGTGCGTGACCGAATGCCCGATCAAGGATGCCATCGCTTTGACGCCCTTTACCGCCGAGGACGGCAGCCAGCGCTTCAAGCCGACGGTGCTCGAACAGTGCGTCGGCTGCGGCGTGTGCGAAATGGTCTGCCCGGCCGAGCCGGCGGCCATCGTGGTCGATGCACAGGCCGTGTGGAAGGGGGCCTGAGCCATGAGCCGCTTTGTCGATCTCTTCCTTGGCATGCTGGGCGCCGCGACGAAGAAACCGGAAAAGGTTTCCGAAAAAGTACGCCAGATCATGCTGGTCAAATACGAGGACAAAGAGCGCTACATCAAGGAAAAGCTGCATGCGCGCGAACATCACGTGCAGAGCCACCGCTGGCGCAATCGGCGCTGGGCGGTGTTGATCGCGGTGAATCTGTTGTTCGTGGTCTCGTTCTGGCTGGATATCCAGATTCTCGAAGGCGCGCTGACGGCTTCGCGCTTCGTCGGCTTTCACCTGATCGATCTGAATTCCGCGCTGCACGTGATGCTCGCCCACAAGCACATCATCGTGAATCTCGTCATCGGCACCTTTACGGTTTTTTTGCTCTGGGTGGCATTGGGCGGGCGAACATTCTGCTCCTGGGTGTGCCCGTACCACCTGGTTGCCGAGCTGACCGAGAAGCTGCACCTGAAGCTGGTGCAGAAAAAGATTGTTACCGACCACGAATTCCACCGTGGCACGCGGACGGTGTTCTGGGTGCTGTTCGCGCTGATGTCTTTTATCAGTGGCTACACCGTTTTCGAGACGATCTCACCCACCGGCATTCTGTCGCGTGCGCTGATTTACGGGCCAAGTCTGGCTTTGGGCTGGGTTTTCCTGCTGTTGCTGTTCGAGGTTTTTTGGTCCCGCCGCGCCTGGTGCCGTTATGTGTGCCCGATCGGGCTCACCTACGGCGTGGTTGGCGCGCTGTCGCCGCTGCGCATCAGCTACCATGTCGAGCCTTGTTTTCACGAAGGCGATTGCCGCAAGGTGTGCCTCGTGCCGCATGTGCTCGATGTAACCATCAAAGGGCGTGCGAGTGACGACGCTATCGGCCTCGGCCCCGATTGCACACGCTGCGGTCTGTGCGTGGATACCTGCCCGACGGGCGCTTTGCGATTCGAAATAAAAGGGTTGTCGAAGCTTTTGTGAGCATTCTGTCTTTTGTCCATGGCGTCCGCGTGCGAGCGGGCCTTCGCCCCCACACGGCACGATCGAGCGCATGATTACCTTTGCCAATCTCGTCAAAACTTTCAAGCGCGCGCGCGTGCTCGACGGTATCGATCTGCAGGTCGGCCTGGGCGAGCGCATCGCCTTGATCGGTTCGAATGGCGCGGGCAAGACCACGCTGATTCGCTGCCTGCTCGGCGAATACGCGTGCAGCGGCACGGTTCGCGTCGACGGCCTCGATCCGCGCGCGAACCGTAAGGAGGCGCTCAGCCGTATCGGCTTCGTGCCGCAACTGCCACCGGCGCTGAAAATGCCGGTCGGGCCGCTGATCGAGTTTTCCGCGTCGCTGTGCGGGGCCGATCCCGCGCGTATCCGTTCGATCGCCGCTTCGCTCGGGCTCGACGTCGGCGCCATCCGCACGCGCCAGTTCGTCCGTCTTTCCGGCGGCATGAAGCAGAAGCTGCTCATTGCCATTGCGCTGGGGCGGGGCGCGAAGGTGCTGGTGATGGACGAGCCGGCGGCGAATCTGGACCCGGAAGCGCGCAAAATTTTCTTCGATCTGCTCGCCGAGCGCCTGCACGATGCGACGATGATCATTTCCAGCCACCGCCTCGACGAAGTGTCGTCGCTGGTCAATCGCGTCATCGAAATGGACATGGGCAAGATCGTGCTCGACGATAAGGTGGCCGAGGATGTCGCGCTTACCGACGTGCTTGCCTGCCGTATCGTGCTGAAACGTTTCGAGCCTGCTTTTGCCAAGGCGGTGGAGGGATGGCGTCTGGTGCCGGATGAGGAGAAACGGGTCTGGCAGGGTGACATCGCCGGTCCGGACCGCTTGCGCTTTCTCGGCACCGTTTCCCGTTACACCAGCTTGATCAGCGATCTGTCGCTGACCGAGAACTGACATGTGCCGCGCGCATTGCAAACGGGATTTATCGCCTCGGCGGCAGGGGCGGCGCGATTGTCTCGCGCGTCTTGGTGTCGGCGCCCTGCTGTTGACGCCACTCGCGACGGCCTTGTCGGGCTGCAGAAAAAGCGGCTGGCCGGACGACATGGTGGAAATCAAATGGGATCGCGACACCTGCACCCGTTGCAGCATGGTCATTTCCGACCGTCGCTTCGCCGCCGAACTGCGCGGCGGGCCGAACGATACGGCCTACAAATTCGACGATATCGGCTGCATGGCGTCGTGGATGAAGGACAAGGCTGAAGAGCACAAATGGATCAACGAGGCTGCAACGCGCATGTGGGTGGCCGATTTCGATAGCAAAAGCCGCGAAGCGATGCGCTGGCTCGACCCCCGGCGCGCCTTCTACATCACGCGCACGTCGCCGATGGCCTACAACTTTGCCGCTGTTGCCGTGCCGCAGGGCGGCGCCCTCGATTTCAACGATGTGCGCGAGCATGCGCTGGCCAAGCACAAATGAATGAACGCAAGCACAAGCAGGTAAGAGCGAGAACGGATCAATGAAGCAATTCTGGCTGACGGCAAAGCTCGATATCGTCGAATCCCTGCGCGCGCGCTGGTTTCACGCCTACACGTTGGTGTTTGGCGGCATCGTCGCCTTGCTTTTCGTTTTCGGTCTGACCGAATCGCGCGTGTTGGGCTTCATCGGGCTTTCCCGTCTGCTCGTGACCTACATCCAACTGACGATGGCTATTCTGCCGATCTTCGTGCTGATTACCACGGTCCGCTCCGTGGCCGGCGACCGCGAGGCCGGCGTGTTCGAGTATCTGCTGTCGCTGCCTGTTTCGCTGGCGGCGTGGTTCTGGGGCAAGATCGTTGGGCGCTACATCGTCGTCTTCGCCCCGGTTTTCATCGCCATGCTTGGTGCCGTGATCTGGGGCTATGTGGACGGTATCGACATTCCGTGGGACATATTCGGCTACTACACGGCGCTGCTTGCCGCGATGGCGCTGTGCTTTCTCGGCATTGGCATGCTGATCTCGACCGTTGCACGCTCGACCGACGTGGCCCAGGGCGTTGCCTTCCTGGTCTGGCTACTGATGCTGCTGTTCCTCGATCTGATTCTGCTCGGCTTGCTGATCCAGGGGCGGATCGATCCGGAATGGGCGGTGCTGCTGGCGCTGGCCAATCCGCTGCAGGTATTCAGAACGGCCGCGCTCGCCATGTTCGATCCGCAACTGATCGTGCTCGGCCCTGCCGCCTACACCATCATCGACCTTTTTGGCGCGCATGGCTTCCGCTTGTTCGCGCTCATTTATCCGTCGCTTCTCGGCTTGGGCTCGGCGTTGCTGGGCTACACCGTGTTCCGGCGGGGGGATTTGCTGTGAGTTTGCTATGAGGCCCGTGATGAAACGTTTCCTGATCGTTCCCTTGCTGGTGGCGCTTGCGCTGTTCAGCGGCGCCGTGGCGGCCGGCGGCGCCGAAACCCTGTTCGCGGCGAGCCTTACCGGCCTGGACAATCGGGACGTTGATCTAAAGGACTATCGAGGCAAGCCGCTCATCGTCAATTTCTGGGCGCGCTGGTGCGTGCCGTGCCGCACGGAAATTCCGGAGCTGGTCCAGTTGCAGAACGAATTCGGCAAGCGGGGGCTGAACGTCATCGGTATAGGAATCGAGGACGACCCCGTTGCGGTGAAGGAGTTTCTCGCCGCCTACGGCGTCAATTACACAATCGGTCTGAGTCAGAAGAAAGGCATCTGGCTGATGCAGGCGCTGGGTAACAGTCAGGCGCTGCTGCCCTATACGCTGGTGATTGGCCGCGATGGCGAAATCGTCACGCGCAAGCTTGGCCCGTTTAAAAAAGAAGATTTCGAGCAGATCGCGGAGCAGCTTTTGCAGTAATGCCCCGACGGTCTGCATCGCTAGCCACTTCCCCCGGTCTCCGGCAACCTTCCTTCCCTTTCAGCGTAAATGTCCGATACGGAAACCGCATCGAACACGTCCACTACGTTCGGTAAATTCATCGTGTCGCCGCAGGAGCGGCGTCAGCGCATCCGCGCCGTTTTCGAGGCCGTTGCGGGGCGGTACGACCTGATGAACGATCTGATGAGCTTCGGCATCCACCGCCTGTGGAAGCGCACGCTCGCGCGTCGTTGCCGGTCGCTTGCCGGCGTGGTCGTCGATCTTGCCGGCGGCACGGGCGATGTAGCCGGGCTGTTGCGGTCTGATAGCAGACACATCATTGTTTGCGACCCTTCGTGGTCGATGATGGCCGTCGGCCGGCAGCGCCGGCAAGGTATCGCGTGGAGTGCCGGCGAGGCCGAGTGTCTGCCCTTCGCCGATGGCAGCGTCGATCTGCTGACCATTTCGTTTGGTCTGCGCAACGCCACCGACATCGACAAGGCGCTGGGCGAAATCCGCCGTGTGCTCAAACCCGGCGGCAGCTTCGTCTGCCTGGAATTCTCCCGCCCCGCGTTCTGGTTGGCACCGTTCTACGATCTTTATTCCCGCTTCGTCATCCCCCGGCTCGGTGCCGCCGTGGCCGGGCAACCCGCCGCTTACGATTACCTGATCGAATCGATTCGGCGCTTTCCCGATCAGAAGGCGCTCGCGCAGGCGCTGGCAAAAGTGGGTTTCGAGGCTGTCCGCTGGGAGAACCTCTCCTTCGGCATCGCCTGCCTTCACTACGGCAAATGCCCCTCGTGAGCCGGGCGATTTCTTCTGTGGCGCCCGGCTCCGCGCTCGTCTGGTGGACCGCCATCCGCCCCCGCACGCTGGGCATCGCGCTGGCGCCGGTAGCGGTCGGAACCTCGCTGGCCGTGGCCGATGGTGCCGCGCTCAACTGGCTGGTTCTGCTGGCGACGCTGGCGAGCGCGCTGTTGATCCAGATCGGCACTAATCTCTATAACGACGCCGCCGATTTCGAGCGTGGCACCGATGGCCCGCAACGCGCCGGCCCGTTGCGTGTCACGCAGGCTGGCTGGGTGAGCGGCGCGGCGGTCAAGCGCGGCGCCTTGTTCAGTTTCGGTCTGGCGTTGTCGCTGGGCGTTTATCTGGTTGCGGTCGGTGGGCCGCTGATTCTCGGCATCGGCATCGCCTCGCTGATTGCCGGTTGGAGCTATTCCGGCGGGCGCTGGCCCATTTCACACTCGCCGTTCGGCGAGTTGTTTGTGCTGGTTTTCTTCGGCGTGCTGGCGGTGTGCGGTAGCCACTGGCTGCAATCGCCGCGCTTTTCCGTGCTTGATTTGCTGGCCGGGCTTGCCGTTGGCGCGCCCGCCGCCGCCGTGCTCCTGGTCAATAATTTCCGCGACCTGGAAACCGACCTCCGCAGCGGCCGGCGCACGCTCGCGGCGGTGCTTGGGCGGCGCTTTTCCGCGCGCGCGTTCGCCTTGCTGGCGCTCGCGCCGGTTCCGCTGCTGGTGGCGATGGCCTGCGCGGGCTTGCCCGGTGCTTTGGCTGGTCTGCTGGTCGTGCCGGGTTTTGTCGGCCTCACCCGCCGTTTCGCCGCCACCGCGCCAGGCCCGGCGCTTAACGCCGTGCTGGCGGAAACGGCGCGCAACGGCTGCTTGATGGGTTTGCTCATGGCCGCTGGCGTGTCGGTTGCCGCGACGTTTTAAGCTTTCTGGCGCAAGCGGATGAGGATGAACGGATGATCGTCGACATTCTGTTGCCCGCTGCGCTGGCCTTCATCATGTTTTCGGTCGGACTTTCTCTGAAAGCCGGTGATTTCCGCCAGGTTTTCGCGCGCCCGACCGGGTTGGTGATCGGCATGATCGGGCAACTGCTGTTGTTACCGGCTGGCGCATGGGTTGTGGCGATTCTGGCGGGTTTGCCCCCCGCGCTGACAGTCGGCCTGCTGATTCTCGCCGCCTGCCCGGGTGGTGCGAGTTCCGCCTTCCTCACCCATCTCGCACGCGGCAATACGGCGCTTTCCCTGATGCTCACGGTCATCAGCAGTCTGGCCGCGTTGTTGTCTTTTCCGCTGCTCGTCAAATGGGTTTTTGCCCACCTGGGCAGCGGCGGTTTTGCCGATGGCATTGCGCGGATCGGCGAGTTGCCCGCCGGCAAGCTGGTGGGCAGCGTGCTCATGGTCACGACGCTACCCATCGTGTTCGGCATGGGGCTGCGACACCGGGCGGAAGGCTTCGTCGTGCGCAACGAAGCCTTCATCGGCCGGTTGGCGACGCTGTTCTTTGCCGCCATCGTGTTCGGCACTTTCTTTTCCCACCAGCGGATCATCCTGTCCAACCTCGCCGCAGTGGGGCCCGCCACGCTTCTGCTCAATCTGTTGGTGATGACGATCACCTACTGGCTGACCGCGTTCTGTACCCGTCAGCCAAAAGACGCCGTGGCCGTGGCGATGGAAAGTGGCTTGCAGAATGCAGGGCTGGGCATTTACGTGTCGCTGACCTTGCTCCGTCAGCCTGAGTTCGCCGTGCCTTGCGTCGTTTATGCCTTGACGATGAACGTCGGCGCGCTGACGCTCGTTTTTCTGTCGCGCCGCCGGCAGGCTCGCGTAGCCATTGCCGGTTGATCGGAGTCAGGATTCGAGGTGGTGGCGTACCGGCAGGCGGCTGGCGAGTAATCCGCCGGGCGCGGCCAGCAACGAGGCGAAGTACACCAGGCCGCACATCAGCACGATAGCGGGGCCGGCCGGCACGTCGACGTGATACGACACCAGCAACCCACTGGCGCTGCTGCCGAAGGCGAACAGCACCGCGAGCGCCAGCAGCGCCGGCAGGCCGCGCGCCCACAAGCGCGCGGCGGCGGCGGGCAGGATCATGATGCCGACGGCCATCAGGGTGCCGAGCGCGTGAAAGCCGGCGACCAGATTGAGCACCACCAGCACCAGAAAACCGTAATGCGCCACCGGCGACAGGCGGCTGACCGCGCGTAGAAAGGCGGGGTCGAAGCATTCCAGCGCCAGCGGCCGGAGCAGTAGTGCAAGGCCGAACACGGTAATGCTGCCGATGGCGGCGATGAGCAGCAGCGAGCCATCGTCCAGCGCCAGTACCGAGCCGAATAGTACGTGCAGCAGATCGAGGTTGCGCCCGCGCAGCGACACGATCATGACCCCGGCGGCGAGCGACAGCAGGTAGAAGGCGGCTAGGCTGGCGTCTTCCTTGAGGACGGAGCTGCGCGTCACCAGCCCGGCGGCGAACACCACCACCAACCCGGCGACGATGCCGCCAGCCGTCATTGCCCCCAGCGACAGGCCGAAAGCGAGGTAACCCAGCGCCGCGCCGGGCAGAATGGCGTGGCTCATGGCATCGCCCATCAGGCTCATGCGCCGCAGCATCAGGAAGACGCCGACCGGCGTGGCGCCCAGCGACAGGGCGAGACAACCGGCCAGCGCGCGGCGCATGAAGCCGAAATCGGCGAACGGCGAGAACAGGAATTCGCTCATTGTGTGTTTTCCCGTTGGCACATGGCCGCGTGATCGTCGAATGCTTCCGACAGATGGCGCGCACGCGCGAGTAGTTCGTCGGTGAGCACGCTAGCGGTGGGGCCGTAGCCGACGAGTTCGCGCGATAGCAGCAGGCAGGTTGGAAAATGGCGGCGCACCTGCCCATCATCGTGCACCACGGCAAGAATGCTGCGGCCTTCTGCATGCCAGCCCAGGATGAGGGCGATCAGGTCTTCCACCGTGCGGCTGTCGATGGCGGCGAAAGGCTCATCGAGCAGAATGACTGGCGCGTTTTGCAGCATGAGGCGGGCGAAGCGGGCGCGTTGCAATTGGCCGCCCGACAGCGAGCCGATAGGCCGGGATTCAAAGCCGGATAGGCCGACTGCCGCGAGCGCCTGCGCGACCCGATGTCGGCGAGGGTTGTCGATGCGGCCGAATGCACCGATTTCACGCCACAGACCCATTGCCACCATGTCGAAGATCGAAACCGGAAAGTCGAGGTCCAACTCGCTACGCTGCGGCATGTAGGCAATGCCGCCCGGCGGCAGCGCGGGGCGGTGAATGTGTCCGCCGATGGGGCGCAGCTCGCCCGAGAGCCCTTTGAGCAGCGTCGATTTGCCCGCGCCGTTGGGGCCGACGACCGCGATCAGCGCGCCGGCGGGGATGTCGAGGCTCAGGTGATGGATAGCCGGGTGGCGGTCGTAGCCGAGCGTGAGGTTGTCGCAGCGGATCAGGTTGGGGGGCTGCGGATGCATGTCAGGCCAGCGCCCAAAAAACGGCCACCCACAGCAGTCCGGCCGCGGCGGCGGCGATTGCGAGGCGAGCGCCTACGCCTGCACTGAGGAGGCTGTGGCGCGGGCGGGGGTGGTCGTGCGAATGCGGCATAAGCGGAATGGACGTGGGCCGGTGGTGAATCAGCAAGCGGTGTGGATGGGTGGCGTACTGCGTGGATCGCATTGCGGACAGGCGCCGTGGAGCACGAGTTCGGCGCGGTCGATGCGGTAGCCGGGGGGAAGCGCGGCATCGGTTGCCGGCCGTATCGTTTCCAGGCAGATCACCTGGCCGCAGCGATCGCAGTGAAAGTGGGCGTGGCGGTGGTTTTCGCCCCGTACTGCTTCAAAGCGCCAGGCGCGGTCGCCGGCGATGCGCTGGGCGATGCCTTGCTCTACCAGCCAGTCCAGCGCGCGGTATAGGGTGACGCGGTCGTGGGCGATGCCGGCCGTGTCGAGCGCATGGCCGATTTCATCGTGGGATTGTGGATGGGGGATGGATTGCAAAAGGTGCAGCACCGCAACCCGGGTGCGGGTAACGCGCCCGCCATGAGCGGCGATGATGCTGCGCGCGTGCGAACGTTCTGTGTGGGGCATGGTTTTCATGAGTTTATGCAACATCGTAGCATAAGCGGATATGTGTGGGCGCGGCTGGCCGTGGTTTCATATATTTGGCGCGGGCGTGCTACCGTTTTGCAAAGTTATATGCCGGATGCCACCGGTTTGCTAAAAATAGAATTCAAGGAACAGGAAAGTCTGGCCGAAATTAACAATAGAGCCCGCGCTGGCAGGATTCCGTGCACACAGCCAATTGGTGGTTTGCAGCTTGCGGAGCGCGGGGCGGGAAGCGGATACCGGATTCAAGTGATAGGAATTGCAAGGAGAGCAACATGACGATAGCAAGGCGGTTGGCCATACTGATTTTTCTGGCGATCTTTGGTTTATTGATCGTCGGCGGCATTGGCCTGTACGAAATGAGGCGCATCGCGGACGGTTTGGCAATCGCCAACGACAATTCCATTCCCAGCATCGCCCTGGTGGACAAGCTCGAAAGCACGTTTCTGAAGCTGCGCACCCGGGTTCTCTACCACCTTTTGGCGGCATCGGCTTCGGACAAGGCGGAGCACGAGAAGCTGATGGAGCAATACAAGACGGACATGGCCAAGATGATCGATGAATTTTCGACCAAATTGGTGAGCGACGACAAGGACAGGAAATACATCGACGGTACGCGGTCAATGCTGAATGACTATAATGCGTCGATTCAGCGCGCATTGGAATTGTCCCGCGCCAACAAGACCGAGGAGGCGCGGGATTACCTGCTGGATGCCGGTTATAAAGCGGCCCAGCGGCTTACCGAGAACATGGAGGAGCACGCCCATTACAATGCGGAACTAGCTAGCATAGCGGACAAGGAGGCGGATGTTTCTTATGCCGATGGGAAACTGTTCTCGATGCTGTCCATTCTTTTCGTTACCCTGGGTGTTGCAGGCTTGGGCTTTTTCACTTACCGCCATGTGAGTGGCTCGCTCGGCGTGATGGCGAGCGCGTTTTCCCGCGTGGAGCGGGATCTGGACTTTACTGTGCGGGTTCCCGTCACCGGGAGCGACGAAATTGCCAGCGTGAGCCAAGCGTTCAACCGTCTTGTGGATCGGGTGCAAGCCAGTCTGAAGGACATCAGCCACCACTCCGCCCAGGTGTCCGAGGCGGCAGAGCGGGTTTCGGGTGCGTCACAGCAGATGTCCGCCGCGTCCACGCATCAAAGTGAGGCGGCATCGGACATGGCGGCCACCATGGAGGAAATGACGGTCAGTATCAATCACGTGGGCGACCGGGCCGTGGAGGCCAATCAGCTTTCCAGTACATCCGGCTCGCTGGCGAAAAACGGTGCATTGATCATCGGTGCCACGGTGGCGGGTATCAACAGCATCGCGGAAACGGTGCATGTTGCCGCCGATCAGATTTCCCAGTTGGAAAAAAACAGCGAGCGCGTCAATTCCGTTGTCAACGTCATCAAGGAAGTTGCCGACCAAACCAATCTGCTTGCGCTCAACGCCGCGATCGAGGCCGCGCGGGCGGGCGAGCAGGGGCGCGGGTTCGCCGTCGTCGCCGACGAGGTGCGCAAGCTTGCCGAGCGCACGACGCAATCGACGCGGGAAATCGCCGATACCATCGCCGAGATGCAGAGCGGCGCGCAGTCGGCGGCGCGTAGTATGCAGGCGGTTGTGGAAAAGGTTGAAACAGGCGTGGCGCAAGCCGAGCGGGCCAGCGAGGCCATCAACGAGATTGGCGGCAGTTCGGAGCAGGCGGTCATGATGGTGGGCGATATTACCGAGGCCATCCGGGAGCAAGGCACGGCGGCGGTGAATATTGCGCAACAGGTGGAAAAGATCGCGCAGATGTCGGAAGAAAACAGCAGTGCTTCTCATGCCACGTCCGATACGGCCAACGATCTGTCCTCGCTGTCGAGAGAGATGCAGCGCATCGTTCAGCAGTACCGGGTGTAAAAAACGCCGGCGCCTTTACCAAGGCGCCGGCATTTTGTTGCTTCGTGTCGTTTTTTTAGTCCGCAAGTAGCGCGGAAAACTCGCGGTTGAGCAGGTCCGGATCGCCAAGATTGAATTCAAGCAAGCGGCGCAGATGCGTCATGCTGTCAAGATCGATTTCCCGCCACACGATGCCGACATGGTTGTTCTCCCTATGTGCGGCGTCTCCTTCCATGCGTACGACCGCTTCGTTGCCGTCGGCCAAGCGCAGTTCGAGCAGGCAGCGTTCGCCGATGGACAAATCAAACGGCGCGGCGATCTCGAGCAGCGCGCCTTTCATCGACAAATCGCATACGGTGCATGCCATATCCCTGTCGTCGACGAGCAGGCGGGCGTCGCCGTGAAAGCGGATACGAGAGAATTTTCGGCGTTGTTCCGTTGGCATGGGCAAGGCTCCGGCAGGTCGAGGGGCGCGCGATGGGGGGAATCGTCTCCGCTGCCGCCATTGTGGAAGTGCGAGGCGCCTGCCGCAAGTAAACGATCTTTACTTGGGTGGGAAGCCGATCACGGTTATCGTCTAGGGTGCGTGCAAGAATGGGTACGCAATCCCTGATTTCCCATATGGGTTTTTTGCAAACTTTAGGTGCATGGTGGTAGCCGTGGCGGAAGGCGACAATATGACGGTGATCGAAGGCGGGCTGACGATGGCGCGCGGGTCGCCAAAACGCCCGGAGGGCGATGACGAGTCGCAGGGCACGCATGCGCGGCGCAAGGACGATTCACTGCTCGAATGCCTGTTGTTGCTGGTGCGTGCGCATGGCGGCACGCTGACGCGCGATGCCGCGCTGGCCGGTTTGCCGGTGGAAAACGGCCGTTTGTCGCCATCGCTGTTCGGTCGCGCGGCGCAGCGCGCGGGAATGAGTAGCCGGGTGGCGCGTCGCGATCTTGCCAGCATCAACCCATCGCTATTGCCGGCCGTGCTGCTGCTCGATGGGGAGAATGCCTGCATCTTGGTGCGCTACGACGCGGCGAAAGGCCGTGCCAAGGTCATTTTCCCGGAACTGGGCGAAGCGGCGATCACCCTGCCCGCCGAGGAGTTGGCGGCGCGCCATACCGGGCATGTCATCTACGTGCGGCCGCGCTTCCGTTTCGATGCGCGCACGCCGGAGGTGAAAACCGTGCGCGGTCGGCATTGGTTCTGGGGCGTGATCGCGGAAAATCGCCGTATTTACCGCGATGTGCTGGTCGCGGCGCTGATGATCAACGTTTTCGCCATAGCGATGCCGCTGTTCGTCATGAACGTCTATGACCGCGTGGTGCCCAATAACGCCACCGATACGCTGTGGGTATTGGCCGCGGGTGTGTTCATCGTTCTTGTGGGCGATTTCACCTTGCGCTCCATGCGCGGGCATTTCGTCGATCTGGCCAGCAGCCGTAGCGATGTCAAGCTGTCGGCCTACATCATGGAGCGGGTTCTGGGCTTGCGCATGGAGTCGCGCCCGGTATCCACCGGTTCCTTCGCCGCCAATCTGCGCTCTTTCGAGACGGTGCGCGACTTCATCAGTTCGGCCACCGTCATTGCCTTCATCGATGTGCCTTTCGCTTTCGTTTTCCTGATCGTCATCGGCTGGATCTCGTGGCCGCTGGTGCTGCCTTTCGTGTTCGGCATCAGTATGTTGTTGCTTTACACCATGTCGGTGCAGGGGCGGATGCATGAATTGTCCGAACGGACCTACCGTGCCGGCGCGCAGCGCAATGCCGCGCTGATCGAGGGGCTGGCCGGGTTGGAAACGGTAAAGACGATGGGCGCCGAAGGGCCGATGCAGCGCAAGTGGGAGCAGAGCGTGGCCCATCTTTCCCGCGTCGGCGCCCAGTTACGCTTGCTGTCGGCCTCCACCGTCAACGGTGCGATGTGGGTGCAGCAGATGGTCAGCGTGACGATCATTCTCATCGGGGTGTACATGATCGGTGAGGGGCTGCTCAGCATGGGCGGACTGGTGGCCTGCTACATGCTGTCGTCACGCGCGATGGCGCCGGTCGCGCAGGTGGCGGGCTTGCTTGTGCAGTACCACAACGCTTCCACCGCGCTGGCCTCGCTCGATGCATTGATGGAAAAAGAGGTGGAGCGCCCTGAGTCGTCCAATTTCATCAGCCGGCGTGGTTTTTCCGGCGATATCGAGTTCCGCGACGTAAGCTTCGTTTATCCCGGGCAAGAGGTTGCGGCATTGCGCAATGTGTCCCTGCACATTCGCGCGGGTGAGCATGTGGGTATTCTCGGCCGTGTCGGTTCCGGCAAGACTACGCTGGAAAAGCTCATCCTCGGCCTTTATCGGCCCATCTCCGGCGCGGTGCTGGTCGATGGCATCGACCAGCGCCAACTCGACCCGGCCGAACTGCGCCGTAATATCGGCTATGTGCCGCAGGACATTGTGCTGTTCTACGGCACGCTGCGCGACAACATTACCTTCGGCGCGCCGTTGGCCGAAGATGCTGACGTGGTGCGCGCGGCCGGGGTCGCCGGCATTACCAACTTCGTCAATGCCCATCCGCGCGGTTTCGATATGACCATCGGCGAACGCGGCGAATCGCTTTCCGGCGGGCAGCGCCAAGGGGTGGCGATCGCCCGGGCGATGATCAACGACGCCCCCATTCTGATGCTGGATGAGCCGACCGCGTCGATGGACCATACCAGCGAGGAGGAGGTGAAGCAGCGCCTGCGTGAAGTCGCCAAGGGCAAGACGATGATCGTTGTCACGCATCGCACCTCGCTGCTGGATCTGGTCGAGCGCATCATCGTCATGGACGAAGGCAAGATTGTCGCCGACGGTCCCAAGGCCCAGGTTGTCGAAGCGTTGCGCCAAGGCCGTATCGGGAGGGCCGCGTGATGAACGATTCCGCACTCAAGCATTTCGAGCGGATCGGCGCGGTAGCCGGCCATTTGTCGAAGCCGGCCGAAAAACTGTTCGGCCGTCCGCTTGGCCGGCTATTCGGCCGGCTGACACCTCCGGTGCGCGAAGAAGGCCTCGATTGGGCCGGCGATGCCGATTGGGCGCAATTGCAGCAGGAGCCGCTGCGGGCACGCCTGCTGCTACGTACGCTGGCGGTCCTCATCGGCGTGTTGCTGCTGTGGGCGGCGTTCGCGCCATTGGATGAAGTGACTCGCGGCGAAGGCAAGGTGATTCCTTCGTCCCAGCTGCAAGTCATCCAGTCCGTGGATGGCGGCGTGGTCGAGGAACTGTTCGTGCGCGAAGGCCAGGTGGTCAATGCGGGCGATGTGCTGGTGCGTATCGACCCTACCCGTTTCGTCTCCTCGCTGCGGGAAAACCGCGCTCAGTATTTGTCCTTGCAGGCCAAGGCAGCGCGTTTGCAGGCGTTGACCAGCGGCACGCCGCTCGAATTGCCCAAGGAGGTGCTGACGGAAGTGCCCGATGTCGCAACCCATGAGTTGCGTCTGTACGAATCGAGCCAGGCTGAATTGGATGCGCAGCTTTCCATTGCGCGCCAGCAGTTGAACCAGCGCGAGCAGGAATTGAACGAAATCCGCGCGCGGCGTGAGCAGGCCGGGCGGACTTACGATCTCGTTTCTCAGGAGCTTGCCGTTACCAAGCCGCTGATTGCCTCCGGCGCGGTGTCCGAGGTCGACCTGCTTCGTCTCGAACGCGACGTCGCCCGCCTGCGCGGCGAACGCGACCAGGCCTCGGCGCAGATTTCCCGCATTCAGTCTGCTATCGCCGAGGCCAGCCGCAAGATTCAGGAGGTGGAACTGAATGTGCGCAACCAGTTGCGCAATGAGCTTTCCGATACGATGAGCAAGCTCGGCAGCCTGTCCGGAGGCAGTCTTGCGCTCGCCGACAAGGTCAAGCATGCCGAAGTGCGCTCGCCGGTGCGTGGCACCGTCAAGCGTCTGCTGATCAATACCGTCGGCGGCGTGGTTCAGCCCGGTAAGGAAGTGGTCGAAATCGTGCCGCTGGATGACGCGCTCATTCTCGAAACCAAGGTCAAGCCGAAAGATATCGCCTTCCTGCGCCCGGGTCAGCCCGCCCTGGTGAAATTCACCGCTTACGATTTTTCCATCTATGGCGGTCTCGATGGCGAACTGGAGCAGATTTCCGCCGATACCGTCGTCGACGACAAAGGCAACGCTTTTTACCTCGTCCGCGTGCGCACCCATAAAGCGAGCCTGGGCAACAATTTGCCGATCATCCCCGGCATGGTTGCCGAGGTCGATGTGCTCACGGGCAAGAAAACCATTCTTTCCTATTTGCTCAAACCGGTTCTGAAAGCAAAATCCGGCGCGATGACGGAGCGATAAAAAAATGATGAACGCGCAACACCTCTTTATTACCCCCGATGCGGCTCTTCAGCCTCGCTGGCGCGAGGCATTCGCCGATGCCGCCGCGGTCAAGGACATGGCCGCCGCCGCCGCGTGCTCGCCCGGCCTCATCTGGCTCAGCACCCGTCTGCCCGAATGGAAGGATGCGCTCGCCCTCTGCGCTAAGCAGCATGCGGGCGTGCCGGTTGTCGTGCTCGATCTGCAGCCTAACGAACGCAGCGCCTTGCAGGCATTGCGTGATGGCGCGCGCGGTTATTGCCACGCCCTAGCCACGCCTGGGCTGCTGCGTGAAGTCGTCGTCGCGGTCCGTCACGGTGGCGTGTGGGTTGGCCCGGAATTGATGGCCCGTGTTGTCGGTGCCGCGCATCGCGCCCTGGCGGGCACGGCGGCGCAGGATGCGCGGCTGGATATTCTGTCGCCACGCGAGTGGGATGTCGCCCGCGCCGTTGCCGAAGGTGCAACGAACAAAGAAGTGGCTACCCGGCTCGATATTACCGAGCGTACCGTCAAAGCTCACCTGAGCGCCGTCTTTGAAAAGCTCGGCGTGCGCGACCGCCTGCAATTGGCGCTGCTGTTCGCGGGCGAGCAACGCACGGGATCTTCCCCAGCGAAAGTGTGACGTAATTCACGGCCAATCTCCCTGCCTGTCCACCGGTCCAATATCGGGTTTTCCCTATCCGGGTTAACCTGCGAATTGTAAAAATTCAATTCGCGTTCGATTCGTACGGTCGCTTTCCACCGGATGCCGGCTGTATTGCTCAGGGAGATCAAATATGGCCACAGGCCAAGCCGTTGCTACTGTTGTTGCCGTTACCGGGCACGCATTTGCCCGCGATGCACAAGGAAATCTGCGTGCGTTGCGTGCTGGCGATGTTCTGCGCGAGGGCGATGTCGTTGTTACCTCCGCCGGCGGGCGTGTCGAGCTTGCGTTCGGGGACGGCACGATCCTGCCGGTCGAACAGCAGCAGACAGTCGCCATTCATGCCGACATGTCCGAAACGACCCGTCCGGACGGGCAGGACGCCCAGCTATCCAGCGGCACCATCGACAAGGTCATTCAGGCCTTGAATGACGGTGGCAATCTCGACGATGTCGAGGCGCCGGGCGCCGGTATGAGTGGTGGCGGCGCGAGCGAGAGCCATGACTTCGTGCGCTTGTTGCGCGTGGCCGAAGGTGGAGACCCGCTCGCCTTCGAATACACGACGAATAGAACCTCCGAACTCGACGACCGTTTTGGGTTGGCGCCTGCAACGGATGCCGGTGCTACCTTGGCGCCGGAGCCTGTAACGACCGCGCCACCCACGATCGAACCGCCGACAACTCAGCCGCCCACAATCGAGCCGCCGACGACACAGCCGCCTACGATCGAACCACCGACAACGC
Source organism: Azoarcus sp. (assembly GCA_031546845.1). GTDB lineage: Bacteria > Pseudomonadota > Gammaproteobacteria > Burkholderiales > Rhodocyclaceae > Azoarcus. Next base: position 3,620 of record JAVBJT010000023.1, on the reverse strand, counting down.
AGCCCCCCACGACCGAGCCGCCGACACAGGAACCGACGACTGAACCGCCTGTAACCATACCGCCGCAACCGACGCCCCCGTCGCCGATTGGGCCGACCCTTTCGCCGCCGTCGACGACTGAACCGCCGACGACCGAGCCGCCGACGACCGAACCGCCGACGACCGAACCGCCGACGACCGAGCCGCCGACGACCGAACCGCCGACGACCGAACCGCCGACGACCGAACCGCCGACGACCGAACCGCCGACGACCGAGCCGCCGACAACCGAGCCGCCGACACAAGAGCCGCCAAGCGCGGACGATGGGAAAGTCACGGGCGTTGAGGATACGAAGTTCACCTTCGGGTGGTCCGACCTCCACGTAAGCGATGGAGATTTGCCAGCCACGGGCATCAAGATCACCAGCCTGCCGGCTGACGGAACGCTCTTCAACAACGGGGTTGCCGTTACCGTTGGCACCGTCGTCAGTAAAGCGGACATCGACGCTGGCAAGCTCGTGTTCAAGCCTGATGCCCATGAGTCGAGTTCCCCGGGCTTCCATGATCCGGGCCTGGGTAACAGGCATGACGACTATGCCCAGTTCAGCTTCAAGCCCACGGATGGCACTCACGAAGGGTCTGCCGCGACGATGACGATCGACATCGCCCCGGTGGCCGATGCACCGACGCTGACGGTGAGTCTGGGTGCTGCCGTGCCGGTTTCCAGCACTACGCTGGCTACCGGTGACATCACCTGGACTAACGTTCTCACTCCCGGCAACGGCGTGACCGTGACGGCGCAGAAGTTCGTCGATCTCGGTGGCGGCAGTTGGGGCCTGTCGGCCCCCGATGCCAGCAACATCGCAATTTATAATGCTTCCGGCTCGCCTAAGCTGAACCAGTACGGACTCAACTGGATCGGTGTCGAAGGGAGGGCGCCCGGCGCTCCCGACAACACAGCAGGCTCGAACGCCCAGATCGCATATAGCTACGATGCTCACGCGTCCGAGGCGCTCATCTTCGATTTCGGCGATATCGACGTCACCAAGGTTTCGTTCAATGTCGACAGACTGCTTTTCGATGAGCTCACCGGCAAACCCGGCAATCAGACAGCCGTCATGGTGTATGAGCTCTGGAAAGACGGCGTAATGGTTTCCTCCGCGGAAATTGTTGCGGAAAATAACCCAACCGGTGAGTTCGCCAGCGACAAGATCATTACGTGGGCGGGCGGTTTCGACAAGATCGTGTTCAAGGCCGCCGACCATTTTGACGGCATGAGTGAAGCGGCGTCGATGGCACTCAGCAAGGACGGTAGCGACTACTGCCTCACGAAACTCGATTACGAAGGCATGCGCTCGGGCGTAAGCAAGTACGAATACGCGCTCGGCATCGCTTCCAACCTGGTGGATACCGATGGGTCGGAAGCGCTGTCCGCTCCCACGATTTCGAACATCCCGATAGACGCCGTGCTCAGTGATGGTGTTCACACCTTTACCGGAACGGCCGGTTCCGGCAGTGTTACGCTGACGGGGTGGGATCTCGACAATCTCACGATTACTTCACCGGACAGCAGCACCGATTTCTCCCTGGTTGTTTCGGTGCATTCCACCGAAACGGTGAATGGCGATTCCGCGCTGACGAGCCGTGTGGTCGATGTCATTGTCGGCGCGGTGGATGGAGTCGCGCCGTCGGTCACCATGACTGGTGGTAGCGGTGAGGACCACCTCGTCGGTGGTAAGGGCGACGACATCATTGCCGGTGGAGCGGGTGATGACGATCTGTGGGGCGGGCTCGGCGCGGATACCTTCGTCTGGCATCTGGCTGACAGGGGCGCGCCGGGAGAGCCGGCGGTCGATACGGTGCATGATTTCGATAACACCCCGAATTCCGACTGTCTCGATCTGAAGGATCTCCTCCAGGGAGAACATGACAGTACCGGTTTGGCCTTCAACCTCGACAAGTATCTCTTCGTCGAGCAACAAGGCGCCGATACCGTGGTTCACGTCAGCAGCCAGGGCCAGTTCAGTTCGGGTTTCGATGCCGCGAAGGAAGATCAGAAAATCGTGCTGCAAGGCATCGATCTGACTGGTGGCCTTGCCGATCAGACGAATATCATTCAGCAGATGCTCATCAACGGTAAGCTGATCACCGACCATTGACCGTGGCCGCGCGGCCGCCTTTTACGGCGGCCGCGCCATGTCGCGGGCGAAGATTGCGGCGAGGCGGCATGCCGAGAATGCTCCCGAGGTTGCCAATTTTCCCGGTAGGGATGGTGGTGGGCTCGAAGCGCTGGTGGCGTCGGATTGGAATCACCAGACATTACCGTGGGGGTTCGTTTTCCCGGCGTGCCGCCGCAATGCCGACAGTTCTCGATCCTGGCAAATCCGCTGGCTTGAGTGAAGCGTTAGGGTGTGCGCCCGTGGTCATTGTTCGAAGGCGCGGCGTACAAGGGAGCGTTTGTCCGGCCCGATATTGCCGAGCACGCCGTCCCCATCCGGGTGCTATCTTTGAAGGGTCCGCCCGGTACGCGGGTCGTCTGCAAAGTCTTGTTACGCGTGGGTGAGAGCGTATAGCGTTGTGGTCCGCCCCGGCGCGCGTGATGTAGATCACAACCCGCCTCACGACCTGTCCACTGGTCCAATATGGGGCTTCCCCTATTAGGGTTAACCTGAGAATCGTGAGAGTTCCATCCGTTTTTGGCTCTCTCGGCTGCTTTGCATCGCATGCCAGCCGTTACGCTCAGGAGATTTATCATGGCCATAACCGCCCCCATTGCCACTGTCGTTGCCGTTACCGGCCATGCGTTTGCCCGCGATGCGCAAGGAGATCTGCGTCCGCTGCGCCCCGGTGATGTATTGCGCGAAGGCGATACCGTCGTTACCTCCGCTGGAGGTCGTGTCGAGCTTGCGTTTGGGGATGGCACGATCCTGCCGGTCGAGCAACAGCAGACGGTTGCCATTCACGCCGACATGTCCGAAACAACCCGTCCGAACGCGCAGGACGCTCAGGTATCCAGCGGTACCGTCGATCAGGTTATTCAGGCCTTGAACGACGGCGGCAACCTTGACGATGTCGAGGCGCCGGGTGCCGGTATGAGCGGTGGCGGTGCGAGTGAGAGCCATGATTTCGTGCGCCTGCTGCGCATTGTCGAAGGTGTGTCTCCGCTCGCTTTTGAATACACGACGAACAGAACTTCCGAGCTTGACGACCGTCCTGGGTTGGCGCTCAGAACGGACGCCGATGTTACTCCGACGCCGGAGCCGGTAACGACCGAGCCGCCGACGACGCAGCCTCCCACAATTGAGCCGCCGACGACGCAGCCTCCCACGATTGAACCGCCGACGACTGAACCCCCCACGGTTGAGCCGCCGACGACCGAGCCGCCTATAACCCAACCGCCGCAACCGACGCCCCCGTCGCCGATTGGACCGACCCTTTCGCCGCCGTCGACGACCGAACCGCCGACAACGCAGCCTCCGACGACTGAACCGCCGACGACCGAGCCGCCGACGACTGAACCGCCGACGACCGAGCCGCCGACGACCGAGCCGCCGACGACTGAACCGCCGACGACCGAGCCGCCGACGACCGAGCCGCCGACGACAGAGCCGCCGACGACAGAGCCGCCGACGACGGATCCG
>JAVBJT010000010.1:0-21875 GCA_031546845.1 Azoarcus sp. | reverse complement strand
GCATCTTCAACTGCATTTGATCGTGGACAATTACGCCACGCACAAACACCCGAAAGTGAAGGCTTGGCTTGAGAAGCACAAGCGCTTCCACATGCATTTCACCCTGACCTCCAGCTCGTGGATGAACATGGTTGAGCGCTTCTTTCGCGACATCACGGTGTATTTGCGCGAGGGCAGTTTCAGCTCGGTTCGCGAATTGGAGAGCTCAATTACCACGTTCCTGGCACTGCGAAATGCGCAGCCAACCCGCTATGTCTGGAATGCAAAGGGAGAAGATATCTTGAACAAGATACAGCGAGCCCGTGAGGCAATGGCCTCACAAGCTGACGGGTAAGTTATTTTAAAAACAGTACACTAGTTATATACCGCCAACAACTGTCGGATAACTGTCCATACAGGTTGAATTTTGACTAGGCACATTAGCCACATGTCATTGCTTCGACTGTGGATAAGTCTATCCCAGATTTCCCCTTTTCAAGCGTTGTCATTGTCATCACGCGGCCCCAACGGAAAAAGCCCAATAATCCGCGCTGCCGTGGTGGCTCTTGAAGAAATCGATCAACAACCGTACTCGCAGCGGCAGGTTGCGCCGTTGCGGGAACACGGCACGAATCGGTCGGCGGGGCAGCAAAGTCGTCCAGCACGAAAACCAGGTGGCGGGCGTGCAGATCGGCTTCCACTTCCCATCCCATAGCGAGCGCCTACGGGCGGGATGCGCCTTGCCCGGTCGCGGGGTCGGTCCCATGCCTGTCAATACTAAAAGAAGAGTTTGTCGATGTCCGCCGTGGCGCGCTGCCCGAGCGCGCGGTAGTTGCGGTCGAGCCAAATCTGCGCCTGCTCGCGGCCCGCATCGCGAAGATTTTCGAGAAAGGCGATGTGTGCGACAAGCTTGCTCGCACTGCCGAGCTTCGAAAGCACCGGCTGCGAATCGACGAGATGAAAGCGTGTCGCCAACAAGCGCCGTTCGAAGCGGCTTTGCACAGACGGCGCCTCCGAAACCGCTCCCTGCATCAGCGAGAAAACCCGCATCTCGCGCAGGAAGGCACTGTTGAAGGCGAGCTCCGTCATGCGTTCCTGGATTTCTTCGACGCTGCGCGGCGTGCTCTCACGTTCAAGCGGCGCGAGCATCACCAGCAGGATGTCGTCGCTCTCGCAGAAATGGAACAGCGGGAAAATCGCCGGATTCGCGGCAAAAGCGCCGTCCCAGTAGGGCTCGCCGTCGATCATCACGGCCTGCTGAAGCGTGGGTAGACAGGCCGAGGCGAGCAGCGCGTCGGAGGTAAGTTCGTTGTTCTGGAAGAGCCGCAAACGGCCGCTGTTCGCATGCGTGGCGGCGATGAAGAGCTTGATAGGGCAATCGCGGCGCAGGCGCTCGAAGTCGAACTGCGCATCGATGAGTTCGCGCAACGGATTGATATCGAGTGGATTGAGCTGGTATGGCGAAAACCAGCGCGTCATCTTGATCGCCATGCGCAAGCTCGTCGACAGCTTGCCGGTGTCGCTGACGTTCGCAAGCGATTCGGCTGGTGCGATTTCAGCCACGCCACGCCAGAAGCGCGCGAGCGATTCGCGCGCGCCATCGCGGCCGCCTTCAAGATAACCGTGGGCCAGCGCGACGGCATTCATCGCACCGGCACTAGCACCGCTGATACCATCGAAGGCGATACGGTCGTCTTCGAGCAGGGCGTCGAGCACGCCCCAGGAAAAGGCGCCATGCGCGCCACCGCCCTGCAGGGCAAGGCTGAGCGGCCGGACCTCAGCGCGGACGGGGAGGGTGAGAGTCATATCGGCCTCGTGATTATGTTGCATTGCACCATCTTAGAACAACATATCAAATGGCGCAGTAAATTATTTGTATCACCATTTATGGTGCAATGCAGCATAAATATCCTCAGATGACACTAGCGCCATCCGAGGCGCGGCAGACATGCAGGCGAGCGGGTTTGTCGGTCACAACGATCTCTGGATAACAGGCCGACCCACCGGGCCACCTTCGGCAGCCCACTGATGCCTTTTTGTTTGGTCCCTCCATCACTCGGCCCCAACGGACGAAGCCCAGTAATCCGGACTACCGTAGTGATTCTTGAAGAAATCGATCAACAGCCGCACCCGTAGCGGCAGGTTGCGCCGTTGCGGGAACACGGCGTGAATGCCGGTCGGCGGGGCTGCGAAATCGTCCAGCACGGAAACCAGGCGGCGGGCGTGCAGATCGGCTTCCACTTCCCATAGCGAGCGCCAGGCAAGGCCGTGGCCGGCAAGCGCCCAGGCGTGTAGCACGGCGCCGTCGTTACAGGTGAAGCGGCCGCCGACTTTCATCGTGAAGATTTCACCTTTGTCGTTACGGAACTGCCAGCCGCGCTGTTGGCCGAGCGACAGACAAACGTGCGCGTCGAGTTCGTCCGGCGTGGCCGGCGTGCCGTGGTTGGCAAGGTACTCCGGGCTGGCAACGACAACGCGGCAATTTTCCGCGAGGCGGATCGACACCAGACTGGAATCGGCGAGATCGCCGATGCGGATGGCGCAGTCGATACCCTCATTCACCAGATCCACCAGGCGGTCGGTGAGATCGAGCGTGCAGCTTACCTCCGGGTTGGCGTCGAGGAAGTCGCGCACCAGCGGCGCGACATGGCGTCGACCGAAACCGGCTGGAGCCGAAACGCGGATATGCCCGCTGGCTTTGACCCCGCCCAGGCTCACCGAGGCTTCGGCGTTGGATAGGTCATCGAGAATACGCAAACAGCTTTCGAGGAAGGCGCTGCCCTCGAAGGTGGGCGTGACGCTGCGCGTGGTACGCAACAGTAGCTTGACGCCAAGCCGCTGCTCCAGCGCATCCAGACGCCGGCTGATGACCGCCGGGGTAACGCCTTCCGCCCGCGCGACGGCGGACAAGCTGCCGCGCAGGGCCACGCCGACAAAGCTTTCGATCTGCTTGAGCTGATCCATTTTTTACTCAAAGTAAAAGATCAATTGATCTTATCGCATCTTCTCTACCGAATAAGCGACTAATACACTTCGCCTCAATGTGGAAGAGGCGGAGGAGACGCTGCCCGAGAGGATGGCCGGGCGCCCCGGAAGGGCGCCCGAGCCATCCCCACCCCACGTACTCTCCCACGCATTTCCCCCTGGACCCGACCCAACCCCGACAACGGCCATGTCCCAGCCTTTTCGCATCCAAGCCATTGCTTTCGACGCCTACGGCACGTTATTTGACGTGTACTCGGTTAGCGCGCTGGCCGAACAGCATTTTCCCGGCAAGGGCGAAGCGCTGGCGGCGCTGTGGCGGCTGAAGCAGATCGAATACACGCAGTTGCGCACGCTCGGCGGGCATTACCAGCCGTTTTGGGAGGTGACGCGCGATGCACTGGCATTCGCCGCCGCCAAGCTCGGCCTGCCGATGCCAGAAGCCGTCCGCACGCAGTTGCTCAACCAGTATGCGTGCCTGTCCCCGTTCCCGGAGAACGCGGGCGCGCTGAAAACACTGAAGGCAATGGGCTTGCCCATTGCCGTGCTGTCCAACGGCACGCCGCAGATGCTGCAAGTGGCCATCAAGAGCGCGGGGCTGGACGGTCTGTTCGACCACGTTCTGTCGGTGGACACCGTGCGGCAGTACAAGCCGCATCCCGCCAGCTACGGCTTGGGGCCGGCGGCTTTCGGCTGCGCCGCGCGGGACATTCTGTTCGTCTCGTCCAACGGCTGGGACGCGGCCGGCGCCGCCTGGTTCGGTTACACCACGTTCTGGATCAATCGCGGCAACCAGCCGCCGGAAACGCTGGGCGTATCGCCCGACGCTATCGGCAGCCGCCTTACCGACGTGGTGGATTTCGTCCGCGACCACCGCGTAGCGGCCTGAATGGCCGCGCGCGGCCGCGCTTTTTCCGCCGCGCGCCCTTCTTGAACCCTATTTGAACCCTATATAAACGACGTAAAGGAGCCCCCGATGAAACTCGACCTGCCCAACGGCGTGCAGATCAACGCGCCGCTACAAGCCCGCTTCGACGAAATTCTGACCCGCGACGCGCTCGCGCTGGTCGCCAAGCTGCACCGCGCTTTCGAGCCGCGCCGGCGGGAACTGCTCGCCGCGCGCGTGCGCCGCCAGGCCGAACTCGATGCCGGCAAGCTGCCCGATTTTCTGCCGGAAACGCGCGCTGTGCGCGAAGGCGACTGGAAGGTTTCCCCACTGCCGAAGGCGTTGGAACGCCGCCGGGTGGAAATCACCGGGCCGGTCGAGCGCAAGATGATCATCAACGCCTTCAATTCCGGCGCCGATTCCTACATGGCCGACTTCGAGGATTCCAACAGCCCGAACTGGAGCAACCAGATCCAGGGGCAGGCGAATCTTTTCGACGCCGTCCGCCGCACCATCAGCTTCGCCAACGAAACCGGCAAGCAATACCGGCTCAACGACACCATCGCCACCCTGCAAGTGCGCCCGCGCGGCTGGCATCTGGACGAAAAGCACATGCTGGTCGACGGCCAGCGCGTCTCCGGCGGCATTTTCGATTTCGCCCTGTTCCTGTTCCACAACGCCAAGGAACAGATTGCGCGCGGCGCCGGCCCGTTCTTTTATCTGCCGAAGATGGAATCGCATCTCGAAGCGCGGCTGTGGAACGACATTTTCGTCATGGCGCAGGAAGAACTCGGCTTGCCGCGCGGCACGATCAAGGCCACCGTCTTGGTCGAAACCATTCTTGCCACGTTCGAGATGGAAGAAATCCTGTACGAACTGCGCGAACACAGCGCCGGCCTCAACGCCGGGCGCTGGGACTACATCTTCTCGTGCATCAAGAAGTTCAAGAAGAACACCGATTTCTGCCTCGCCAATCGCAGCGCGATCACGATGGAAGTGCCCTTCATGCGCTCCTACGCGCTCGCTCTGGTGCAGGCTTGCCACAAGCGCGGCGCGCCGGCCATCGGCGGCATGAGCGCGCTGATTCCGATCAAGAACGATCCGGCGGCCAACGACAAGGCGCTCGCCGGCATCCGCCACGACAAGACGCGCGATGCCAACGACGGCTACGACGGCGGCTGGGTGGCGCATCCGGGGCTGGTGCCGATCGCCATGGAAGAATTCGTCAAGGTGCTCGGCGACAAACCCAACCAGTGGACGAAGCAAGTCGCGGGCAGTTACGGACCGAAAGACTGGCTGAACTTCCAGCCGGAACAGCCCATCACCGAGGCCGGTGTGCGCAACAACATCAACGTCGGCATCCACTACCTCGGCAGTTGGCTCGCCGGCAACGGCTGCGTGCCCATCCACAATCTGATGGAAGACGCCGCCACGGCGGAAATCTCGCGCTCGCAAGTGTGGCAATGGGTGGTGAGCCCGAAAGGCAAGCTGGACGACGGCCGCAAGGTGACCGCCGACATGGTGCGGGCGATGATCCCGGAAGAACTCGCCAAGGTGAAAGCCACCGTTGCCGCCCAAGGCGAAGACACCGCCACCTACGCGCAGGCGGCCGGCATTTTCGAAACCATGTCGCTGACCGCCGACTACCCCGAATTCCTTACCCTGCCGTTGTACGAGGCAATGGAATAAGCGGGTAAAGCAACCGCACCCGGCGGCCCCCAAGGGGGCCGCCGGGTGAAGAACGTCAAGGGCAGACCGCGTTGGTCGGCCGGTTTTGGGCATCCACCGGCCGATCCTTCATCAGGGAAAAATAGGGATCGCACGCGGGTGGTGTTGCGGCGGTTCGCGCCTCCACCACGGCCGACGCGGCCCCCTCCTCTCCCGCCGCATTGACTGCGCGCACAACATAACGGTAAGCGGTTTTCGGCGCGAGGCCGCCATCGACGAACGAAGGCGCCACAACCGCCGTGGCGCTCGCCGCCTGCAGCGCACCGGTTGCGCCCATGCCGCGATAGATACGATAACCAGCGGCGCCGGCAACCGGCGTCCACGCCAACGCGACTTGCTTGGCCGACGCATCGATCACGCGCGCCTGCGGCGCGGCATCGGCCGCCGCTTTCACGCTGACGCCGCCACCGCCCGCCAGTTGCTCCACCATGCGCCATACTGCGGCGATCTGCGCGCCATCGCGGGTTGCGTAATGGCCGGCCATGTCGTAACCGAAATCGTTGTAACCCCACCAATCCCAGCAACCTTGCGGGTTGAGCGGCCGGGACGGCAAGAGCGGTATGGGCAGCGTATTGGTGGCCTGCGGATAAAGAACAACAATGTGGTTGGCATCGGCCCACTCGTTAAAACCGGCGCCGGTCACGAAAGTCTGGCCAATCTTGCCCGCATGCTGCTGGCAGCCGTGAAAAGCGATGTGCAAGCGGCAAGGCTCGCCGGCAGCGCAAGCGGCGGGCACGTACAGATAGCCGCTATCGGCCATCGCGGCGCGTACCGGCGACAAAGGCTTGCCGTCGCGCTGGACGTAAGGCGTCTGGTCGAATTCGAGCACACGCCCGCGTAATTCCGCGCTGGCGGTGCGCGTCAACGGCCCATAGAAAAGCTGCAGCGCCGCGCCGGCGGCATCGTACAACGGCGAACCCGCATCGCCGGAAGGGCAGGCATTGATGAACGTGCCGCCGGTCTGCGCGCACGCATTGCAGTTGGCGGCAGTGGTGGCGGTGGAGGAAGCGGCGCAGCTTGTCGAAATCTGCGCGTGCGCGGCGCGTAGCGTGTCCTTGTTGAACAATTGCGTCGCGGGCACAAAGTCCCCATACCACGCCTGCAACGCATCATTCACCGGCTGCTTGACGACGCCGTCGTTATAACCGTGGAACAACCACACGCGCTGGCGGGCCAGGTTATCGACGCCATCGATCAACCCACGGCCAGCCCAGGCGCGCGCCGACGCTTTCATATTCGACAGATCGCCGGCGGTAATCGGCAGTGCGGGAGAAGCCGGATCGCCTTGCATGCAACGCGCGATCGCCTTCCCTACCGCACTGCCCGCCCAGGAATCCTTTCCCGCGCAGAAATACGGCCCGCCGGCGGTGGCGGCAACACCGCTGACGGTGGCCGAGTGCGCCACGCCGAACTGCACCGCCATGAAAGCGCCGGACGAAATGCCGGATACCGTGGTCTGACTCAGATCCAGCTTGTAAGCCGGCAGCGACGGAGCCGCGCCAACCCACGCCGCCGGCGCCAGCATGGCGACAAGCACAACAAACAAGCGGCGCATCGGCGCCCAAAACGGTTTCAAGGTATTCATCCGACCGTACCCTCCTCAGTTTGGCGGAAAAGCCGGCAACACCCTGCCTGCCCTATCCGCTGCTTAGCCCCACGATACACACCCCCTACACCACACTATTCAAACACACTGCTCTTTGCGTTTTCCGACACAGCGCCGCCGCCACGCATATCCGGCATGAAGAACGGCTGTGGCCGGGCAATCGCATAACCCTGCGCGTAGTCGACGCCGATTTCTCCAAGCGCGGAGAAAATGGCATCACTCTCGACAAACTCAGCAATCGTCTGCTTACCCATCAAGCGGCCAAGGCGGCTGATCATTTCGACCATGGCATAGTCGACCGGGTCTTCCAACATGTCTTTGACAAAGCTGCCGTCGATCTTCAGATAGTCCACCGGCAATTGCTTGAGGTACGCAAAAGAGGACATGCCGGCGCCGAAATCGTCCAGCGCGAAACGGCAACCCAAATCCTGCAACTCGTGGATGAAGCGAATCGCATTGGACAAATTGGCAATCGCGGTCGTCTCCGTCACCTCGAAGCAAATCATTCCTGGCGGAAGCTGATGCCGCTTGATTTGCTCGCGCAGAAAAGCAAGAAACTCCTGATCGCCAACCGTGGCGCCGGATAAATTGATCGCACAGATGGCGATCGGCCTATCCGTCTGACCGTGGCGCTGTGCGAGAACGCCTAAAGCGTTTTCCACCACCCAGCGATCGAGCAGCGGCATCAAGCCGTAGCGTTCGGCTGCAGGAATGAACTCACCCGGCGAGACAAGCCGCCCGCTTTCATCCCGCAAACGCAATAGCACCTCGATATGTTCACCCGGCTCGGCGCGTTCCTTAACGGCCGCAATATCCTGGCTGTATAGGCAAAACCGCCGCTCTTCGAACGCCCGGTGAATCTGCTGCACCCAAGTCATCTCGTCGAAACGAACCAACAATTCGGAATCGTCCGGGTTATAGAGCTGAATACGGCTATGCCCTTTCTCCTTGGCCAGATAACACGCCATATCGGCTGCTTGCAAAGCCTCCGCGGCGCCGAATTGCGATGGCGTCAAACACACCAGACCGATACTCGCACTGACCGTGAACGTTCGCCCATTGGCGGTGAAATTCAAATCCTGCAGTGCCTTGCGAAGATTTTCCGCGATCTGCATGGCAGGTTCGAGCGCGCAGTTTTCCAGCAGCACACCGAATTCGTCGCCCCCCAAACGCGCCAGCGTATCGCTTTCGCGCAAGCACTGTTGAAGCTGATTGGCCGCCTGGCAAAGCAACTGGTCGCCTATCGCATGCCCGCAGGTGTCATTGACGATCTTGAACTGATCGAAATCCAGGTAAAGCAGCGCATGTTGCCCGGGCGTTTCCTGCAAACGCTTGATCGCGCGCGCCAGGCGACGTTCGAACTCACGGCGGTTGACCAAGCCGGTCAGAGCGTCGTGGCTCGCCTGCCAAGTCAGATTGGCCACATATTGGCGCTCACGCGTTATGTCGTGGAGCACCAGCACCGCGCCCATCGCGCCGTTGTCCAGACGAATCGGCGCCATGACCAGGGACACCATGACCTTTGTGCCATCCACGCGCAGCAACTGCCGGGTCGAAAACATTGTCGAATCAAGCTCGCCTCGCAGAATCTTTTCGACCGGCTTGAAACCATCGTCCTGCCCATGCTCGTCGAGCAGTTGAAACAACTCACCCAAAGGCTTGTGCCTGGCTTTATCGCCGTGCCATTGAACAAGCTGCTCGGCGGCCAGATTCATGTAATCGAGCCGGCCGCGCTCATCGATGGCCAGCACCGCATCGCCAAGCGCCGCCAAGGTCGTCTGCGCGCGCGCCTGCTCACTCCTTAGCACGCCCTCGACCTTCTCCCGTTGAAGAATCAGCTTACGCGTCGCCAACACCGCTAATGCAACCATCATCAACCCAACGGTGAGATTGAGAACGATCAACCAGCTTGTAACCTTGCGCGATGTTTCAGCCAGAACCCCTGAAAAAGCCCACGTCAAGGGCGTAAGCCTTTCATTTATAGTGTAAAGCTCATTCTTCCAGGCATCCCGGTCAGGCCATGTTTCGGGGTCGGTGTCATGCAGCACCCCATGAATGTTTTTGCCCAATTGCTGCAATGTCAGCAGCGATTCGTCCGCTTCAACCCAAGTGCGAACCATGCGATCCAACAGATCGAACTGACGGAAATTGCGAAACAGCCAGATCACCCGCCGAATATCGTCGGGATGATTACCACCGGCGCGAAGGCCCGCGTAAGCCTCCTCGTAATCGAGGTTCTCCGCCTCCATGGCAAGACGTCCACGAAGGTCGCCCAAAGGCAAGGCGATTGCATCCAGATAACGCTGGTAGTGCGCCTCATCCCTGCTGTCGGCATACAGCCCGAGGAAATAAACCGCATCCTTCTGGCCCTTCGACCACATGCTTTCGCCATTGATATAAGCGCGAACGGATAGCAGCACCTCAAGGCTGAAGAACACCAGCGCCGCTTGCAGTATCGCCGCGCACAGTAACGGCCAGATCAGCCCAAGCAAGCCCGGCTTATATCCTGCCCGTTTTGCCTTCATCTCACTCCCCGTCACGCCAATCGTGCCCGCTTTTGACATCAGCACGCACAGATCGAATACCTATAAAAGTAAAACGTTTCGCCCCGTAAACATATCTCCATGCGTACTTCTTGTGAGCCACACACCCACCGCCAACACGCCTATGCGCCAGTAAATCGGCGGCATGGGCCGGCGATAAAACGGCGATGCGCAAGCACGCGCGCCCATTGCGCACGTACCTATCGAAACTGTTCAGAAGCTACCCGCAAGAAATCGCGGGCGAACGCTTGATGAGCAGCGAAGCCCGCGCCAACCCACATTGATGAATGACCGCTAAGGATTCAAGCGCCCTGATTTTGTCTTTGGCGGCTTGATTGCGGCTTCACGAGAACAAGCTTATGCATAGCCTCGTAACGAGGCAAGCATATACATCAGCCATCCGCCAAATACGCACGGCCTCGCTTGCCCGAAGCCGGCTGATCGGTATCCCGCCCCCTGGAAGCTCAGTGGCTGGTCCCTTCGTCGCGGGTGATCTTGTTCCAGACGTTATATTTACCCACGGGCTTCTTCATCGGCAAGCGCTTTACCTCGGCCAGGGTGCGGGCATCGTACACAATGATCGCGCCATCATCTTCCCACAGGCTGGCAAGCACGTAGCGGCCATCGCGGGTGAATTCGACGTGGGCGAGCGTCTTGCCCGGCTCGCCGGTGATTTCCTTCACCACTTCAAGCGTGTTTTTATCGATCACCTGCAAAATGTGCTTGGCATCGGGCTGCATCATCGAATCGACAAAGGCATAAGGGCTCGCTTCATGGCTGCGCAGGAAAAAGCCTGGACCACGCGTGGGAATACGCTTGACCACGGACCAGTCCTTAAGGTCGATCACGGTGACTTCCGGCGCCTTCAGATTGGTGCTCGCCATCAGCTTGCGGCCATTGCGCTCCCATGTGATGCCCGACCCAAGGTGCGGCATCCCCGCCAGCGGTAGATCGGCGATTTTCCTGCGCACGTCAAGATTGACCACCTGCCCCTTGCCCTCGCGCGAAGCGCCCATCAACTCGGAATAATCCTGGGTAAAGAAAAAATCGTCGAGCACATCGGCCAGCAGGATGCGGCGCGGATTGAGATAAGCGGGAATGAACGTGCCTTCGCCATATTGGAAATCATGAATCGTGCCTTGCGGAATATCCTCCGCCGCTTTCGTGTAGCTGATCTCCCAAACCTCAGGCACATCCTTGAGCGCGGCGATGAAGGACTGCCGCGGCGTGGCGTCATACACCGCCGAAACGCGCGAGCTGCGCTTACCGTCCTGATCGGTTACGGGAATCGAGCGCAGCAGATTCAAATCGCCATCCAGCAACACCAGGCTGTTCGGCAAATAATTCGCCACCGCGATATGGCGCCCGTCAGGCGATACCGCGACGTTGCGCGTATTGATGCCGGCGCGCACCTCCGCGATCATCTTCAGGTTCCACAGGTCGTACTTGCTGACCCAGCCATCGCGCGAGGCAAAGAAGACATAACGGCCGCCCTCGGCGAATTTCGGCCCCCCATGCAAGGCGAAACGCGACGGAAAGCGGTGAATCGGCACCAGGCGGTCGCCATCGAGCACGCTCACATGATGATCGCCCGCCTCGACGACAAGAAAAAGATTGAGCGGATCCGCATCGAAAACCGGCTTATCCGCCAGCGTGCGCGGATCGACGTGCTGAATGCGCGACGCGCGGATATCCGCCTCCGTCCAAACCGGCGCGGGTACCACCGGCGTCAAGACCCAATCCGCCAGCGCGGCGATTTCCGCTTGCGAGAGCTTGTCGGAGAAGCCTTCCATCTGCGTGGCCGGGCGCCCCTTGCCGATCACCTGAACCGCCTCGCCTTTACGCAGGCGAGACAGATTTTCCGGCAGCAAGGCCGGCCCCATGCCACCAAGCCGGTCAGGATTATGGCAAGCGGCACAATGTTGCTGGTACAACTGGGCGGGATTCGGCTTCGGCGTATCGTCGGCATTCACGCCCAAAGAGGCCACTAAACAAGCCAATACGAACGGCAAACGGATTTTCATGTATTCGTCTCGTGCAAACGGGTCCAAGGCGTCGTAACGACACGTGCCGCGCCATAGTCGGCCGCGGTCACGCCAATCTCATCATCGTCCAGGTAACAGGCGGGATCTTCCGCCCAGGGATCGCCGGTGATCTGCTGCGCGCGCACACGCGAATTGCCGTTGCAGATATCCAGATAGCGACAGGCGCCACAGCGCCCGGTCAGCCGTCGCGGAAAGCGCTTCAGCCCGGCCAGCAAGGGATTGGACACGTCCTGCCAGATATCACCGAAGGCGCGCTCGCGCACATCGCCCAGCGGCACGTGCCACCACATCGTATCGGGATGAACAATTCCCAGATTATCGATATTGGCCACATTCACGCCGCTCGCATTCCCCCCCCACTGGCGCAGCTTGGCCTCGATATGCGCAGCCTGCGCGGGAAAGCGTCGATACACCCAGTGCAGCAAAAAAACGCCATCGGCATCGTTATTGCCGGAAACGAAATCCTTCTCTTGCCCATTCCGCTGCAAGCCGAGGCAGGTCTCGAACAACAACTCCATCGCCTCCCGCGTGGAACGATGCTGGGCATCGTCGGCACGGTGTTTATTGCCGCGCCCAGCATAGTTCAGATGGGAGAAATAAAACTTGGAAATATCTTCCGTTTCCACCAATTGCAGCAGGGCCGGCAGATCGTGCGCGTTATCCTCCGTCATCGTGTAGCGCACGCCGACGCGGATACCGCGTTCACGACACAGCCGGATTCCCGCCAGAGAGGCATCGAAAGCGCCGGCCTTACGGCGGAAACGGTCGTGCGTAGCCGCTATACCATCGAGGCTGACGCCCACATAATCGAAGCCGACACCGGCAATTTCATCGATATTGCTGGCATCGATCAAAGTACCGTTGGACGACAGGCCAACGTAAAAACCCATCTCCTTCGCCCGCCGCGCGATATCGAAAATATCCGGCCGCAACAACGGCTCTCCGCCCGACAGAATCAACACCGGCACCCGCGCCGCCTTGAGCTGACCCATCACCTGGAACACCTCGGCGGTCGACAACTCACCGGTAAAGTGGGTCTCGGCCGAAATCGAATAGCAGTGCTTGCACGTGAGGTTGCAGCGGCGGATCAAATTCCAGATCACCACCGGCCCGGGAGGGTTACGTTTAGGCCCCACCGGCGTCGGATGGTCGAGCTCGCGGATGAATTGAGACAGACGGAACATGAGCAACTCCAGATCAGTACCCATTAAAACCATGATGACCGCTGGAGAAAATGATTCCGGTCAAGCGCAATGCTATAGCGAGCCTACCGGATCAGCCAAGAACAGTCGGGGCCACCCGCAGCAGCCCAGAGCACTTGACAAAAACACAGACAAGGTTAAAGGCTATTCGCAACCTGCAAATAAAAAAACCCGCAGAGCCTTGCTCCATGCGGGTTTTCAGTACGTAAAACTATTGGTGGGCGGTACTGGGATCGAACCAGTGGCTTCTACCGTGTGAAGGTAGCACTCTACCGCTGAGTTAACCGCCCGTTGAAAACGGCGCCGAATTATAGCAACCCGACCCCGATACAGCTAACACCTGAGAACCATAAATACCTGGAAGCGCAGATAAACCAATCAACCCGGCCCTGTCTTCGCATCGATACTATGGTGGGTGCTGACGGGATCGAACCGCCGACATCCAGCTTGTAAGGCTAGCGCTCTACCATCTGAGCTAAGCACCCCACGCCTGGATGCCTGCCGAAACAGGCGTCCAGGTAAGCCCATTAGTTTACCGCATCCTTCAGGCCTTTACCAGCGCGGAATTTTGGCACCTTTGCCGCCTTGATCTTGATGCTTTTACCGGTACGGGGATTGCGACCCGTCCGCGCGGCGCGTTCACCAACATAAAAAGTGCCAAAACCAACCAGTGTCACGGTGTCTTTCGTTTTCAGCGCCTGCTTGATCGCCGCGACGGCGGCATCCAGCGCCTTGCCCGCCGACGTTTTGGACAGATCCGCTTGCTTGGCAATGGCTTCTACCAGTTCAGTTTTGTTCATTTAGACTCCCCCCTCGAATCGGGTTGCGATGAGATGATTCACATCACTATCAAGAACGGCGTGGAATCTGGCCATCCCATATGCGTTACGCGTTGCACGGACTTTATAGCTTGCAAAAATCCGGCATGTCAAGGGGAGTTCAATGTAACGGCGTCAAGCGCTATGGCTGTTTAGTGTGCGCTCCGCCCGGCCGTCATACGCTTTAGCCGCTCAGTCCGCCCAACAGCCGAGCGGCCTTCGTGCCCTACGCGGACGAACAACTCAAGCTGCGGATTAGCCTCGTAAAACTCCAAACTCGTTGTTCCGCCAACAAGCAGACGGTCGAGTTTCGGCGGCGTCAGCCAGCGCGTCGCAAGAGCGCCAACGCAAAAGCAGCAACGAGGCCAAGCAGCACCAATGCGCCCCATCGATGCTGCGCGTGATCGGTGTTCTCGAAGCCCGACACGTCGCCCGCTTGCGCCTGCGCGCAACGGCGCAGTACGAGGCGCACGCACCAGAGGTTCGCCGCGATTGCAACGGCGCCGACGGCGATCTTGGCTGTGAGCAGCCGATCCATCGCTTCGGCGCCTGCGACGAGCATCACCGCGCCGCTGAAGGCCACACCAGCAAGCAATGGCAACTCGATCGCGAGATCGACGCGTCGGTGTAGCCGGCCCAGTAGCGGATGCAGCGCGGCACCCTGCGCGAGCAAGAGGCGCTCGAACACCACTTCGGTCAGCACACAACCGAGCCAAGCGGCGGCAAACAAGACATGCAGGAGGGGGAGCCAAGAGTGCATAGGACTGGCAGATGAGTTGAAGGCACAGCCATCAGGGAAATCCACGCTACCGACCAAGACAGCGGGGACGCGTGCGCAGCCCTCGTAGTCGCACGCGAGATTTCGCGGCGGCGGCGCAGTTAGTTGGCCGGTGATTCGGCCGGCGCGCAAATCTGCGCGCCACCGATCACCTCAAACCTCGAATACGCCGGCGCATCGGCGCGGAACATCGCGCAACGCGCCGGCCTACACGGTCAATGAGCGCGTGCGACCCTGGTGGGGTCGGTTTCATCCGCCGCCGCCGAGTCGGCGATGGCGGTCACCGCTTCGGCTTCCTTTTCCGGCAACGGCTCAGGTTTGCGCTCCAGCGCCAATTCCAGCACCTTGTCGATCCACCTGACCGGAATGATTTCCAGCGCATTTTTGATGTTGTCGGGGATTTCGGTCAAATCCTTGACGTTTTCCTCTGGAATCAAAGCCGTACGGATTCCACCGCGCACCGCCGCAAGCAGCTTTTCCTTCAGGCCGCCAATGGCAAGCACTTCCCCACGCAAGGTGATCTCGCCGGTCATCGCGATATCGCAGCGCACCGGAATGCCGGAAAGCACCGAAACCAATGCGGTGGCTATCGCGATCCCGGCGGAAGGCCCGTCCTTGGGAATCGCGCCTTCCGGCAAGTGGATGTGGATATCGCTCTTCTGATGGAAATCCCCTTCTATGCCCAGCGAGCGAGCGCGCTTGCGCACAACGGAAAGCGCGGCCTGGATGGACTCCTGCATGACTTCGCCCAGTTTTCCGGTCGTCATCACCTTGCCCTTGCCCGGCAGAACGACGGACTCCACCGTCAACAGCTCACCCCCGACCTCTGTCCACGCCAGACCCGTGACTTGCCCGACCTGATTCTGTTTCTCGGCGATGCCAAAGCTGTATTTACGCACGCCCAGATACTTATCCAGGTTCTTTGCATTGACGACGAGCTTGCTCGAGCGTTTTTTCAGCACCAGCGCCTTCACGACCTTACGGCAAATCTTGGAGATTTCGCGCTCCATGCCGCGCACCCCGGCTTCACGGGTGTAATACCGGCAGACATCGCGCAACGCTTCCTCGGTGATGGAGAGTTCATCCCGTTTCAAGCCGTTGTTTTTCATCTGCTTGGGCAGCAGATAACGCAAGGCGATATTGACCTTTTCGTCTTCGGTGTAACCCGACAGGCGAATTACCTCCATCCGGTCCAGCAGGGCTGGCGGAATATTCAGCGTGTTGGCGGTGGCGACGAACATGACGTCGGACAGATCGAAGTCGACCTCGACGTAGTGATCCTGGAAGGTATGGTTTTGCTCCGGATCGAGCACTTCGAGCAAGGCGGAGGAAGGATCGCCGCGAAAATCCATGCCGAGCTTATCCACCTCGTCGAGCAGGAAGAGCGGGTTCTTGACCCCGACCCTGGTCATGTTCTGCAGGATCTTGCCGGGCATCGAGCCGATATAGGTGCGGCGGTGCCCGCGGATCTCGGCCTCGTCGCGCACGCCACCCAAGGCCATGCGCACGAACTTGCGATTGGTCGCCTTGGCGATCGACTGACCGAGCGAGGTCTTGCCGACACCCGGAGGCCCGACGAGGCACAGGATCGGCGCCTTGAGCTTGTCTACGCGCTGCTGCACGGCAAGGTATTCAAGGATACGTTCCTTGACGCGCTCAAGCCCGTAGTGATCCTTGTCGAGGACTTTTTCGGCTTCGTTCAAGTCCTTGCTGACGCGGGACTTTTTCTTCCACGGCAAGCCAAGAAGAATTTCGATGTAGTTGCGCACCACGGTCGCCTCGGCCGACATCGGCGACATCAGGCGCAACTTCTTGAGCTCGCCCTGGGCTTTTCCAAGCGCATCCTTGGACATGCCGGAGGCTTTGATTTTCTTGTCCATTTCCTCAAGGTCGGCGCCCTCCTCGCCCTCCCCGAGTTCCTTCTGGATCGCCTTGACCTGCTCATTGAGGTAGTACTCGCGCTGGCTTTTCTCCATCTGGCGCTTGACGCGCCCACGGATGCGCTTTTCCACCTGCAGAATATCGAGCTCGGTTTCGATCTGACTGAGGAGTCTTTCCAGACGCTCGCCGGTATCGAACATCTCCAGCACATCCTGCTTCTGTTCGAGCTTGAGCGGCAGATGCGCGGCGATGGTGTCGGCAAGACGGCCCGGCTCCTCGATCCCCGCCAAAGAGGTCAGAATTTCCGGCGGGATCTTCTTGTTCAGCTTAACGTACTGCTCGAACTGGGCAACGATGGCTCGGCGCATCGCTTCGATTTCGTTGTCGTCCACCGCCGGTGCGATAACGGGCGTGACCTTGGCAACGAAAAGCTGGCGCAAATCCTCGACCACGTCGATGCGGGCACGTTTCACGCCCTCGACCAGCACCTTGATGGTGCCGTCCGGCAGCTTGAGCATCTGCAAAATATTTGCGATGCAGCCGATGGAATACAAATCCTCTATCGAAGGCTCATCCTTGGCGGCGGACTTCTGCGCCACGAGCAAAATGCCCTTGCCCGCTTCCATCGCGTTTTCAAGCGCCTTGATGGATTTCGACCGCCCCACGAACAGGGGGATGACCATGTGCGGAAAGACCACGACGTCGCGCAACGGCAGCAACGGCAGGTCCATCTGGCTGTTGGGAAGGTCAGGGTAGCCCGACATTTTCTTTTTCCTTGCAAAAGAGGTCGCACCCATATGCGGGCGCGACCTGGAAATTCAAGCGGCGGGACAGAAAGAACTCAGTTCGAACCGGCGACTTTCTGCTGCTCGGCGTAAATCAGCAGAGGCCGGGCGCCATCCTCGATGGTGCCTTCGTCGACCACGACTTTTTCGACCGACTCCATCGTCGGCAAGTCGTACATGATGTCGAGCAAGGCTGCTTCAAGAATAGAACGCAAACCGCGCGCACCGGTCTTGCGGCGAATCGCCTTGCGCGCCACCGAATGCAACGCCGCCGGACGGATTTCGAGATCGACGCCCTCCATCGAGAACAGCTTCTGGTATTGCTTGAGCAGCGCGTTCTTCGGCTCGATCAGAATCTTGATCAACGCCTCTTCATCGAGCTCCTGCAAGGTTGCGACGACCGGAAGGCGACCGACGAATTCGGGAATCAGGCCGAATTTGATCAAATCCTCGGGCTCGACCACACGGAAGGTTTCGGAAATATTCTTCGCTTCGCGGCTTTGCACCTCGGCGCCGAAACCGATACCCCCCTTTTCGGTACGATTGCGAATCACCTTGTCCAGACCGTCGAACGCGCCGCCGCAGATGAACAGCACGTTGGTCGTATCGACCTGGATGAAGTCCTGATTCGGGTGCTTGCGGCCACCCTGCGGCGGGATCGAGGCAATCGTGCCCTCGACCAATTTCAACAGCGCCTGCTGCACGCCCTCGCCCGACACATCCCGGGTAATCGACGGGTTGTCGGATTTGCGCGAAATCTTGTCGATTTCATCGATATAGACGATACCCTGCTGGGCCTTGTCCACATCGTAATCGCACTTTTGCAGCAGCTTCTGGATGATGTTCTCAACGTCCTCGCCGACATAGCCGGCTTCCGTCAACGTGGTGGCGTCGGCCATCACGAACGGTACGTTGAGCAGGCGGGCAAGCGTCTGCGCGAGCAAGGTCTTGCCGGAGCCGGTGGGGCCGATGAGCAAAATGTTGCTCTTCGACAGCTCGACGTCGTCGTCCCGCCCGGACAGGTGGCGCAAGCGTTTGTAATGGTTATAAACAGCGACAGCCAGGTTACGCTTGGCCTGCGACTGCCCGATCACATACTGATCGAGAATGTCGCAGATTTCACGCGGCGTCGGCAGCTTGTCCTTAGCCCCCTCGGCGTCGGCATCACCCCCGATTTCGTCGCGGATGATGTCATTGCACAGCTCGATGCACTCGTCGCAAATGAATACGGACGGCCCCGCGATAAGCTTGCGGACTTCATGTTGGCTCTTGCCGCAAAACGAGCAGTACAGCAGCTTTTCGCCACTCGTTTTTTTTTCCGTCATCGCCGGTCCTCCTTGCTCACGTATCGGCTCTGCTCGTCAACACTTTGTCGACGAGACCATATTCGACCGCCGCCTCCGCGGACATGAAATTGTCCCGATCGGTATCCCGCTCGATCCGCTCGATCGGCTGTCCGGTATGCTCGGACAGCATCCCGTTCAGGCGGGAGCGCAGATGGAGGATTTCCCGGGCGTGGATTTCGATATCCGAAGCCTGCCCCTGAAACCCGCCGAGCGGCTGGTGAATCATGACGCGGGAATTGGGCAGGCAAAAACGCTTACCCTTTGCGCCGGCCGCCAGCAGAAAAGCACCCATGCTCGCCGCTTGGCCGACGCACAGCGTGCTCACGCTCGGCTTGACGAACTGCATCGTGTCATAAATCGCCATGCCGGCGCTTACCGAGCCGCCCGGCGAATTGATGTAGAAGGAAATATCCTTGTCCGGATTTTCCGACTCAAGAAACAGGAACTGCGCCACGATCAGATTGGCGGTAATGTCATTGACCGGGCCGACGAGAAACACCACCCGCTCCTTGAGCAAGCGGGAATAAATGTCGTACGAGCGCTCGCCGCGCCCGCTCTGCTCGACCACGATCGGGATCAGGCCGAGGCCGACCGGATCCCACGCGCCATTGCGCTGCCCTGCTCCATTGTTCATCGTCGATTCTTCCCCAGCCTTGGCGCAGCCTTAGACCGCACCCTGCATCAATTCATCAAAAGTGATCGGCTTATCGACCGTCTGGGCCCGTGAAATAGCCCATGTGACGACATTCTCCTCGATCACCACCGCTTCCGCCTGCGCCAAGCGCTCTGGTTGAGCATAGTACCAATGCACCAACTCGGACGGATCCTCGTAACTCTGCGCCATTTCCCCAACCAGCGCGCGAATCTGCTCCGGCTTGGCGTGCAACTCGTTCGCCTTCACCAATTCGGCCATGATCAAACCGAGCTTGACCCTGCGCTCCGCCTGATCGGCGAACCAGCTCGGCTGAACCTGCACGTCCTTGGCCTTGAGGCCGCGCATTTCGAGATCGCGCCTGGCGTTCTCCGCCAGTTGCCCAGCTTCGGCCTGCACCAGCGCCTTCGGCACCTCGATCGGCGTCACCGCCAGCAGCGCCTCCATCACTTGTTCCTTCACCTTCGCCTGGATGCGGCGCTTAACCTCCCGCTCCAGATTGCCCTTCACTTCCTCGCGCAGCTTGGCCACATCGCCATCGGCCACGCCCATCGCCTTGGCGAAATCGGCATCCATCTCCGGCAGCACCGGCGCCTCGACG
Organism: Azoarcus sp.; assembly: GCA_031546845.1. Classification (GTDB taxonomy): domain Bacteria; phylum Pseudomonadota; class Gammaproteobacteria; order Burkholderiales; family Rhodocyclaceae; genus Azoarcus. Next base: position 2,043 of record JAVBJT010000010.1, on the reverse strand, counting down.
CGATCGACCGTGACCTCGAACTGAACCGCCTGCCCAGCCAGATGCTGTGCATGGTAGTCATCGGGGAACTTCATATCGAACGTCTTTTTGCCCCCCGCCGCCAAACCGATCACGGCGGTTTCAAAATCCTTCAACATCGCGCCGGCGCCGATCACGAACGGAAAACCCTGCGCCTGCCCGCCGTCGAACAGCTCGCCATCCTTGCGCCCGATGAAATCGATCACCACCCGGTCGCCCTCGGCCGCCGCGCGCTCCGCCACGGCAAACGTGGTGCGTTGCTTACGCAGCACCTCGAGGGTTTTGTCCACTTCGGCGTCGCCGACAAGCAGATTCGGCCGTTCCACCGTCTGCGCGGACAAATCGCCCGGCACTATTTCAGGATAGACCTCGAATACGGCGCTGAATTCCAACGCGCCGCCATCGCCCCCTGCTTCCTTCGGCTCGATGCGCGGATAACCGGCAACCCGCAGGTTTTGCTCGCGCACTTTGCTGCCGAACGCTTTTTCCACCGCGGCGCCGATCGCTTCGGAGCGGGCTTGCGCGCCATAGGTGCGCGCGACGATGTTCATCGGCACCTTGCCCGGGCGGAACCCCGGCATTTTGACCGTGCGCGCCATCCGTTTCAGACGGGACTCCACCTCTTGTTCGATTTCCGCCATCGGTACGGACATGTCGATACGGCGTTCCAGCGCGTTCGCGGTTTCCTGGTTGGTCTGCATTCCACTCGATCCTGAGAAGTCAAAAATACCGCCCACCGGTCTGACCGCCACCGAAATATTCAATGAATCCGGGGCTTGCGACCATACCGAGGCCGTTTCGTGAAACGGACATTCTAACACATGGCTTACGCCGTTCCTTTCAGCGACATGGCTGTTAGGGAATACGCCATAGCCCACAAAAAATGCCTGTCAAGCGGAACTCGCCCCAGTACAAGCCCTCTGAAGGTGCAGGGACGCAAAACACGCTATCCGGCAGCGGCTCCCGACGGATAGCACCTTCGCCACCTTCGGCGAGTCCGCGCCAAGCCGCCCCAGGCCCACGCAATCAGGAGACGTTCGCATGAGCATCTTCAATACCTACCAAGCCCGTTTCGAGGCGACCCGCGAAGAGGAGATGTCGATCCAGGAATATCTGGATCTGTGCGGGAAAGATCGCTCGGCCTACGCCACCGCGGCCGAACGGATATTGATGGCAATCGGCGACCCCGAGTTGGTCGACACCCGGCTCGACCCCCGCCTGTCGCGCCTTTTCTCCAACAAGGTCTTGAAGCTCTACCCCGCCTTCCGCGATTTCTACGGCATGGAAGAAGTGATCGAGCATATTGTGTCGTATTTCCGCCACGCAGCGCAGGGGCTGGAGGAAAAGAAACAGATCCTCTATCTGCTCGGCCCGGTCGGCGGCGGCAAATCCTCTTTGGCGGAAAAGCTGAAAAGCTTGATCGAGAAGATTCCCTTCTACGCCATCAAGGGCTCGCCGGTACATGAATCGCCGCTCGGCCTGTTCGACGTCAATGAGGATGGCCGCATTCTCGCGGAAGATTACGGTATCCAATCGCGCTATCTCAGCACCATCATGAGTCCGTGGGCGGTGAAACGGCTGCACGAATTCGGCGGCGACGTCACGCGATTCCGCGTGGTCAAGCTCACGCCCTCGGCGCTGCGCCAGATCGCGGTCGCCAAAACCGAGCCCGGCGACGAGAACAATCAGGACATTTCCTCGCTGGTCGGCAAGGTCGATATCCGCAAGCTGGAGCAATATTCGCAGGACGACCCCGACGCCTACAGCTATTCGGGCGGCTTGTGCCTGGCCAATCGCGGCCTGCTTGAATTCGTCGAAATGTTCAAGGCCCCGATCAAGGTGCTGCACCCATTACTGACCGCCACCCAGGAAGGCAATTACAAAGGCACCGAAGGCTTCGGCGCGATTCCGTTCGACGGCATCGTCATGGCGCACTCGAACGAATCGGAATGGGTGGCGTTCAAGAACAACAAGAACAACGAGGCTTTTCTCGACCGCATTTACACCGTCAAGGTGCCTTATTGC
>JAVBJT010000042.1:0-41328 GCA_031546845.1 Azoarcus sp. | reverse complement strand
GCATCTTCAACTGCATTTGATCGTGGACAATTACGCCACGCACAAACACCCGAAAGTGAAGGCTTGGCTTGAGAAGCACAAGCGCTTCCACATGCATTTCACCCTGACCTCCAGCTCGTGGATGAACATGGTTGAGCGCTTTTTTCGCGACATCACGGTGTATTTGCGCGAGGGCAGTTTCAGCTCGGTTCGCGAATTGGAGAGCTCAATTACCACGTTCCTGGCACTGCGAAATGCGCAGCCAGACTGGTGCTGAGCTTTATCGTTATGCGTCATAGAGTGAGCCATGCTGCCTGAACTGTGCGGAATAGAGTTCGATTGGTTTGCAGCCGATAGCGAGGGCAATTTAGCTCTCTTCGCAACTGCAGGAGAAGGTTTCTATCCTGAGCCAGTTGCGAAACATCACATCGAACACGAGGCAATTTCAGAATCGCTGGCGGCCCCAAGCACAGGAACATCCGAAGTGTGGAATGACTACGCCGTTCTTGGCCTGTACGTGTTTGATTGGAGACTCCCTGGTGGCCCATACGAAAGACAAGCATCACCGGCTCGCACAATCAGCCCAGAATTGAAAGCAAAAATCATGGCTGTCTCCGGCCTACCTACATTTGTCGGTTCGTTTACTAGTCTGCGGAGGGTAGAGGGATGACGAGTTGGTATCTATGATTGCCCAGAGTAGAAACAAAAAACCCCTAGATATTTGATTTATCTAGGGGTTTTTGCGCTCCTTGGAACGTCTTGGAGCCGATTCTGGTGCCGCTTGTCTGACTCGAACAGACGACCTACCGCTTACGAAGCGGTTGCTCTACCAACTGAGCTAAAGCGGCGAAGACGCGAAATGTACCTTAAATAGGGGCTGACGTTCAAGCGGTGCGGCTCGCCGCCACCGGCGCTTCGCGGATTGGCAAGTTGACGAGCGCGGCGAGGCCGGCCAGCGCCATGTCGGCGTACCACATCCATTGGTAGTCGCCCTGGCGTGTAATGGCGATGCCGCCGAGCCAGGCGCCGAAGAAGGCGCCGATTTGGTGTGACAGTAGGGTGAGGCCGAACAGCGTGCCGAGGTAGCGCACGCCGAACAGCTTGCCGACGATGTTTGCCGTGGGCGGCACGGTGGCGAGCCAGGTGAAGCCCAGGCCGGCGGCGAAGAGGTAGAAGGTCAGGGCGGTTTTCGGGCTGAGCAGGTAGAGGGCGATGAGCAGCGTGCGCGAGCCGTACATCCACGACAGAACGTATTTGCTGCGGTAGCGCGCGATGCAGGTGCCGGCGTACAGGCTGCCGGCGATATTCGCCAGGCCGATGATCGCCAGCGACCAACTGGCGACGTCGGTCGGCAGGCCGCACAGCGCCACTTCGCCCGGCAGGTGGGTGACGAGAAAGGCGATGTGGAAGCCGCAGGTGAAGAAACCCGCGTGCAGCAGCAGGTAGCTGTTGTCCGAGAACGCCTGGCGGATGCTTTGCCACAGGCCGGCTTCGCCCGCGATGGGGGGCGGGAGGTGTATCGGCGCCTGGCGGGTCAGGGTGCGTATCAGCGGCAATGCGGCGAGGGTGAGTATGGCAAGCGACCACAGGGCGCCCATCCAGCCGAGCGCCTGGATGAGTTTTTGCGTGAGCGGCGCGAATACGAACTGGCCGAAGGAGCCGCCGGCATTGATGACGCCCGAGGCGGCGCCGCGCGCGCTCGGCGGCAGGCGCGAGGCGGCCGCGCCCATCAGCACGGAAAAGCTGCCCGCGCCGGAACCGAGCGAGGCGAGAACGCCAAAGGTGAAGATCAGGCTGACGCTGTCGCTCATCCACGGCGTTAGCGCGCAGCCCAGCGCCATGATGGCGATGGCGGCGAGGAGCACGCGCTGCGGGCCGTAGTGGTCGGCGGCGGCGCCGGCGAGCGGCCGGATCGCGCCCCAGACGAATTGGCCGATTGCCAGCGCGAGGCTGAGGGTGCCGATGCCGACGCTGGTGCTGGTGTTGATCGGCGACATGAACAGGCCGAAGGATTGGCGGATGCCCATCGTGAGCATCAGGATGCCGGCCGCCGACAGGGCGACGGTCCACAGTTCGGGTTTGTTCAGGCTACGGAACATGGAAAATCCAGCGAGAGTGGGGGAGGGTGCTTGCGTTCGCGTTTCGACCGGGCGGAGAAAGGGGCCGTTCCCGGTGTGCGTTCAAGCCTTTTTTCGTATCTTCGTTTGTGTTTTGGCGCGTACTTTACTCGGATTCGATCATGGATTCGACCGTTTTCGCCGGTGCCCGCGGCGTGCCGGTATCGGGCGTGAGTTGCCAGAAAATCCATGCCGAGGCGATGGTGATGGCGCCCACGCACAGGTAGGCGGCATGGAAGGCGGCGAGTTGGCCGTGATCCGGCAAGGAGATGCTGAAATGTTCGGCGAATACCGCCAGCAGCGCGCCGGCCGCCGATACGCCCAGGCTCATCGACAGCATTTGCACCATGGATAGCAGGCTGTTGCCGGAGCTGGCCTGATCGGTGTCGAGGTCTTTGAGCGTGACGGTGTTCATGGCGGTGAACTGGATCGAATTGACCGCGCCGAAAAACCCCAGCAGCAAAACGTGTGGCCACACTGGCTGGCCGGGTGCGAGCAGGGAAAAGGCCGCCATCGCTAAACCGAGCAGGATGGTATTGCTGATCAGCACACGGCGGTAACCGAAGCGCTGGATCAGATTGGCGGCGAGCGGTTTGGAGAAGATGGCCGCGGCGGCCACCGGCAGCATCATCATGCCGGCGCGAAATGGGCTGTAGCCCATCGATATTTGCATCAACAGCGGTGTCAGGTAGGGCATGGCGCCGCTGCCGATACGCGCGAACAGATTGCCGAGCAGGCCCACGCTGAAGCTGCCGATGTGAAAGAGCCGTGGCGAAAACAGCGGGCGCGGGTGGCGCATGGCGTGGAGCCAGTACGCGGCCAGGTTGCTCAGACCGAACAGTAGCAGCACGAGCACGAGGCCACGGCTCAGGCCGAGACCGCCCAGGCCGTCGAGCGCGAGCGATATGGTGACCATGCCGAGCGATAGCAGGGCGAAGCCGGCGAAGTCGAAGGGCAGCGGGTGTTCGATGCGGTAGTTGGGCATGTGGCGCAGGCTGAGCGCGCAGCCGGCCAGCCCGATCGGCACGTTGATCAGGAATATCCAGTGCCAGGAGGCAACCTCCACCAGCCAGCCGCCCAGCGTCGGGCCGATCAGGGGGCCGATCAGGCCGGGCACGGCAACGAAGCTCATCGCGCGCAGAAAGCGTTCGCGCGGAAAGCTTTTCAGCACCGCCAGCCGCCCGACCGGCAGCAGCATCGCGCCGCCCAGCCCTTGCAGCACGCGCGCGGCGGTGAGTGTGGAGAGATCGGGCGAGAGCGCGCAGGCGAGCGAGCCGGCGACGAAGAACAAGGCCGCCGCGGCGAAGACGTGCCGTGTGCCGAAGCGGTCGGCCAGCCAGCCGCTGGCCGGAATCGTCATCGCCATCGTCAGCGCGTAGGCGATCACCACCGACTGCATGCGCAGCGGGCTTGCGCCCAGGCTGGCCGCCATCGACGGCAGCGCGGTGTTGACGATGGTGGCGTCCAGCGTCTGCATGAAAAAACCCACGGCCACCAGCCACAGGGTGAGATTGGGCGAGGAGGGGGTGTTCTGCATAACGGCCATTCCTGCGGCGAGCGGGTGGGGAGGCGGCTGTGTGTGTGGAGCAGTCACGGCATGAAGGATTGATTGTAGCCACCATGAGTGGCGCGCGCGTTGGGCTATGGTTTCGCGCTTGCGCACGGGAAAGAGAAACCCGCTTTATCCGCCGGATGGGGCTGGGGCTTAGCTGTAGAAGTTCAGACTTGATCTGACAGTAGGGCCTTGCTCAAGGGTATCCTGGTTCAACCACCATCGCTTGCGCAATCGGCGAAAGTGAAGCGGAAGGCGGGATGATGGCGCTGTCGTGTAGCCGGCTTGTTTTGCCGGTGTACGCTTTCATGCCAGGAAAACAAAAGAAGGGGATAACATGAAAAAGATGCTCTGCGCCGCTATTGCGGTGCTGGCGCTTGTCGGCTGTACAACGGCACATCACAGCATCAATAAGGTCAGCCGGGCGCAGCATGATCCGCGCCTGGTGTGCATCGAGGAGAACCCAGATGTTCTCGTCGGGGAGATGCTTCCGCTTGTGCAGAAGGGGCTTGAGCGGCACGGGATCAAGACCATGAATTACAGCCGGGGCGCGATGCCCAAGGGCTGCGATTACACCCTTTGGTACACCGTATCCCAGCGCTGGGACATGGTTCTTTACATCTATGACGCTGAAATCAAGCTGCGCCATAAGGGCGTGAATATCGCTTCAGTCTATTACCGCAACGGGGACTATTTGAACGTTGGCAAGTGGGCCAGTACGAAGAGCCAGATTGATCCGCTGATGGATGAATTGCTGGCCGATTTTGAGACGGGCGGGGCAGCGCGGAGCAGGCTGGATGCACCGATGGAGGCGGGAGTGTCCGCCAGCCCGCGGCCCGAGGGTGCAGGCAGGGCGAGGGTCGCCGATTAAGCGCCGAGTAGGAGCAGAGCGTTCGCGCGCTGATTTGCGACAAGCGCCCTGAGCAATTGAAGATGGACTTCTACCTGTGGAGCCGCGCCGCCGTTGGCGCGCTGATCCGGCGCGACTATGGCATCGAGTTGGGCGTTCGCACGGTGGGTGGAAGAAGGCGAAGACCGTCGTCCTCGGCTTAGCTGGTTACAATGGCGGTCGCCATGCCTTCGCCTGTTATGCCCCCATCTGCTCATTTTCCTGTCGTTTTGCCGCCGGACGATCTGTTCGCCCATGCCGCGCCGCCGCGCCGTCCCGCGCCCTTTCTGCCGATGTCGCGCGCCGAGATGGCGGCGCTGGGGTGGGATGAGTGCGATGTTGTGCTTGTGACTGGTGATGCTTATATTGACCATCCCAGTTTCGGCATGGCGCTCGTCGGGCGCTTGTTGGAGGCGTGTGGTTTTCGTGTTGGCATCATCAGCCAGCCGGATTGGACCTCGGCCGAGCCGTTTCGCGCGCTTGGGCGGCCCCGGCTGTATTTCGGCGTGACCGCTGGCAACATGGATTCGATGGTCAACCGCTACACCTCCGATCGCAAAATCCGCTCCGACGATGCCTACACGCCCAACGCCGAGCCGAACCGGCGGCCCGACCGCGCGCTGACGGTGTATGCGCAGCGCGCGCGGGAGGCGTTTCCCGGCGTCAATGTCGTTATCGGCGGGATCGAAGCCAGCCTGCGCCGCATCGCCCATTACGATTACTGGTCCGACAAGGTGCGGCATTCGGTGCTGCCCGATTCCAAGGCGGACATTCTGTTGTTCGGCAACGCCGAGCGCGCGCTGGTGGCGCTGACACGGCGGCTGGCTGCTGGCGAGCCGATTGGGGAAATTCGCGATCTGCGCGGCACGGCCTTCATGGCGCGGCCGGGCTGGCTGCCGTCGGGCTGGAACGAGGTGGATGCGTCCGCGCTCGACGTGCCGGCGCGGGTGGATGCCGCGTTGCCCCATGCTACGGCCAATGCCGCGGCGGTGTATGGCGAGCCCGCCTGTGCGCAGGCGGCCGCGCCCGCTGGCGCCGCGCAGCCGGTTCGCATCGTGCCCCGTTCTGCCGCTCATGCCGCCGGGCGCGCGCAAACGGTGGTGCGTTTGCCGGGTTGCGAGGCGGTGCAGGCCGATCCGGTGTTGTACGCGCATGCTTCGCGCGTATTTCACCTCGAATCCAATCCCGGCAATGCCCGCGCCATGGCGCAGCGCCACGGCGAGGGGCCGGGCGCGCGCGATGTGTGGCTCAACCCGCCGCCGCTGCCGCTATCGACGGCGGAGATGGACTTCGTCTACGCCCTGCCTTACGCCCGCCAGCCGCATCCGGCTTATGGCGGCGCGCGCATTCCGGCGTGGGACATGATCAAGTTTTCGGTGAACATCATGCGCGGCTGCTTCGGCGGCTGTACGTTCTGTTCGATCACCGAGCACGAAGGCCGCATCATCCAAAGCCGCTCGGAGCAGTCCATCCTGCGCGAAATCGAGGATATCCGCGACAAATCATCCGATTTCAAAGGCCATATCACCGATCTGGGCGGCCCCACCGCCAACATGTACCGCATGGCCTGCAACGACCCGGCGGTGGAACGCGCCTGCCGTCGCCTGTCCTGCGTGTATCCCGCCATTTGCGAGCGGCTCGGCACCGATCACGGCCCGCTCGTTCGGCTCTATCGCAAGGCGCGCGTGTTGAGGGGGGTGAAGCGCCTCACCATCGGTTCCGGTTTGCGTTACGACCTCGCCGTGCGTTCGCCCGAGTATGTGCGCGAGCTTGTCACCCATCACGTCAGCGGCCTGCTCAAGATCGCGCCGGAGCATAGCGAGCCTGGGCCGTTGTCGAAAATGATGAAACCCGGCATGGGCGCTTACGAGGCGTTTCGCGTGCTGTTCGACAAATATTCGCGCGAGGCGGGCAAGAAGCAGCACTTGGTGCCGTATTTCATCGCCGCTCACCCTGGGACGACCGACGAGGACATGCTGGCGTTGGCGCTATGGTTGAAGGCCAACGATTTCCGCCCCGACCAGGTGCAGACTTTTCTGCCGACGCCAATGGCGCTCGCCACCGCGATGTACCACTCGCGCAGGAATCCGCTGAAAAAGGTCACCGCCGCTTCCGAAATCGTCGATACCGCCCGCGCCGGCCGTAGCCGCCGTGTGCACAAGGCCTTCTTGCGCTGGCACGACCCGGAAAACTGGCCGCTGCTGCGTGAAGCCTTGATGCAGATGGGGCGCGCCGATCTCATCGGCGGCGGTCCCAACTGTCTGGTGCCCCGGCACCAGCCCGCATCGGCGTTTGGCGCCAAAGCCGCGCCCAAGGCGGCGTCCAAGGGCGCATCCAAGCCTGTATCCAATACCGCGCCGCGCGGAAAAGCGCCATGCCGCGCGGAAAACCGCCGGCGTGGAACGGGGAAGCGCGTGTGAGGCTGGGCGAATTCCCCGATCCATTTTCCATTTCCGTATAAGGAACGCATGCGTTACGAATTTCTCGTCGGCCTGCGCTATACGCGCTCGCGCAAGCGGGCGCAGGGCCGCAACCGTTTTATCTCCTTCATCTCCCTGGTTTCCATGCTGGGCATCGCGCTGGGCGTGATGGCGCTCATCGTGGTGCTGTCGGTGATGAACGGCTTTCAGGAAGAACTGCGCACGCGCATTCTTGGCGTGGCCTCGCACGTTGTGGTGCAAGGCATGGATGGCGGGCTGCCGTCGTGGCAGCGGGTGGCCGACGATGCGGCGCGGCACCCCGCCGTGCGCGCGTCGGCGCCTTACATCCAGGAACAAGGCATGCTGTCGTTCGACGACGCGGTGCGCGGAACGATGGTGCGCGGCGTGCTTCCGGCGGCGGAAGACAAGGTGGCGGATTTCGCCCGTTACATGAAAACCGGCAGCCTGGACGCCTTGCGCGCGGGCGGTTTCGGCATCGTTCTCGGGCGCGATCTGGCCTCGGCGCTGCGCGTGCGTCTGGGCGACAAGGTGACGCTGATCGCGCCGCAGGGTTTGGTAACACCGGCGGCGGTGCTGCCGCGCGTGAAGCAGTTCGAGGTGGTCGGCATTTTCGAGGCCGGCATGTATGAGTACGATTCCGGCCTTGCGCTGATTCACCTTGCCGATGCGCAAGCGCTGTATCGCATGGGCGATGGCGTGAGCGGCGTGCGCCTGAAGCTGGACGATCTGTTTGCCGCCCCACGGGTGGCGCGCGAGTTGGCCGGCATGCTTGATGCGCCGAACGCGATGGTGGCCGATTGGACGCGCAGCCATGGCAATTTTTTCCGCGCGGTGGCGCTGGAGAAAACGATGATGACGCTGATCCTGTTTTTGATCGTGGCGGTGGCGGCGTTCAATATCGTATCCACGCTGGTCATGGCGGTGCAGGAAAAATACGCCGATATCGCCATCCTGCGCACCTTGGGGGCGAGCCCGGCGTCGATCATGTCGATCTTCGTGCTGCAAGGGTCGATCATCGGCATCGTCGGCTTGGGCGCGGGGGTCGTGCTCGGCTTGCTTGTCGCCAATAACCTCAATGTGGTCATTCCGGCGCTGGAGGCGATCACGGGCGCGACCCTGTGGAACCGCGAGGTTTATTTCATCAGCGAAATGCCTTCGAAAGTACTGCCCGCCGATGTGATCGGCATCGTTACCGTGTCCTTCGTGCTGACCTTGCTCGCCACGCTCTACCCGAGTTGGCGCGCGTCCAAGGTGAACCCGGCGGAGGCGTTGCGCTATGAGTGAAATGAACGCTGCGACAAACGTTGAGGGGAAGGGCGTCGATGTGCTCGCCTGCGACAATCTGGAAAAGAACTTCCGCGAGGGCGGCGAGCGTAATGGGGAAAGCGACGGCACGGTGCGCGTGCTGCGCGGGGTAACGCTGTCGGTGGCACGCGGCGAGCGGCTGGCTATCGTCGGTGCTTCCGGTTCGGGCAAAAGCACGCTGCTGCATCTGCTCGGCGGATTGGATGTGCCCAGCGCCGGCCAGGTTCGCCTGATGGGCGAGGACTTTTCCCGCATGTCGGAAGCCGCCCGTGGCCGTGCACGCAATACCGCGCTCGGCTTTGTGTACCAGTTCCATCATCTGCTGGCCGAATTCGATGCGCTCGAAAACGTTGCCATGCCGCTCTACATCCGCCGCGTGCCGCGCGATGAAGCCAATGCCCGCGCCGCCGAAGTGCTGCGCGAGGTGGGCTTGGGGCACCGCCTCGACCACACGCCGGGGGAGCTTTCCGGGGGCGAGCGCCAGCGCGCCGCCATCGCCCGCGCGCTGGTGACGCAGCCGGCGTGCGTGCTTGCCGACGAGCCGACCGGCAACCTCGACCGCCATACGGCCGAATCGGTGTTCGATCTGATGCTGTCGCTCAATCAGCGCCATGCCACCAGCTTCGTCATCGTCACGCACGACGAAACGCTCGCGCGCCGGGCGCAACGCACCTTGCGGCTGGATGATGGTTTGCTTGTCGGCGCGGATTGAAGCGCCGGGCGCGGGGGTGCGCGTCAGTGACGCGCGCGCGCCGTGGCGAGCCAGCCCAGCCCGGCGGTAGTGGTGGTCGTTGGAATGTATTCGCAGCCGATCCAGCCGTCGTAGCCGAGGCGGTCGATGTGCGCGAACAGGAAGGGGTAGTTGATTTCACCCGTTCCCGGTTCGTGGCGGCCGGGGTTGTCGGCCAGTTGCATATGGCCGATGTGCGGCAGGCAGCGGGCGATGGTGCTCATCAGTTCGCCTTCGCTGCGCTGGGCGTGGTAGATGTCGTACTGCAGGAAAAGATTGTCCGAGCCGACGGTGCTGATGATGTGCATCGCCAGTTCGCTGCGGCTGAGGTAGAAGTCCGGTATGTCGCGGCGGTTGATCGGTTCGATCAGCAGGCGGATGCCGGCGTTGGCCAGTTCGTCCGCGGCGAAGCGCAGGTTGGTGACGAAAGTGTCGAACAACAGCTCTTCATCCATGCCGATCGGCGCGATGCCGGCCAGGCAGTTCAAGCGTTTACAGCCAAGCGCCTGGGCGTATTCGATGGCGAGGCCGACGCTGTCCTGAAATTCGCCGACACGATCCGGCAGGCAGGCGATGCCGCGCTCTCCGGCGGCCCAGTCGCCCGCCGGCAGATTGTGCAGTACCTGCTTGAGCCTGTTGCGCTGTAGCTCTTCGGCGAGCTGAGCGTGCGGGTAGGCGTAGGGGAAGAGATATTCCACGGCGTCGAAGCCGGCGGCGGCCGCAGCGGCGAAGCGTTCGGGGAAATCGACTTCGTTGAACAGCAGGGTGAGATTGGCGGCGAATTTTGGCATGGTCGGCAGGTGTGTTCTGACGTGGTTTTTAGACTTCACTTATTAGAGCCTGTTCACAATCTTCTGAGCAAGCGTGAGAGAAAAGCCCGGCTGACGAATTGCAAGCGGGTTTGGCAATCTGGCCAGATACCCATATCGGACTGTATCTTGACACGCCGCTCGACGATTCCGCCCATTCCAGCGATGCGTGATTAGAATCACGAAAACCGATCCTTATCGGCGGAGCTTTACATGAATAGAGCACAGTTAATCGAATACTGCCTGACCAAGCCGGGCGCAATACATGACTATCAGGCGGATTGGGGCGCCGACCGTGTCTGTATCAGCGGAAAAATGTTCGCGTTGCTGGGCGACCTGGAGGGCCGGCTGATTCTTTCACTGAAAAGCGACCCGGGTCCAGGGCGATTGCACCTATTTGACATAGTCAGATTTTGGCCCAACGGATTTTCTATTTTCGCTCAATGACTTGAGTGCCCCCTTGTGGGTAGCGGTAAAATTTCGTCCACTCTCGTCTTTTGGACGAGCGATGGGAAAGAGTCTGGTGGAGCACTTTGCAGCCATCGAAGACCCGAGGAAGGGCCGCGTTGCGCATGATCTGGTGGAGATATTGGTGATCGTGACCTGCGGCGTGCTGGCCAAGCAAGAGAGCTTCGTGGAGATTGCCGACTGGGCGCGGATCAAGCAAGCGTGGTTTCGGCGCTTTCTCCGACTGGCCAATGGTATTCCCTCGCACGACACGATGATTTCGCTGCGCGTCGAGAACGGACAGGCCCGCCGCATCGAGGCGCGCTACTACACCAGTTCGGCCGAACTGGATGCCGATGAGTTCGCCGCCGCGGTGCGTCGGCATTGGGCCGTTGAGAACGATCTACACTGGCGTCTGGACGTGACCTTGCGTGAGGATGCGTGCGCGGTGCGTCGTGATCATGCGCCTGAGAACCTCGCCATCGTCCGCCGCATTGTCCTCAATCTGCTCAAACTCGACACGGCGCACCCAAAACTGAGCGTGCGACGCCGCTGCGGTCTGGCCGCGTGGGATGATGACGAACGGGCGCGCGTGTTCGGAGTCGCCATTTTATGACAAATAGGTGCAATCGCCCTGGGATAGTAATGGTGACGATACTGAAATAGTCATAGGCGATGCAGACGACTAAATAAGTCTAGGAAATAATATGAATGGAATAATCACTAACGATGTCTGGAAAAAATTTTTTGAAGGCTGGATGATTACGGATTGTGTCGTCAGAACGAATACGATCATATCTTTATGTGCCCGTAAAAAATTTACCAATGAAGAGCTCAATGACTTATGGGATCACGATGTACCAACACGACTGATTAATATATTTCTGGATAGAGGGCCAGAAAATAATTTTGGTAGTAGAGAATTCAATGGGTTCAAAAATCCAATCGTAGGTGCTTCCAGAATTGTAAATTCCTCTGCACAAACCTTATTGGCTTCTAGCAACTCTTCTGGAGATATTTGGCCTGCTGGTGGAGGACAAGGAGGGCCGATGGAGTTTATTAATAAAAATGGTCATCCTGCTCCAAGACGATTGAAATGTATAAATGGAGTCACTTATTCGGTTGGCCTATTTCGACAAATATATAAACGAAAAAGTGCTGGGCAATGGCAGCAAATAAAAACTGGATTCCCGCCAGTTGAGGCTGATACTAATCAAGGGTTTCTTGATTTGGATGCATTCTCTGAAGCCGATATGTACGCAGTTGGAGGCGAAGGAGATATATGGCATTTTGACGGCAAAGATTGGAAGCAATTAGGTTTTCCTACCAATTCACAATTAGGCACTGTCACTTGTGCTCCCGATGGGAATGTTTATGTTACGGGAGAAGGTGGCTCCCTTTGGGTTGGTCGAGAAAATACATGGAAATCTGTTTATAAAGGCACATCCACGGTCCTATGGAATGATGCTGTTTGGTTTGAAGGAAAGTTGTGGCTTTCTTCAGATTACCAACTCCGAATATGGAATGGTAAAGAAATGGTTCCCCCAGAAAGTGAAGGTAGACCTATTTCTTATTTTGGCCACATGGATGCATATGATGGATTATTAATTGTGGCAGGCCCAGATTTTGTAGCGGGATTTGATGGGGAAAATTGGAAAACGATCATTACTTCATAGTTTAGAAAAATGAATATTCAGGATTATGGTACTGGTGAAATCAGATCAATTGCCTCGTTAGATTTGAGTATGCCGAATCCTCTGCCAGAGGGGCAGGAGTATCTCTCAACTTGTCTTAAGAGCTTACAGTATTCAGATGGACGTACTAATTGTATTTATTTTAAGGGAGCGGTTTCAAGTTTGAAGCGCAACGCGCTATTGTCTGGTACGAGCCGTGCCGGCGGCTGCCATGTTTTTCCGCTGCACGGTTGATGTATCCACTCAAGAATGGGCCATCCGTCGCGGGCTGGTACAATCCGCGCCCCCGTTTTAACCGGAGCAGCCTTACATGAAACGCCTCGAAACCGGTTTTGAACATGTGCTGTTCAGCAGCCGCTGGCTGATGGCACCGGTGTATTTCGGCCTGGTGCTGGCGCTGGTGCTGCTGCTGATCAAGTTCGGCAAGGAGATCGTCCATCTCTTTGCCAACATCTTGACGGCCAGCAGCGGTGAGATGATTACCGGCATATTGTCGTTGGTCGATGTGGCGCTGATCATGAACCTGATCGTGATTATCGTGTTCAGCGGCTACGAGAACTTCGTTTCGAAGATGGAGGATCTCCATAACCACAAGGACCGCCCGGACTGGATGGGGCATATCGGTTTTTCCGATCTGAAGATCAAGCTGATTGGTTCCATCGTGGCGATTTCGGGGGTCGAATTGCTGAAGGCGTTCATGAACGTGGATAACCTGACCGACCGCCATTTGGGCTGGATGGTCGGCATCCACGTTACTTTCCTGTTCTCGGGGGTGCTTTACGCCACGATGGACCGCCTCAGCAATAAACAGCACTGAAAAAGGCACTAGGCGGGTGGCGGTCGCGCGGTTTTTTCGAGAGTTTTTCTATATCTGCAAGCGTTCGAGCAGTTCGCGTTCGATTCGCACGACTTCGGCATCCTGCATCAGACGTTCGCCGTAAAGCAGAAAGGTGTCTTCCACCCGCTCGCCCAGTGTGGCGATTTTGGCGGCTTGCAGGCCGATATCGTATTTCGCCAGCACTTCGGCGACGTCGAAGAGCAGGCCGGGGCGGTCGGCCGCCGTCAGCGAGAGGATGTAGCGCTGGTGGGCGTCGTCGGGCCGGATGTTGACTTCCGGCGTGATCGGGAAATGCCTCACGTGGCGTGACATGCGCCCTTTCGACGGCCGTTCAGGCGCTTCGGGCTTGAGCAGTCGCGTGCTCAGTTCATGCTCGATCAGAATGACGATATCGCGGTACGGGATGGCATTGCCGGGGTCTTGCAGTATGAAACTGTCGAGCGCGTAGCCGTGGCGCGTGGTGTGGACCTTGGCGTCTAGGATGGTGAAGCCCATGTGGCCGAAGAAGCCGGTCAGGCGCACGAACAGATCTTTTTGGTCGCGGGTGAAGACCATCACCTGCAAGCCTTCCTCGCCTTCCGACACGCGCGCTTTCACGATCGGTTCGTCGCTCTGGGTGCGGAAATAGAGCAGCCGGGTGTGCCAGGCGATTTCCTCGGCGGAATGGCGCATGAAGTACGCGGGGTCGAGCTCGGCCCATAGCGCTTCTTCGATGCCCGGTCGCAGTCCATGGTAGCGCAGCAGTCTGAGCGCGTCCTCCTGGCGGTCGTCCAGCCCCAACGCCTGTTGTGGCGTGGCGCCGCGCAGCAGGCGCTGGGTGGCGAAGAAGAGGTCTTCCAGCAGTTTGTCTTTCCAGCCGTTCCATACTTTCGGGCTGGTGCCGCGAATGTCCGCGTGGGTGAGGAGATAAAGCGCGACAAGGCGGCGTTCGTTACCGACGGTGTCGGCGAAGCGCCGGATGACGTTGGGGTCGGACGTGTCTTCCTTCTGCGCCACGCGCGACATGGTCAAATGTTGTTCGACCAGCCAGACGATCAGTTCGGTGTCTTCCGCGGATAGGCCGTGGCTTTCGCAGAAGGCGCGCGCATCCTGCATGCCCTGTTTGGAATGGTCGCCGCCGCGACCCTTGGCGATATCATGGAACAACGCGGCGATGTATAGCAGCCATTGGCGCTCAAAGCCAAGAGCGAGCCGGGTCATCGACGGATATTCGTGCGCGTGCTCGCCAAGCGAGAAACAACGCAGGTTGCGCAGCACCATCAGAATGTGCTGATCCACCGTATAGACGTGAAACAGATCGTGCTGCATCTGGCCGATGATTTTTTGCCAGACAGGCAGGTAGCGCGACAGGATGCCGTATTTGGCCATGCGCCGGAGTTCGCGCACGACGCTGCGCCGCTGCTGGAGAATTTCCAGGAACAGGGCCTGGTTTGCCGGGTTGGCCCGAAAATCGGCATTGATCCGTTGGCGGTTCTGCCACAGCGCGCGTAGCGTGCGCGCGGTCATGCCCTTTAGCTCGCTGCGCTGCTGCAATAGCAGAAAGCATTCGAGCAGTGCCGACGGATGGCGCTCGAAAGTGTTCTCTTCGCGTATGTCGAGCAATTCGCGCACGGTTTGAAAGCGCGCATTGATGACGATGGACGCGCCGCCCCGGAGGGGGAAAATCGTCGCGCCATAGTTTTGCAGCAGGATCGTGTTGATCTGGGTGATTTTCTTGGCGGTCAGGTAATAGCGCCGCATGAACACTTCGGAGGCGCGCCTGTTGGCGGTGGCCTCGAATCCCAGAAGGCGGGCAAGCCGTTCCTGATGGTCGAACAGCAGGCGGTCCTCGGCGCGGCCGGCAAGGTAATGCAGGCAAATACGCACGTGTTGCAGAAAGCGCTCGACACCGCGCAGTTCGTTGGCTTCGCCGCTGGTAATCAGGCGCTGGTGGGCGAGGTCGCGCCAGCGGGCGCCGATATTGATGGCGCGGGCAATCCAGCCCAGCATTTGAATGTCGCGCAGGCCGCCGGGGCTTTCCTTGCAGTTCGGCTCGAGCTCGAAAGGCGTGTCGTGGTAACGGGTGTGGCGTTGATCTTGTTCAAGCCGCTTGGCCTTGAAAAAGGCTTGCGGGTCGAGCTGCGCGCGGTAGCGGGCGGCGAAATCGTCGAACAACGCGGTGTCGCCGGTGAGCAGGCGCGCTTCGAGCAGGTTCGTTTGGATTGTGATGTCGTTGGCCGCGATTTCGATGCATTCGTCGACGGAGCGCACGCTATGGCCGATCGCCAATCCTATGTCCCATAAAGCGCCGACCAGCGTCACCAGGGGGGCCTGGACGATGCCATTGGCCGATTCGGGCAGCAGAATCAGTACATCGACGTCGGAATGCGGGTAAAGCTCGCCCCGGCCATACCCCCCGACCGCGACCAGCGCCGCTTTGGCGGGCATGCCGCAGTGTTGCCACAAGCGGGTCAGCGCGCCGTCGACGAGCTTTGCCCGTCCGGCCAGCAAAGGGGTGGTGAGGCGATGCGCTTCGTAGGCCTGGCGCAATGCCGCGCCGCCTTCGGTCAGCAGGGCCCGCTCGCTGCCGATGGCGTTTTGCAAGGCGTCGGTGGCGGCGGGTGTCATGTGGGAAATCGCTCAGGCGAAGTGAGCCGCGACAAGCGGTGGCGGCGGTGCGCTTTTGGCCGATACGGTGAGCACTTCCACGCCGGTTTCGGTGACGAGCACCGCGTGCTCCCATTGCGCGGAAAGGCTGCGGTCCTTGGTGACGATGGTCCAGCCGTCGGGCAGTTCGGAAATGGCGGCTTTGCCCGCGTTGATCATGGGTTCGATCGTGAAGATCATCCCCGGCCGAAGCTCGGCGCCGTTACCGGCCTTGCCGTAGTGCAGCACCTGCGGCTCTTCGTGGAATTTGCGCCCGAGGCCGTGTCCGCAGAATTCGCGGACGACGGAAAAGCCGTTGCCTTCGGCGTGTTTCTGGATGGCCGCGCCAATATCGCCCAGATGTCCGCCCGGGCGCACCGCGGCGATACCCAGCCACATGCACTCGAACGTGACCTGGCACAGACGCTTGGCGAGGATGGGGGCATCGGGGCCGACGATGAACATGCGGCTGGTGTCGCCGTGGAAGCCATCCTTGGTGATCACCGTGATGTCGAGATTGACGATATCGCCCTTTTTCAATGCCTTGTCGCCCGGGATGCCGTGGCAGACTTGATGATTCACCGAGGTGCAGATGGACTTCGGGTAAGGCTTGTAGCCGGGGGGCGCGTAATTGAGCGGCGCGGGTACGGTACCCTGGATGTTGACCATGTATTCGTGGCACAAGCGATCCAGTTCGCCCGTGGTCGTGCCTGCCTGGACGAAGGGCTCGATGTAATCGAGAACCTCGGCGGCCAGGCGGCACGCCTCGCGCATTCTTTCGATTTCTTGCGGTGTCTTGATGACAATGCTCATGGGGCGGGTTGGCTGTACGAAAGTGGGCAAGGCTAGCGTATGCGGTCGAGCAGGGCAAACAAGCCGGGATTGAACGGATTGGGCATCCCGCCTTGAGGGACATCATGCGGCGATGCTATCATTCCTAGCTTGTCCGCACTTGCGGGCAAAATTCACACGCTCATCGTACGCCCTGCGTCTCAAGGGCAGCGAGGGTTCGCTGGCGGCCGGCAAGGCCGCAGGCGGCAGTGGCGCGGGTTTCAGAGTTTTTTGCGCAAGGGAAGTTCCTTGGGAAAAACGAATGAGGCCGGCGTCCCGTTGAGCGGAGGTCAAAACCCTTTTAATTTGGAGTAGTGCATGACTGTCACAATGCGTCAGATGCTCGAAGCGGGCGTCCACTTTGGTCACCAGACCCGTTTCTGGAATCCGCGCATGGCCCCGTACATTTTCGGCCAGCGCAACAAGATCCACATCGTCAATCTCGAAAAGACGATGGTCAAATACGCCGAGGCGATGAGTTTCGTACGCAAGCTCGCCTCCAACCGCGGGACCGTGCTGTTTGTCAGCACCAAGCGCCAGGCCCGCGAAATCATCGCGGAAGAAGCGCGCCGCGCCGGCATGCCCTACGTCGACGAGCGCTGGCTCGGCGGCATGCTGACCAATTTCAAAACCGTCAAGCAGTCCATCAAGCGCCTGAAGGAAATCGAGGCGATGGTGGAAGACGGCTCCATCGAGCGTTTGCCCAAGCGCGAGGCGCTGACGGTGACGCGCGAACTCGAAAAGCTGCAGAAGAGCATCGGCGGCATCAAGGATATGGGCGGCTTGCCGGATGCGCTGTTCATCGTCGACGTCGGCTATCACAAGATCGCTGTGACCGAAGCGCGAAAGCTCGGCGTGCCGATCGTGGCCGTGGTCGATACCAACCACTCGCCAGAAGGCGTCGACTACATCGTTCCGGGTAACGACGATTCGTCCCGTGCCATCCGCCTGTATGCGCGCGGCGTTGCCGATGCGGTGCTGGAAGGGCGCAGCCAGTCGCTGCAGGAAATTGTTACCGCGGGTACCGATGAGTTCGTCGAAGTCGAAGAAGACGGCACCCAGGAAGCGCAGGCCTGATTAGAGAGCCCGGACCCCGGCGGCTTGTGTGCTTGAGCGTGTCCGGGGTAAGGCATGAATTTGGGTGGCGGCAGTTGGCAGGGTATTTGACGGGCACAGGCCGCCGCCGGATTTGAACAAAGATTTCAGGAGTTAGCATGGCGGAAATTACCGCAAGCATGGTCAAGGAACTGCGCGAGAAAACCGACGCGCCGATGATGGAGTGCAAGAAGGCGCTGACCGAAGCCGCCGGCGACATCGTCAAGGCCGAGGAAATTCTGCGCATCAAGCTGGGCAACAAGGCTTCCAAGGCCGCGGCCCGCATCACCGCCGAAGGGATCATCGGCGTTCATCTGGCGGCCGACGGCAAATTGGCCGCGATGGTCGAGTTGAACTGCGAAACCGATTTCGTCGCCAAAAACGACGATTTCATCGCGCTCGCCGCGTCGCTCGCGGGGCTGGTCGCCACGCGTAACCCGGCCGATGTCGCCGCGTTGTCCGCGTTGGAGTTGAACGGACAGAGCGTCGAGCAGGTGCGTACCGCCCTGGTTGGCAAGATCGGCGAAAACATCAGCGTGCGCCGTTTCGTCCGTACCGAGGCGAAGGGCCGTGTCGCGAGCTATATCCATGCTGGCGCCAGGATCGGTGTGTTGATCGATGTTGTCGGCGGCGACGAGCAACTGGCGAAGGACTTGGCGATGCATATCGCCGCCTGCAAGCCGAAATCGCTGGACGCTTCCGGCGTGTCGGCCGATCTGATCGAAGCCGAGCGCCGCATTGCGATAGAGAAAGCGCGCGAGGCGGGCAAGCCCGAAGCGATGCTGGAAAAGATCGCGGAAGGAACCGTGCAGAAATTCCTCAAGGAAGTGACTTTGCTCGGCCAGCCTTTCGTCAAGGACGACAAGCAGACCGTTGAGGCGTTGCTGAAGGCGCGTAGCGCGTCGGTTGCCGGTTTCTCGCTGTACGTGGTTGGCGAGGGCATCGAGAAGCGCACGGACGATTTTGCCGCCGAAGTGGCCGCGCAAGCTGCCGCTGCCGCCAAGAAATAACGGAGGCTGTCCAAAAATGTCCGCTGCCGCGTACAAGCGCATCTTGCTCAAGCTCTCGGGCGAGGCTCTGATGGGTGACGATGCCTATGGCATCAACGAGGATGTCATCACCCGTATCGTCACCGAGATTGCCGAGGTGGTTCGTCTCGGCGTGCAGGTTGGCGTGGTGATCGGCGGCGGCAACATTTTTCGCGGCATGAAGGGGGCGGCTTCCGGCATGGACCGGGCCACCGCCGATTACATGGGCATGCTCGCCACGGTCATGAACGCGATTGCGTTGGGTGACGCGATGCGTCGCAGCGATGTCGAGGCGCGCGTACAGTCGGCGCTGCGCATCGATCAGGTCGTGGAGCCCTACATTCGTGGCCGCGCTATCCGCCATCTCGAAGAGGGGCGGGTAGTGATTTTCGCTGCCGGCACCGGTAACCCGTTTTTCACGACCGATACCGCCGCCGCCTTGCGTGGCGCCGAGATCGGTGCCCAGATCGTGCTCAAGGCGACCAAGGTTGACGGTGTATATACCGCCGACCCGAAGAAAGACCCGCAGGCGCAGCGCTATCACCGCATCAGCTTCGACGAGGCGATCGGTCGGAATCTGGCGGTGCTGGATGCGACGGCTTTTGCCTTGTGCCGTGATCAAAAATTGCCGATCAACGTGTTTTCGATCTTCAAGCCCGGTGCGCTCAAACGCGTTGTGCTGGGTGAGGACGAAGGCACGTTGGTTCATTCCTGAGGACTCGCGCATGATCTCCGAACTCAAGAAAACGATTGAGCAGAAAATGCAGAAATCGGTCGAGGCGCTCAAGGCCGATCTGATCAAGGTGCGCACCGGCCGCGCTCATACCGGTCTGCTCGATCACATCATGGTCGACTATTACGGCAGCATGGTGCCGATCAACCAGGTTGCCAACGTTACGCTGGTCGATGCGCGCACCATCGGCGTGCAGCCGTGGGAAAAACCCATGGTCGGCAAGATCGAAAAGGCCATCCGCGATTCCGATCTCGGTCTTAATCCCGCATCGATGGGGGAGCTCATCCGTGTGCCGATGCCGGCGTTGACCGAGGAGCGCCGCCGCGATTTGACCAAGGTCGTGCGCCACGAGGGCGAGACGGCCAAGGTTGCCGTGCGCAATGTGCGCCGCGACGCCAATCAGCAGCTCAAGGATGCGGTCAAGGACAAGTTGATTTCCGAGGACGACGAACGCCGCGCCGAGGAAGACATTCAAAAATTCACCGACAAATACGTTACCGAAATCGACAAATTACTCGCGCAGAAGGAACAGGAACTGATGCAGATTTGATCCGTTCGGATCGACTGTTCCAGCCCGTGCGAGGAGGCTGATCGTGGCAGATTCCGGTTTCGTCAGTTCAACCCGCGGTATCCCCGAGGCGGAGGGACCGCGCCATATTGCGATCATCATGGATGGCAATGGGCGTTGGGCGCGCAAGCGCTTTTTGCCGCGCGTCGCGGGCCATAGCCGGGGCGTCGAAACCGTTCGCACCGTGATCCGCGCGTGCATGGAGCGGGACGTTGAGTATTTGACCCTGTTCGCTTTCAGCTCCGAGAACTGGCGCCGCCCGTTCGAAGAAGTGTCTTTCCTGATGCAGTTGTTCATGAAATCGCTGCAACGGGAAGTCAATCGCCTGCATCAGAATGGCATCCGCTTTCGCGTCGTTGGCGATTTGTCCCGCTTCGACCCGAAAATGGTGGAGGCCATCCGCGAGGCGGAGGCGTTGACCGCCGGCAATACCCGTTTCGCGCTCAGTGTGGCGGCCAATTACGGCGGGCGCTGGGATGTGATGCAGGCTGTGTCGAAAATGCTGGCGCGCAACCCTGGGCGCGATGGCGATTTTACCGAGAGCGATCTGGCCGCCGAGTTGTCGATGAGCTTCGCACCTGAGCCCGATCTGTTCATCCGCACCGGTGGCGAACAACGCATCAGTAATTTCATGCTGTGGCAATTGGCTTATACGGAACTGTACTTCACCGAGGCGCTGTGGCCCGATTTCGACGCCACGGCCCTGGATGACGCCATTGCCTCGTATCGGGCGCGCGAGCGCCGTTTTGGCCGGACCAGCGAGCAGCTTGAGAATAAGTCCGCCGACGAGGCTGCCGCTTCCGCCAAACCGGGACATCATGCTTAAAGCGCGAATCATTACCGCGCTGATCCTTCTTTTTGGGCTGCTTGCCGCGCTTTTTCTGCTGCCCAAGCAGGGTTGGCTGGTTTTTTGCGCGCTGATCTGCGCCGGAGCGGCATGGGAGTGGGGTGGATTGGCGGCCTTTCCCGTTGCCGTCCGTTGGATCTTCGCCGTATCGATGGGGCTGGCGTGTGTCCTTGCCGGCGCCGCCGTGGGCTTGGGTGGCGGTGCCGCGCTGCATGCGGGGGTGTGGTTGTTTTACGTTCCCAGCGCGCTGTTCTGGTTATGCGTCATTCCGCTTTGGCTGTCCCGCAAATGGGCGTTACGCCATCGTGTTATTGCCGCCATGGTCGGTTTTGTTGTTCTCGTGCCCCCTTCGTTGGCATTGGCGCATTTGCGTCTGATGGGACCGTGGGTGTTGCTGGCGGTGATGGCGGCTGTCTGGGTGGCGGATATTTCGGCCTACTTCGCCGGCCGCGCGTTCGGGCGGCATAAGCTCGCGCCCGGCATCAGCCCCGGTAAAACATGGGAGGGCGCTGCCGGCGCGGCCCTGGGGGTGTTGGCGTTCGGTGGTATCGTTGCGTTTGCCGTGGCGGAAAACACATCGGCGGCGCTGGTCGCCGCGCTCGTTCCCGCGCTCATCGGATTCACGGCGGTCAGCATCATTGGCGATTTGTTCGAATCCTTGCTCAAGCGCCAAGCGGGCGTAAAGGATAGCGGTACGATTCTGCCTGGGCATGGCGGCATACTCGACCGCATCGATAGCCTGACCTCGACTTTGCCGCTGGCCGGATTGGCCGCCCTGTGGCTTGCCACACGCTGATTTTTTTCCGATCTCCATGCCCTCTTCGCGTATCCAGCAGATTACCGTTCTCGGCGCCACCGGCTCCATTGGCGCGAGCACACTCGATGTCGTGGCCCGACATCCGGATCGTTTCGCGCTTTTCGCGCTGACCGCGCGGAGTCAGGTGGCCAAGTTGCTGGAGCAATGCCTGCGTTTTGCGCCGCGTTATGCCGTGATGACCGATGCCCAGGCGGCCTCGGCCTTGGCCGCTGCCTTGCGCGAAGCGGGCAGCCGCACGGAAGTCTTGAGCGGGGAAAAAGCACTGGCGGAGGTTGCCGGGCATCGGGATGTCGATGCTGTCATGGCCGCGATCGTCGGTGCGGCCGGGTTGGCGCCGGCTTTGAGCGCGGTGCGCGCCGGCAAGAAGGTATTGCTCGCCAACAAGGAAGCCTTGGTGTTGTCGGGCCGTTTATTCATGGATGCCGTGGCCGATAGCGGCGCGTGCCTGTTGCCGATCGATAGCGAGCACAATGCGGTGTTTCAGTCGCTGCCGGCGGATTACGCGCGGGTACCAGCCGCCGCGGGCGTGCGCCGTGTGCTGTTGACCGCTTCCGGCGGTCCGTTTCGGGAAATGCCAGTCGAGCTTCTGGAGGATGTGACGCCCGAGCAGGCGTGCGCCCACCCCAATTGGGTCATGGGGCGTAAAATTTCGGTCGATTCGGCGACGATGATGAACAAGGGGCTGGAGGTCATCGAGGCGCATTGGTTGTTCGGCGTGCCTGCCGAGTGCATAGAGGTGGTCGTTCATCCGCAGAGCGTGATTCATTCGATGGTCGATTATGTGGACGGCTCGGTGATCGCGCAGTTGGGCAATCCCGATATGCGCACGCCGATTGCCCATGCGCTGGCTTGGCCGGAGCGGATCGATGCCGGGGTGCGTCCGCTCGACCTGTGCCAGATCGGCCGCTTGAGTTTCGAACCGCCGGATCTCACCCGCTTTCCGTGCCTTGCGCTGGCTTATCAGGCCTTGCGCGAAGGCGGCGGCGCGGCGGCGGTGCTCAACGCGGCGAACGAGGAGGCGGTGGCCGCTTTTCTCGAACGCCGCATTGGTTTTCGCCGTATTGCCGATGTGATTGCGGCCTGCCTGGAGCAGGTCAGGGATGTGGCAGTCGATTCGTTGGAGGCGGCGCTTGCCGCCGATGCTCGGGCGCGCGAAATCGCGCGTGTGGAAATTCGTCGCCGCCAGGTTGCCTGATGTCACTACTCGATTACCTCATTCCTTTTCTTGTTGCACTCGGTCTGCTGATTACCGTGCATGAGATGGGGCACTACCTCGTCGCGCGTTGGTGCGGCGTGAAAGTGCTGCGCTTCTCCATCGGTTTCGGCAAGCCCTTGCTCTCCCGGCGTTTCGGGCGCGATGGCACGGAGTGGGCGCTCGGCGCTTTCCCGCTGGGCGGCTACGTCAAGATGGCCGATGAGCGCGAAGGCGAGGTCGCGCCGTCCGATTTGCCTCGTGCGTTCAATCGCCAAAGCGTCTGGCGGCGTTTCGCGATTGTCGCTGCCGGGCCGATTGCCAATCTTTTGCTGGCGGTCCTCGTCTACTGGGGGCTGTTCGTCGTCGGCACCGAGGAATTGCGCCCGCGTCTGGCGCTGGCGACCGAGCAGAGCGCGGCGGTCAGCGCGGGCGTGCGCGACGGCGATCTCGTTACCGCGGTGAATGGCGAGGCCGTGCAAAGTTGGCAGGATCTACGCTGGCGGCTGCTGCGCCATCTGCTCGACAACGAGCAGGTCGTGTTGCAAGTGCGCACCTTGGAGGATGTCGACGCGACGCGCACGCTCGATCTTTCCGGGATTGTCATCGACGACGGCCGGGGCGATCCCATTGCCCGTATCGGCCTGCATCCGTGGCGCCCGCGCATTCCCGTCGCGGTGGAAGCGCTGGTGGCGGGAGGCGCGGCCGAACGCGTGGGCTTGCAAGCCGGGGACGTTATCGTGGCGATCGACGGCAAGGCGGTCGATTCCGGCGGCGATCTGGTCGCCCGCGTGAGCGTGGCCGTCGATCGCAGTCTGGATATGGAAGTGCAACGTGGTGGCGCCACGCTGCACTTTGCCGTGGTGCCGCAAGCCGAGACGCAGAAGGGGCAGCGTATCGGCCGCATCGGGATTCAGATTGCCAAGCCGCCACCGGAGATCATGGATTTGATGTTCGCCACGGTCAGTTACGGGCCGGTCGATGGCTTCGTCAAAGCGGCGAGGCGGACGTGGGAATCCAGCGTCATGAGCCTGCAGATGATCGGCCGCATGATTACCGGCGATCTATCGTGGAAAAATCTGTCCGGCCCGCTGACCATCGCCGATTACGCCGGCCAGTCGGCGCGGCTCGGTTGGGACCATTATCTGAATTTCATCGCCATCATCAGCATCAGTCTGGGGGTGCTCAATTTGCTGCCTATTCCAGTGCTGGATGGGGGGCATTTACTGTATTATGTGGCCGAAATTATCAAGGGCGGTCCGATCTCGGAACGTATCATGGAGATCGGCCAACAAATCGGCCTGTTTCTCCTTGCAATGCTGATGGCATTCGCTTTCTATAACGACATAACTCGCTTTATTTCCGGCTGAAAATTTGCATGAATCGCAAGCTCCTGCCTGGGCTCATCATGGCCCTTTTTGCCGCTGCGCCGGCATTCGCGTTTGAACCGTTTGTCGTCAAGGATATCCGTGTAGAAGGGATACAGCGCATCGAGGCGGGAACTGTATTCAGTTATCTTCCGGTCAAGGTTGGCGAACGCTTCGATGAGGAGCAGGCAGCCGAGTCCATTCGCGGGCTTTATGCCACGGGTTTTTTTCGTGACGTCCGCATCGAGGCCGAAAACGACGTGCTGGTGGTGCTCGTGGATGAGCGTCCCGCCATCGCGCAGGTCGATTTTGTCGGCGTGAAGGAATTCGACAAGGATCAGCTCAGGAAAGGGTTGCGCGAAATCGGCCTGGTCGAATCCCGCATCTTCGACCGTGCATTGCTGGAGCGCGCCGAGCAGGAGTTGAAACGGCAATACCTGAGCAAGGGCAAATACGCCGCCACGGTGACGACGACCGTGACGCCGCTGGAGCGTAACCGGGTCAGCATCAACTTTGCCGTGGAAGAGGGCGATGTCGCCAAAATCCGCCATATCAGCATCGTTGGCGCCAAGGCGTTCGAGGAAGAGGATCTGCTCGCACTGTTCCAGCTCACGACGCCGGGTTGGCTGACCTGGTACACCAAGAACGACCAATATTCGAAGCAAAAACTATCGGCCGATCTGGAAAAGTTGCGTTCGTATTACCTTGATCGTGGCTATCTGGATTTCAACATCGATTCCACGCAGGTTTCGATCACGCCGGACAAGAAAGACATCTACATCACGCTCAGCCTTACCGAGGGCGAGCAATACACCGTGACCGGCATGCGTTTTACCGGAGATCTGATCCTGCCCGAGACCGATTACCTGACGCTGGCCACGGTCAGGCCGGGCGATATTTTTTCGCGTGAGAAACTGACGGAAACAACCAAGGCGATTACCGACCGCCTGGGCAACGAAGGCTATGCCTTTGCCAACGTCAATGCCGCGCCGGAAGTGGATAAGGAAAAGCGCGAGGTTGCGTTTACCGTGTTCGTCGATCCGGGGCGCCGGGTTTATGTGCGCCATATCAATATCGGCGGTAACACGAAGACGCGTGACGAAGTGGTACGCCGCGAAATGCGCCAGATGGAAGGCGCCTGGTATGACGCGGAGGCGATCAACCGTTCCCGCACGCGCGTCGACCGCTTGAGTTTCTTCGATGAGGTGAGCGTCGAAACGCCCGCCGTTACCGGTACCACGGATCAGGTCGACGTCAATTTCAACGTCAAGGAACGCGCTACCGGCAACCTCATGCTGGGGGCGGGCTTTTCCAGTTCGGAAAAGGTCGTGCTGTCGGCCTCGGTGTCGCAGCAAAACCTGTTCGGCAGTGGCAACTCGCTTGTTCTGGGTTTGAATACCAGCAAAGTCAATCGTACCTACGCGCTGTCTTTCACCAATCCGTATTACACCACCGATGGCGTCAGCCTGGGTTGGGACGTGTATCACCGCACTTACGATCCGTCCGAGTCTTACTCTGTTGCGCGCTACAAGACGGTGTCGACGGGCGCGGGGATACGTCTTGGCTATCCCATCGCCGAGGACGATCAGATCAATTTCGGCTTGACCGCCGACCGCACGCGCATCACCACTTATGCAGATAGTCCGTCGCAATACAAGGATTTCTGTATCGACTTCGACTGCGGTGGGGTGAATAGCCTGATTGCCAGTGCCTCATGGTCTCGCGACAAGCGCGACAGCCTTATTTACACGCGCAAGGGGACTTACCAGCGCGTGCATGGCGAGGTTGCGTTGCCGGGCGGCGATATCCAGTACGGCAAGTTCAACTACCAGTACCAGCAGTGGTTCCCCATCGGTCGCGATTACGCGTTGATGCTCAATGGGGATGTCGGCATCGCGAAGGGCTACAACGGCAAGCCAATGCCGTTCTACAAGAACTTCTACGCCGGTGGTATCGGTTCGGTGCGCGGTTACGAGCAAAGCTCGTTGGGCACCGAGCGCAACACCGAGGGCGATTCGTTGGGTGGCACGCGGCGTCTGGTCGGTAACGCGGAGTTTTATTTCCCCTTGCCCGGCTCGGGCACCGACCGTTCCTTCCGCGTTTCCGCGTTCTTCGACGCCGGTCAGGTATGGGGCGAGGAGCAGGACCTCAAATTTGGCGACTTGCGCTACAGTACCGGTCTGGCGTTCTCATGGAGCTCGCCGGTCGGTCCGCTCAAGTTCAGTTTGGGTTTCCCGCTGAATGCCAAGAAAGACGACGACATCCAGCGATTCCAGTTCCAATTGGGCACCGTGTTCTGATCGCTTTAATATCTACAAATGCAGTTGCTCCGGAGGCTTCAGTGAAAGTCAGCGCATACTCTATTCTCATTGCCGCCGTGCTCGGTATTGTTGCTCAGAACGCCGCGGCGGAAACCAAGATCGGTTTCGTCAATTCTGATCGCCTCATGCGCGAAGCGTCGCCGGCCGTGCGCGCCCAGCAGCGGCTGGAAAAGGAATTTGAAAAGCGCGATCAGGACATCCAGCGCATGGCCAAGGATTTGCAGGCGACGCAGGAGGATCTGGAGCGCAACGGTATGACGATGTCGGAGGCCGATCGACGCAACAAGGAGCGCGCGTTCAACGATCTGAATCGCGATTTTCAGCGTAAGCAGCGCGAATTCCGTGAAGATCTCAACCAGCGCCGTAACGAGGAGTTGGCCTCGGTGATCGATAAAGCGAACAAGACGGTGAAGCAGATTGCCGAAGCCGAAAAGTTCGACGTCATCCTTCAGGAAGCGGTGTACGCCAGCCCGCGCATCGACATTACGGACAAAGTCATCAAGGCTCTGTCCGAAGCCAAATAAGGTTCCGGCCTGCGCCGCCCTATGTACAGCCTCGATGAGTTGGTTGCGCGTTTGGGTGGGGAGGTCGTGGGCGACGGCCGTGTGAACGTCCGCCGCGTGGCCACGCTGGATCAGGCGCAGGAGGGCGATCTTTCCTTTCTGTCCAATCCGAAGTATGCCGCGCGTTTGAAGTCGTGCCGCGCCAGCGCGATTATCGTCGGGAGCGCCGGGCATGACTTGCCTGGCGGACGTCCGCTCATCGTCGCGGGCGATCCCTATCTTTATTTCGCCAAGGTTGCCAGGCTGTTCAATCCGCCCTTGCCGGTCGTGGCCGGCGTGCACCCGCGTGCGGTCGTCGAGGCTGTTGTTCCGCCCACGGCGGAGGTGGCGGCCGGCGCCACTATCGAAGCGGGCGCTGAAATCGGCGAGGGCGTGGTTATCGGCGCGGGCAGCTATATCGGTGCTGGTGTCAGGGTCGGCGCCGGCACACGCGTGGCGCCGCGCGTCACGGTTTATCCGGGCTGCGTCATCGGGCGCGATTGCGTTATCCATGCCGGGGCCGTGATCGGTTCGGACGGTTTCGGTTTCGCGCGCGAGGCCGACGGTTCCTGGCTGAAAATCCCCCAGACCGGGCGGGTCGTCATTGGTGACGACGTGGAAATCGGCGCCAACACAACGATCGATCGCGGCGCGCTGGACGACACCGTGATCGGCAACGGGGCCAAGCTGGACAATCAGATTCAGGTCGGCCACAACGTGCGCATCGGCGACTTTACCGCCATCGCCGGTTGTGTCGGCATCGCCGGCAGCACCGAAATCGGCGCCCGCTGCCGGATCGGCGGCCAGGCCGGTATTATTGGTCATCTCCGGATCGCCGACGATGTCGTCATTTCCGCCGGTACGCTGGTGACCAAATCGATTCTTCGTCCGGGCGTCTATACCGCCAATCTACCCGTGCAAGGACACGCGGAATGGGTGAGAAACTTCGCCCACCTGCGCCATCTCGACGCTATGGCGGATAGAATACGCGCCCTCGAACAACGCCTCGCGGAACGGGACTCAAACTGAACGACATGGATATCAACGAAATCCTGCAATACCTCCCGCATCGTTACCCGTTTCTGCTGATCGACCGGGTTCTGGAACTGGAAGAGGGCAAGCGCGTTCTGGCGCTGAAGAATGTGACCATGAACGAGCCGTTTTTTCCGGGCCATTTTCCGCACCATCCGGTGATGCCGGGGGTGCTCATCGTCGAGGCCATGGCGCAGGCCGCCGCGCTGCTGTCGTTCAAGACACTTGGTATCAAACCGGATGAAAATTCGGTGGTGTTGTTCGCCGGCATCGACAACGTGCGCTTCAAGCGCCCGGTGGTGCCGGGCGACCAGCTCCTGTTCGATGTTTCGATCACCCAGAGCAAGCGCAATATCTACAAATACAAGGGCACGGCCCGCGTCGACGGCGAGCTCGCCACCGAGGCGGAGTTGATGTGCGCCCTGAAAACGCTGTGACAGTGGCAGCGCGATGATTCATCCCACCGCGATCATTCACCCCGGCGCCCGGCTTGGCGCCAACGTCAGCGTGGGCGCTTATTCGCTCATCGGCGAACACGTTGAGATCGGCGACAACACGCGTGTCGGTCCGCATGTGGTGATCGAGGGGCATACGCGTATCGGGCGCGACAATCAGATCTTCCAGTTCTGCTCCATCGGCGCGATTCCGCAGGATAAAAAATACGACGACGAGCCGACCCGGCTTGAAATCGGCGACCGCAACACCCTCCGCGAATACTGCTCGTTCAACGTCGGCACCAGCCAGGATGGCGGCGTGACCCGCGTCGGCAGCGATAACTGGATCATGGCCTACGTGCATATCGCGCACGATTGCCAGGTTGGCGACAACACCATCTTCGCCAACAACGCCACGTTGGCGGGGCACGTCCATATCGGCGATTGGGCCATTCTCGGCGGCTTCACCGGCGTGCATCAGTTTTGCCACGTTGGCGCGCATAGTTTTTGCGGTGTCGGCACGGTGTTGTTGCAGGATTTGCCGCCGTTCGTCACCGTTGCCGGCAATCCGGCGGCGCCGCGCGGCGTCAACAGCGAAGGCTTGAAACGGCGCGGCTATTCGGTCGAAGGCATCGCCGCGATCAAACGCGCCTACCGCGCGCTGTACCGTTCCGGCCTGAGTCTGGACGACGCGCGCGAGCGCGTCGCCGAGATAAGCGCCGAGCATCCCGAGGTGGGGCTGTTCGCCGACTTCATCGGCCGGTCCGGCCGTGGCCTGGTCCGGTGAGGTCGTGGCGCCCAGAATCGCCATGGTGGCCGGAGAAACCTCCGGCGACCTGCTCGCCAGCCACCTGATCCGCGCCATCCGGCGCCATCTGCCCGATGCCGAGTTCTATGGCGTCGGTGGGCCGAAAATGGAAGCCGAAGGATTCCGCGCCGATTGGTCCGCGGAACAACTCGCGGTGCATGGCTACGTCGATGCGCTCAAGCGTTACCGCACGCTGTCGGCGATTCGTAGAACCCTGCTGGGCCGTATTCGCCGCGACAAACCGGCGGCCTTCATCGGCATCGACGCGCCGGATTTCAACCTCTGGCTCGAAGGCCGGGTCAAGGCGCGGGGCATTCCGGCGATCCACTTTGTCAGTCCGTCGATCTGGGCGTGGCGCGCTGGGCGGATCAAGCGCATCGCCCGCTCGGTGACGCGAATGCTTTGCCTGTTTCCGTTCGAGCCGGCCCTGTATGACAAGGCCGGCGTGCCGGTGAGTTACGTCGGCCATCCGCTTGCGGACGTTTTTCCGCTGGAGCCAAACCGGACGGCCACGCGCGAACTGCTCGGCCTTCCCGTCACGGCAAAAGTTGTTGCGCTACTGCCCGGCAGCCGGCAGTCCGAAGTGCGCAACCTGGCCGATACCTTCATCGCCACGGCGAAGTGTCTGGCCGAGCGCAATCCCGACATGGTGTTCCTCGTGCCCTTGGCAACGCGCGAAACGCGCGCCTTGTTCGAGCAGGCGGTGTACCGTAACGACGCGCGCGAATTACCGATTCGCCTGCTGTTCGGGCATGCGGTGGAGGCGATGACGGCCGCCGACGCCGTGCTCGTGGCCAGCGGCACGGCCAGCCTGGAAGCCGCGCTGCTCAAGCGCCCGATGGTGATTACCTACCGCATGGGCGGGTGGCAATACCGCTTGATGAAGCGGATGGCTTACTTGCCCTGGGTCGGGCTGCCAAATATCTTGTGCAATGAATCGCTCGTGCCCGAACTGTTGCAGGACGAGGCCACGCCCGAAAAGCTTGCCGAGGCGCTGGAGCGCTGGCTCTCCGATCCGATTGCGTGCGCCGAGCTTGCCCAGCGCTTCACCGAACTGCATCTGACCTTGCGGCAGAACACCGCCGAAAAGGCCGCGGCGGCGATCCTGCCGTATTTATCGGGCCGGGCGACATGAATACCGGTACGGCGCCTCGTTTGGTCTGCGGCGTCGATGAAGCCGGCCGTGGCCCGCTGTGTGGGCCGGTGGTCGCCGCGGCGGTGATCCTTGATCCCGCCAACCCCATCGAAGGTCTGGCCGATTCCAAAAAACTGAGCGAGAAAGCGCGCGAACGGCTCGCGCCGCTGATCCGCGAGCGCGCGCTGGCCTGGGCGGTGGCGGAAGCCACGGTGGAGGAGATCGACCGCCTCAACATCCTTCACGCCAGCATGCTGGCCATGCGCCGCGCCGTGCTCGCGCTCGGCATGGCGCCGAGCGAAGTGCTGGCGGACGGCAACCGCTGCCCGGACGTGCCGTACCCGGTGCGGGCCATCGTCAAGGGCGATGCCACCGAACCGGCGATCAGCGCCGCCTCGATTCTGGCCAAGACCGAGCGTGACCGGATGATGCGCGAACTCGACCGGCTCTATCCGCAATACGGTCTGGCCGCGCATAAGGGCTATCCCACCGCTGCGCACCTGGCCGCGCTGCGCCAGCATGGCGTGATAGCCTGCTACCGGCGCAGCTTCGCACCGGTACGGGCGCTGCTTGAAAATCCGCCGGGAACAAACCTGTTGCTTCCGCTATCGGCCGAGGAGCCGCCGTGCGCGGGCGCGGAGGAGGGCGCATGACGCTTCACCATTTCATGCTGTTCATCCATGTCGTCGCGGTTGCGGTATGGATCGGCGGCATGGCTTTCGCGTGGGCTTGCCTGCGCCCGGCCGCCGCCGCGCTGCCGCCCGCGCAGCGCCTGCCTTTATGGGTGGCGGTGCTTGGCCGTTTTTTCACGTTGGTTTGGGCGGCTATTGCCGTGCTGCTTGCATCGGGCACGGCGATGTTGGTGGAAGTCGGCTTTTCCCGCGCGCCGCCGGCATGGCATGCGATGACCTTTACCGGGCTGGTGATGATCGGCGTTTTCGTTTCCATTTGGGTTGGCCCGTGGGCGGCGTTGCGCACGGCGGTACGGGTGGAAGACTGGGCGCGCGGCGCGATGGCGATGAACCGCATCCGCCAGCGCGTCGGTTTCAACCTCGCGCTCGGTTTCGTCACCATTGCCGTGGCCACGCTCGGCCTTGGGTTGTAGAGGGTGAAGGCTGCGGCATGGCGATGAAAACGATCGTCTCGCGCGACAACCCCGCCATCAAACGCCTTCATGGGCTTGCCACCGCTTCGAAAGAGCGCCGCAAGCAGGGCGAAACCCTGCTCGATGGTCCGCACCTGGTCGCCGCCGCGCTGGCCGCGGATTGGCCGCTGAAGGCGCTCTACGTTTCGGAATCCGGGCTGACTGGGGGAGAAATACAGGCCCTGGTAGACACGCTGTCGCCTTCATTGCCGTGCACCTTGTTGCCGGATGCGCTGTTCGCCCATATCAGTCCGGTCGATTCGCCCTCCGGTCTGCTTGCTCTCATCGACTTGCCAGAATCGCCGGATGTGGGCGGATTGGAAGATTCGCTCGTCGTGCTCGACGGCATTCAGGATCCCGGCAACCTCGGCACTCTGCTGCGTACCGCCGCCGCCGCCGGTATCTGCGATGCTTTGCTGACCGACGGTTGCGCACAGGCATGGGCGCCGCGTGTGCTGCGCGCGGGCATGGGCGCGCATTTTTTGCTGCGCATTCACGAAGGCGTCGATGTGCCGGCCGTACTGACCGGATACCCGGGGCGCGTATTGGCGACCGCGCTCGATGTTCAGGCCCAATCCCTTTACACGCTGGATCTGCGCGGCCCGACCGCGTGGCTGTTTGGCGCCGAAGGGCGGGGGCTGTCGGCCGCGTTGCTGGCCCGCGCCGATACGCGAGTGGTGATTCCGATGCCCGGCGCGGTCGAGTCGCTCAACGTTGCCGCCGCCGCCGCCGTATGCTTGTTCGAGCAATTCAGGCAGCGTCTGCCGCGCTGATTTTCTCCGACATTCATTTACGGATTGCAACGCGCCAGACAAGGCGTTTGAACGTATCGCTTGCACTACAATCGCGCTTTCGATCCGCACCGTTGCGGCCGGATACGGAGTGAGTTCAAGCTTCAAGAACGGCCGCTGACCCTCTCAGACTTCAGATCTATTCATGCCTCACCGTATTCTCAACGTTGCCGAGCATGGCATGCTCGATGCCTACGAAGCCCAGTTGCACGCCCGTGGTTTCCAGTCCGACCCCGCGCAACGCGCCGCCGTGCAGCGCCTGCAACGGCTTTATAGTGAATTGTTGCGTTTCAAGGCCGCACGCCGCACCCGCTTGCGCAAGGTATTCGTCCGCCCGGACATGCCGCGCAGTGTTTATTTTTGGGGCGGTGTCGGGCGCGGAAAAAGCTTCCTGATGGATTGCTTCTACGATTCGGTGCCGTACAAGCGCAAGCGCCGGGTGCATTTCCACGCCTTCATGCAGGAAGTGCAGAACGATCTCAAGGATCACAACCATGAGCCCGATCCGATACAGAAGGTGGCCGAGCGTATCGCGCGGCAGACGCGGCTGTTGTGTTTCGATGAGTTCCACGTCTCGGATATCGCCGATGCGATGATTCTCGGGCGTTTGCTCGATGGGCTGTTCGCGCGCGGTGTCGTCCTGGTCATGACGTCCAACTACCCGCCGGACGGCCTCTATCCGAACGGTCTGATGCGGGTGAATTTTCTGCCGACGATCGAGATGATCAAGCGCCGCTTCGACGTTTTCGAGTTGGACCACGGTACCGATTACCGCCTGCGTACCTTGGAGAATATCGACATGTACCTGGTGCCGGCCGATGCCGAGAGCGACGGCCGGATGCAGGATGCTTTCCGCCGCCTTGCGGCGGATAACGGGGGGCAAGGCAAGGCCGAGGGCGGCAAGATCGAGGTGCTCGGGCGTACCTTGTCCGTGATTCGTCGCGCGCCGGGCGTGATCTGGTTCGATTTCGCCGCGTTGTGTGGCGGCGCGCGGTCGCAGAACGATTATCTGGAGATCGCCCGCGAACACCACACCGTGTTGCTTTCCGCCGTACCCAGGATGTCGGTTCGCGAAGCTTCGGAGGCGCGCCGTTTTACCTGGCTGATCGACGTGCTCTACGATCACCGGGTGAAACTGATCATGAGCGCCGCCGTGTCGGCCGATGAGCTCTATACCGAAGGCCACAATGCGCACGAATTCGTCCGCACCGTCAGCCGGCTGATGGAAATGCGCACCCGCGACTATCTTGCCGAAGCGCATCGGGTGGAATAAGCCGCGCTCCAAGGTTTCCGCAATGTTTTCGGTCAGCCGCCGTTTGGCGGCGGCTGATCGTTTTTACGAACCGTTCCTTGCCGTATGCCGATTGAGCATGGCGAGAAAAGTATTTACTACAGCCGGAATCGCCCCACGGCTTTTTGCATATCGCCGGCCACGTCGCTGAGCATCTGCGCGGAATGAGCCGCTTCCACGGTGATGCTGCGCGCCTGTTCGGCCTGGGTGGCAATTTCCTCGATTCCCTTGGCGACTTCGGCGGAGGCCGTGGATTGCTCGCGCAGGGCAAGGTTGACGTCGCCGACGAGCTCGGCGACCTTGCGCGCGATGTCCTGCAGCGAAGCAATGGTTTCGCCGGCATGGCGGGCATGGTCGACGCTGTTGTTGACGGCGCTGACGCCTGCTTCGATGCCGCTGACGACCTGGCCGGTCGAGTTCTGAATAGCGGCGACCATGGTTGTGATTTCGCCGGTGGATTGGGAGGTGCGCTCGGACAGTTTGCGCACTTCGTCGGCGACGACGGCAAAACCGCGGCCGTGTTCGCCCGCGCGCGCCGCTTCGATCGCGGCGTTGAGCGCCAGCAGGTTGGTTTGCTCGGCGATGTCCTTGATGACCTGCACGATGTTGGAAATTTTTTGCGATTCGGATTGCAGGCTGACGATGCGCTCCGACGCGCCCGTGACAACGGTGGAGACGCGATTGATCTCCTCGACGAGCTTGGTCACCGTTTCCCGTCCCTCGCGTGCCTGCCGGTCGGAATCGTTGGCAAGGCGGCTGGCATCGCCGGTGTTTTCGGCAACGTGGGTGATGGATACGGTCAGCTCTTCGACGTTGGCGGCAATCGATGCGGCTGCCGAGCTTGCCTTCCCGATGTTTTGTTCCATCTGCTTGAGGCCGTCGCTGAGCTCTTGAGCGGATGTCGAGATTTCGTCGGAACTCTTGCGAGTCTGGCTGATGGTGTCGTGCAGTGCCGTCTGCATGTTCCGGGTCGCGCCGACGAGTTGGCCGATTTCGTCTTGGCTGGCCAGTGGCAATGAGTTGTCGGCGAGATTGCCGCCCGCGATGCTGCTGGCGGCGCTGACGACGTGCGAAAGCCGTGTGCCGATGAGGCGGGAGAAAACGATAGCGGAACCCACCGCCGCCAGGGTGCCGATGATAAGGGCGGCGATGGCGATCGTTTCTGCTTTGCTGACCGCCGCGGCGCTGGCGTTGCTGGTGCTGTCGGAGTGCTCGCGGTTATAGCTCGCGAGTGCTTTGATCGCGTCGCGAATGACGCCTGCAGCGGGGGTCCATTCCTTGTCCGGCAACGCGCTGGCGGCTTCCGTGTTGCCTGCCTTGGCCTGCTCGATGGCTTTTTGAACAACGTTGCGGTAATTCGTAGCGGCGGCGCCAATGGCGTCGAACAGGCGCTTTTCTTCGTCGTCACCAATATAAGGTTGATAGGCTTCGAGCGCTTTTGCCAGACCGTTGTCTAGCTCGGTGAGGGATTTTTCTATCGCGCCGCGTTTGGTGCTGTCGCTGGCAAGGAGATATTCAAGGCCGCGGATACGGTAACGTAAGCGGAAGTCGTTGATTTCGGCGCTTTGCTGAATCGAAGGCAGCCAGTTGTTCGCAATGTCCTTGGACAAGGTTCCAACGTGTTCGATTTGGACATAACAGACGATGATCGCGGCAATGAAAATACTGCCTGAAACGAGGCAGTTGACAATCAGTTTTCCACGCAGACTGAGGTTGTCGAACCAACTCATGATAATACTCCTTTATTCTTTGGTAAAAAGTTAATTTCTATGCAAATGACGGTAGAGCAATAGCCATGGACTACCTAACGGCATAAAGCCACTAAAGCTGAAGTGGGTATTGTGGGAAATTGTGCGTTGCGAAAAGCGAGGCTTGCGCGCGCGTGTTGGCAATGCTCAGCTTTCCTTGTCCGCTTCCAGCTTGATCGAGGCGGAATTGATGCAGTACCGCAGGCCGGTTGGGCGGGGGCCGTCCTCGAACACGTGGCCAAGGTGGGCGCCGCATTGGTGGCACAGCACTTCGGTGCGGTGCATGGCGTGGCTGGAGTCTTCGGCGGTATCGATGTTGCCGGCGTCGGCGGCGGTCCAGAAGCTGGGCCAGCCGCAGCCGGCGTCGAATTTGTGCTCGGAGCGGAACAGTGCGGCGCCGCAGCACACGCAGTGGTAGCTGCCGTCTTTCCAGCAATCCCAATATTTGCCGGTAAAGGGGCGCTCGGTCCCTTTTTCGCGCGTCACGTGGTACTGAGTCGGGTCAAGCCGGGCACGCCATTCGTCGGCGGTTTTTTCGATCTTTCGCTTCATCGTGGTTTCCGCGGTTCGATGACGGTGGCCTCGTGTGGACGCCCGGACTTATCTCAGACTTTGTTCATGCACGGTTCAGTGTAGATGGCGCGGCGCCTGCGCGCTTTGTTCCTCCGGCATTTCGGCGTGGACGGCTTCACCCTCGGGGGAGGGGTACATCGGCGCGCCGCAGTCGTCGCAGTATTCGAGTGGAAAACGGTGTTCAAGGTTCACGATGTCGGTAACGCCGCATTCGCGCAGTACCGCTTCGATCTGGGCTGGGCCTTCCACGCCTTCGTCTTCCGCGCCGAGCAGCGGCCAGACCACGCCATGCACGACATCGTCGTGGCCGCTCAGCGTGAAACCGATGCGGTATTCCTCGATCTGGTCGTCCCAGAACGGTGCGATCACCGCGCGCAGGTTGGTCGCGGGCGCTTCCAGCGTGGTGCCGAGGTAGGCGACCGAGGCGCGCACGGCGTAGGGCCGGCTGTCTTTATCGGCGCTGCGGCAGGCGGCGAAGTAGGCTTCCGGCAGGATGACCTCGAGGGCGCAGCCGGGCAGCAGCGGCCCAAGGCAGGCGCCGCCCTGGCTGCGCCATTGGGTCAGGGCCTGTTCGCGGCCGCCGTCGGTTTCCTGCCAGCGGAACAGGGGGCCGCCTTTGCGTACCGCCACCGCGGCTAGCAGGTAGCGGGTGTCGGACAGGAATTGGGCGGTTTCCGGCATGCCTTCGGTGTCGATATGGATGTCGTGGTTGTCCAGCGCGGCGCGGCCGATGGCGCCGGTGAAGGCGGAGGTGCCGCAGTAGCCCTGCGGGAGCTGGTCCGGGCTGAAGAGAAAATCGGCCAGCGAGAGCGTGATGCCGTCGGCGAAGACATGCGCTTGCAGGTGGACGCGCAGATTGGTCAGCACCGCGCTGGGAATCGTTGCGGCCGGAATGCGGTAACGCGACCACGCCAGCACCGGCGCGGCGATGAGCAGGATGTCGTGCTCGGCCGACAGGTTGGACGCGCTTTCGGCGCGCGATTCGATGTAATCGGCGAGTTCGTCGTAGGCGCGCGGGTTGGTGCTGTAGAGGTGGTCCAACGTGCTGTTGAGCGTGTCCTCGGCGCTGTCTTCAAGCTGTTCGTCGATGGCGGCGGCGAGGTGCAGCTCCCAGTAGCGGTCTTCCAGCCGGCAACTGGAATCGGCCAGGCCGGCAGCCAGCCAGGCCAGTTTTTCGGTACTACGGCCGAGGCCACCGCGGCGCTTGGTGCGCGTTCTTTTCATATCGAATCCTGTGAGGTGCCGATGCTGCGGTGCAAACACATGCCGCCAGCAAATAGGGGAAATGACATTTTAGCCCAAGGGGCCGGCCATATCCGTTTCGCTTCGGATTAGATACGTCAGTAAGACGGGCGATCCAGGCGGATGGCTTGCAGGATGGTGGCGGAGATTTCCTCGATGGATTTGGTTGTCGAATCGAGCCAGCGGATGTTTTCGCGGCGCATCAATTTTTGCGCTGCATCGATTTCGTAGCGGCAGTTCTCCAGCATCGCGTAGCGGCTGTTCGGCCGCCGTTCCTGGCGGATCTGCGCCAGCCGTTCCGGGGCGATGGTGAGGCCGAACAGTTTGCCGCGGTGGCGATGCAGTTCGCTGGGCAGTTTGTTGCGCTCGAAATCTTCCGGAATCAGCGGGTAGTTGGCGGCCTTGACGCCGAACTGTACCGCCAGATAGAGGCTGGCCGGCGTTTTGCCGGAGCGCGATACGCCGACCAGGATCACATCGGCCTCGGCCAGCTCGGTTTCGTTGGAAACGCCGTCGTCGTGGGCGATGGCGAAGTTGATCGCTTCGATGCGGTTTTTATAACCGATGCTGTCGGCAATGCCATGAAAGCGGCCGACGGTGTGGGTGGAGTGCTCGCCCAGTTCGGTTTCGAGCGGGCCGATGAAGTGCTCGAAAAAATCCAGAAACAAGGCATCGGCTTTGTGCAGCGCAGCGACCGTTTCGGGGTGGATCAGGGTGCTGAACACGATCGGGCGTACGCCGTCGTTCAGCATGGCCTCGCGGATGCGGCTGGCGCAGTCGATGGCTTTGTCGAGGTCGTCGACGAAGGGGATGCGTATCTGGCGGATGCGTTCCGCCGGAAACTGGGCGAGCAGGCTGTGCCCCAGCGTTTCCGCGGTGATCCCGGTGCCGTCCGAGATGAAGAAGATGCTGCGGATCGGAGTGTCGCTCATGGCGTGTGTCTGGAAATGTAGGTGGGCGATGAGGGAAGATACTAAATGTTTAGTTCGCTCGCGTGCTGATCGGGGCGGCGGAGTACGCCGCGCTACCGACCTATCAGCCATTGATCGCCTGACCTAGAATTGCGCCTTTTTCGAGCCTCTGGGAATGTCGCCGTGAACAGCTCCGATCTGGATTTCATCCTTGCCTTTGCCGCTGTCGCGGTCATCGGCGCGATATTCGTGTTCATCGCCCGCTATCGCACCCGCAACCTGTCGACGGAGCAAATCGTCGCGAACAATGCACGCGCTGTGTCGCTGTTCGCGCTGGTGCGCAATGGGATGGTGATGTTGCTGGCCAGCCTGGGCATACTCTGGTCGTCTTTAGCCATGGATGCCGGTAGCGACAGGAAGCCCCTGGCCCTGCTCGTCAGCATTGCCGCCATCGCGGGCAGCGTGTGGTATATCCGCCGCTACTGGCGCAGCTACAGCCGGTTGACGCGCCAAGCCCGGGCGTTGCGGCAAGCTCGGTAGCAATAGGCTCGGTTCCGGGGGGCTTGGTTCCGGGGGCGCGACATTCCATCCGCTATCCTTCCAAAGGCAGCGCCGTCGATGGAAGCGATCCGCAATGCGGCGGTGCACACAAAATTCGCTAGAATCGAATTCCGTTTTCTTTATCTATCTCCAGAAGGCCATTCATGACCCGCTACGTTATTCCCTTTGCCGAGCTGCGCATGTCCGATGTGGATAAGGTCGGCGGCAAGAATGCTTCGCTCGGCGAGATGATCAGCCAGTTGCCGTCGAGCGTGCGCGTGCCGGGCGGTTTCGCCACCACCGCCGAGGCGTACCGCGAGTTTCTCGCCCACGATGGCCTGGCCGGGCGGATCGATGCCGCGCTCAAGGGGCTCGACGTGGATGATGTGGAGGTGTTGATCGAAACCGGCAAGCGGATCCGTCAGTGGATCGTCGAGACGCCGTTTCCGTCCGGCCTGGAAGACGAGATCAAAGCCGCCTACGCGCACATCGCCAGCGATGGCGCGGGCAGTTTCGCCGTGCGTTCTTCCGCGACGGCGGAAGATTTGCCGGACGCCTCCTTTGCCGGCCAGCAGGAGACTTTTCTCAATATTCACGGCTACGCCAACATCCTGCATGCGATGAAGGAGGTGTTCGCGTCGCTCTACAACGACCGCGCCATCGCCTACCGCGTGCACAAGCACTTCGCCCATGCCGACGTTGCCCTGTCGGCCGGCGTGCAGCGCATGGTGCGCTCCGATAGCGGCACTTCCGGCGTCATGTTCACCATCGACACCGAATCCGGTTTCAACGATGTCGTTTTCGTTACCTCCTCCTATGGCCTGGGCGAAACCGTCGTGCAGGGCGCGGTGAATCCGGACGAGTTCTACGTACATAAATCCACGCTGGCGCAGGGTAAGCCGGCGGTGATCCGGCGCAATCTCGGCTCCAAGCTCATCAAGATGGTGTTCGCCGATCAGGCGGTTGCCGGTAAATCCGTGCGCACCGTCGATGTGCCGGAAGCGGACCGGAACCGCTTTTCGCTCAGCGACGAGGATGTGCTCGAACTGGCGCGCTACGCGGTCATCATCGAGCAGCACTATGGCCGCCCGATGGATATCGAGTGGGGCAAGGATGGTGTCGATGGCAAGCTCTACATCCTGCAAGCCCGCCCGGAAACGGTGAAGAGCCAGGCGCATGGGCTGGTGATGGAGAAATACCGTCTCAAGCAATACGGCAAGGCGCTGACGCATGGCCGCGCGATCGGGCAGAAGATCGGCGCTGGCGTTGTGCGCGTGGTCGCCGATGCGTCGGAAATGAGTCACGTGCGCACGGGCGACATTCTCGTCACCGACATGACCGACCCGAATTGGGAACCGGTGATGAAGCGCGCCAGCGCCATCGTCACCAACCGGGGCGGGCGCACCTGCCATGCCGCGATCATCGCGCGCGAATTGGGCATTCCCGCCATCGTCGGTTGCGGCAATGCCACCGAGGTGTTGGAAGAGGGCGAGTCCGTCACCGTGTCGTGTGCCGAGGGCGATACCGGTTACGTGTATCGCGGCCGCCTCGATTTCGAGGTGGTGACGACCGATATGGGCAACCTGCCGGATATTCCGGTGAAGATCATGATGAACGTCGGCAATCCCGAACTCGCCTTCGAGTTCGCGCAGATTCCGAACGGCGGTGTCGGCCTCGCGCGGCTGGAGTTCGTCATCAACAACATGATCGGCATCCACCCCAAGGCCATTCTGGAACTGTCGCAGGTGCCGGCCGGCCTACGTGAGGAAATCCTGCGCCGCTCGCGCGGCTACGCCACGCCGAAGCAGTTCTTCATCGAAAAGCTGGTCGAAGGCGTGGCCACGATTGCCGCCGCCTTCTACCCCAAGCCCGTGATCGTGCGCCTGTCGGATTTCAAGTCGAACGAATACCGCAAGCTCCTCGGCGGCGAAATCTACGAGCCGGAAGAAGAAAATCCGATGCTCGGTTTCCGCGGCGCTTCGCGCTACATCGCCCACAGCTTCCGCGATTGCTTCGAGCTGGAATGCGTGGCGATGAAAAAAGTGCGCAACGAGCTGGGGCTGACCAACGTGGAGCTTATGGTGCCGTTCGTGCGCAATCTCGAAGAGGCCGCCGGCGTCGTCGGTCTGCTTGAGGAGCACGGCCTGAAGCGCGGCGCGAACGGGCTCAAGCTCATCATGATGTGCGAGATCCCCTCGAACGCGCTGCTGGCCGAGGGCTTCCTGGAATATTTCGACGGCTTTTCCATCGGTTCCAACGATCTCACCCAGCTCACGCTTGGCCTGGACCGCGATTCCGGTTTGGTGGCGCACGCGTTCGACGAGCGCGACCCGGCGGTGAAGCAATTGCTGTCGATGGCGATTCGCGGCGCGAACCGCCTCGGCAAATATGTCGGTATCTGCGGGCAAGGGCCGTCGGATCACGCCGATCTTGCCGAATGGCTGATGGACGAGGGGATTCAGACCATCTCCCTGAACCCCGATACCGTGGTCGATACCTGGTTGAAGCTGGCGACGCACCTCAAGCCCTAGAAGTGAAAAACCGGAATCGCCCGATGAGGGCGATTCCGGTTCCAGAAAAAGCGACTTTTTAGCGCAAGCCTGGGCGATTGACCGTCACCCTCCGGGCGCTCTTGCCGCCCCTGCTATAAGCGTGCTGGATTCAAGTAGGTTCGGCGCCTTTCCGCCGGCCGCTTTCTTGGCCTCGCCGTCTGGTTCTCGTCTTACGCCCTTTTTCCTCCAAGAAACCTGAATGCCGGCGCGGCCTGAAAGCCCGTGGCCTTTACCCGCATTGCCACCGAGATCCCAACTGTAGTCGCCGGAGGCGAACACATTCACGTTTTGGCTTATCTGGCCGGCGATACCCACGCCGAACTGGGCCGTGGTGCCGCCCAACGCGGTATTGAACGTGAC
>JAVBJT010000051.1:0-32611 GCA_031546845.1 Azoarcus sp. | reverse complement strand
GGCCCGCTGCCGGCCGATACGCTGTTCGTGCCGCATACGCTGGAGCAGGGCGACGCGGTGCTGGCGATGTATCACGACCAGGGCTTGCCGGTGCTCAAGCACGCGAGTTTCGGCGGCGGGGTGAATGTGACGCTCGGCCTGCCGGTGGTCCGCACGTCCGTCGATCACGGCACCGCGCTCGCTCTGGCCGGCAGCGGCCGCGCCGACCCCGGCAGCCTGTTTGCGGCGGTGGAACTGGCCGCCGAGTTGTCCTCGGTTCGGACCACGGCTCGGGCTGCCGCGCATGGCTGAACGGGCCTTGGGGTGACGTATTCGATGGAAGAACCGCATCGCGCGCGCAAGCGCTTCGGGCAGAATT
Source organism: Azoarcus sp. (assembly GCA_031546845.1). GTDB lineage: Bacteria > Pseudomonadota > Gammaproteobacteria > Burkholderiales > Rhodocyclaceae > Azoarcus. The sequence continues at coordinate 32,253 of JAVBJT010000051.1, read as the reverse complement.
TTCTCGCCGATCCCAACACCATTCGCCGCATCGTCGACGCCATCCGTCCGCAGCCCGGCGAAACGATGGTGGAAATCGGCCCCGGCCTGGGGGCGATGACCGCGCCCTTACTCGAACGGCTCGGGCGGCTGCATGTGGTCGAGATCGACCGCGATCTGATTGCCCGCCTGCGCGACGCTTACGCCGCCGACCGCCTTGTGATCCACGAAGGCGACGCGCTCGAATTCGATTTTGGCGGGCTGGGCGATCCAGATACGCCGCTGCGCATCGTCGGCAACCTGCCGTACAACATTTCCACGCCGATCTTGTTCCACCTTGCCGGCTTCGCCGGGCGCGTGCGGGACATGACCTTCATGCTGCAAAAAGAAGTGGTGATGCGCATGGTGGCCGAACCGGGCACCGAGGAATACGGGCGCTTGTCGGTGATGCTGCAATACCGTTTCCGCATGGGCCGGCTGTTCGACGTTCCGCCCGGCGCGTTCCGTCCGGCGCCGAAGGTGATGTCCAGCATCGTTCGCATGGCACCGCTACCGGCGGAGGAACTGACGGCGCGCGACGAGGCCTTGTTTGGCCGCATCGTCGCCGCCGCCTTCGGCCAGCGACGCAAGACGCTGCGCAATACCTTGCGGGAGTTTCTCGACGAGGCGGATTTCGTCGCGCTCGATCTGGACTCCGGGCTGCGCGGCGAGCGCCTGCCGATGGCGCGCTTCGTTGCCATCGCCAATCACGTTACCACGCGCGAACAAGGGGTTTGACCCCGGTCAAAGCCCCGCATGCGGGTGGCTTGGATAATCCACCTGGTCGGATAGATTCAGCCGTTGTGGCGGGACAGCCGCTTGGGGTCGTGCAGCACGATGCGCCGGCCGCTGACGGTGATCAAGCCGACTTCGGCCAGATCGTGAAGAATGCGCGACAGCGTTTCCGGGGTGAGATTGAGCCGCGAGGCGATCACCTGTTTGCTGGTCGGCAGCGAAACATCGCAGGGTTCGTCGCCATCGACCAGTTGCAGCAGATAGCCGATCACCCGCTGGGTGCTGGAGCGCAGGGAATAGGTTTCCACGTCGCGGACCAGGGTGTGCAGGCGGATCGACATCGCGGCGAGCAGCCGTTGGGCAAAGTCGATGTCGTGCCGTAGCAGTTCGGCGATTGCGCTGTGGGCGACGTGCAATACCTGGGTGTCGAGCAGCGCCTCGGCAAAAACGGGGTAGGGGCGGTTCATGAACATCACCGCCTCGCCGAAGCTTTGCTGCGGGTTGATGATTTCAACGACTTTTTCGTTGCCCTGGCTGGAGGAAAGCGCCAGCTTGATCTGCCCGGATACAACGAAGTAAAAGCCGCGCGGCGGATCGCCGCGCTGAAACAGCACCTCGCCCTTGTCGAGGTGGCGCTTGCGGGTGTGCGGTGCGAGGTGGTCGAAATCGGTATCGGTCAACTCGCTGAACAGCGGCATCTGCCGTAGCTCGGCGACGATGTCGGGGTCGGGGATGGCCATGCGGTTCTCCTTTTTAACAGGCGATTCTAGCCGCAGGCGTGGGGGAAAGCAGCTTTGTACGGGTTATCGGTGAGACCGGAGGCGGCGCGAGGCGCGACGGTAGCGCGGTCCGCGAATGACGAACGGGCGGGGTGACGATGTATCTTGCCATCAAGCATCTCCATATTCTGTTTGTAGCGCTGAGCGGGGCCGGGTTCGCGCTGCGCGGCGCGTGGATGTTGCGCGGTAGTCCGTTGCTGCGCCATCGGCTGGCGCGTGTCGTGCCGCATTTTGTCGATAGCGCGCTGCTTGCCAGCGCGGTGGCGCTGGCGGTAATGAGTTCCCAATACCCCTTCGTGTTCGATTGGCTGACCGCTAAGGTTTGCGGCTTGCTGGTGTACATCGTGCTCGGGGCCTTGGCGCTGCGGGGACGTTCATATGGGCGCAGAGCCGTGGCTTTTGTCGCGGCGGTGCTTGTTTACGCGTGGATCGTTTCCGTTGCGCTGTCCAGGCAGCCGGCGGGGTTTCTTGCCTGGGTGTGAGACGATGCGCTGCCTGGGCGTGTGTTGCGCGCGCAAGCGTTCAACGGGAGGGCTGGCGGATCAGCTTCTTCAGGCCGGGCGCATCCAGAACCCGCACATGCTTTTGCCGCACGCTGATGAGATTTTCGTCATGCAGGCGGGAAAACGCGCGCGATACGGTTTCGAGCGTCAGGCCGAGGTACGAGCCGATTTCCTCGCGCGTCATGCGCAAAAGGAACTCGGTGCCGGAAAAGCCGCGCGCGGCGTAGCGCTGGGACATATTGAGCAGAAATGCGGCAAGCCGCTCTTCCGCGCGCATCGAACCGAGCAGCCTCATCACGCCATGATCGCGGACGATTTCGCGGCTCATCACCTTGTGAAACTGATGCTGTAAACCCTTTACCTTGTGCGACAATTCCTCCAGCTTGGCGTAGGCGATAACGCAGACTTCACTGTCTTGCAGCGCGATGGCACCACAAGCATGCTCGCCCGTGCTGATGCCGTCGAGGCCGATAATCTCGCCGGGCATTTGGAAGCCGGTCACCTGCTCGCGGCCGTCCTCAAGCCAGATATCGGTCTTGAACGACCCCGCGCGGATGGCGTAAATTGCCTGAAAAGGATCGCCGGAACGGTAAAGCGTTTGGTGGCGCTTGAGTTTGCGGTACGTGCCCACCAGGCCGTTCAGGCCGTCGAGTTCACTTTCCGGCATGCCGAAAGGCAGGCAACACTCCATAATGTTGCACTGAGAGCATGAGGAGATGAAGCCCGCAAGGGCGACGATCCGTGCGGTTTCGTCGGCTAGCGCGGTTTCAACGGCTTGCGCGTTCGCCCGCTTTGTTTTTCGACGAGGGGCTGGCGATGATGAAGACCGTTGATCCATGTCAACCACAACGCGCCGACTTTCTGCCATTGTTCGATATACCTTGCCGCAATACAACCATGACCCGGACAGAACTCATTTTCGACCCCCAGTTGATTCGCCGTTTCGATATCAACGGGCCGCGCTACACCTCGTATCCGACAGCGGATCGTTTCGTCGAGGCTTTCGATGCGCGCGCCTTGCACGATTGGCTTGGAAAGCGCGCGGTTGGCGGGATGGGGCGTCCGCTTTCATTATACTTCCACATCCCTTTCTGCAATACGATCTGCTACTACTGCGCCTGTAATAAGATCATCACCAAAGATCATGGGCGCTCGGCCAAATATCTCAAGTACCTGGCGCGGGAAATCGAAATGCAGGCCGCCAGCCTGAGCGGCAGCCGGCAGGTTACCCAGCTCCACCTTGGCGGCGGCACGCCCACCTTTTTGTCCCACGAAGAAATGTCGCAGTTGATGGAGGCGGTGCGGGCGCATTTCAGCCTCGTGCCCAACGGCGAATACTCCATCGAGGTCGACCCGCGCAAGGTCGATTTCGACACCGTCGCGTTCCTGGCCGAACTCGGCTTCAACCGCATGAGCGTCGGCGTGCAGGATTTCGCCGACGACGTACAGCAGGCCGTGAACCGGGTGCAGAGCTTCGACGAAACCAAGCTCGTTATCGACGCGGCGCGGGCAACCGGCTTCCGCTCGATCAGCATGGACTTGATCTACGGCCTGCCGAAGCAGAACGTCATCGGCTTCAACCGCACGCTGGAACAAGTGCTGGCCTTGTCGCCGGATCGCATCTCCCTCTACAGCTACGCGCACCTGCCGGGCCTGTTCAAACCGCAGCGGCGTATCGACCAGAACGACATGCCGAGCGCGGATACCAAACTGCAAATCCTGCAACTGGCCATCCGGCGCCTGACCGACGCGGGCTACGTCTATATCGGTATGGACCACTTCGCCAAGCCCGACGACGAACTCACCGTGGCCCAGCGCCAGGGCCGGCTGCACCGCAACTTCCAGGGCTATTCGACGCAGGCCGAATGCGACCTGCTCGCCTTCGGCGTATCCGCTATCGGCAAGATCGGCCCTGTCTACGCGCAGAACGTAAAGACGCTGGACGAGTACTACGACGCCATCGACCGCGACCAGTTGCCGGTGCTGCGTGGTATCGAACTGACCGCCGACGATCTGCTGCGCCGCTCCATCATCCAGGCGCTGATGTGCCACTTCGCCCTGTCCATGCAGTCCATCGAAATCGCCCATCTGATTGAGTTCCGCGACTATTTCGCCACCGAACTGGCCGATCTGGCGGAAATGGAAAAAGCGGGGCTGGTTCAGGTGGAAGGCGACTGGATCAACATACTGCCGGCCGGGCGCCTGCTTGTGCGCGGCATCGCCATGGTGTTCGACCGCTACCTGCGCGCGGACCGCGAACGCGCACGTTATTCACGCGTGATCTGAAACACGCCGCGCGGCCCGAATCCGCCGCGCGGCAGCCCCGGTTTCCTGCCGGCGGCGGCTCTCTTCGCCCGCCCTTTCTTCACCAGCCTCCTCGCGTGCGGGCGTAGAATAGGCGGGCTTTGCACCCGTCGCCCACCGTGCGGCGCGGGTTGGTCCACCTCTGTCATCGCCCATGCCCGAAACCGGCTACCTTGCCATCTTCCTTATCGGCCTGCTTGGCGGCACGCACTGTGTCGGCATGTGCGGCGGTATCGTCGGCGCGCTCACCGTGCAGGTCCGCACGCCAACGGGCGTTCAGCGGCAGTGGCCTATCCACCTCGCCTACAACTGCGGCCGCATCGCCACCTACACCGCGCTCGGCGGCCTGCTCGGCGCAATCGGCTCGGTCGGCATGCTCTACGACGGCATGCTGCCGGTGCAGATCACCCTCTATGTGTTGGCCAACCTCATGCTCGTCGCCCTCGGCCTTTACCTTACCGGCTTCACCCGCCTGCTCGCGCCGGTGGAACGGCTGGGGCACCGCCTGTGGCACCGCATTCAGCCGGCCACGCGCCGCTTCCTGCCCGCGCGCTCCATCAAGCAAGCGCTGCCGCTCGGCGTGCTGTGGGGCTTTCTGCCGTGCGGCCTGATCTACAGCGTGCTCACCGCCGCGCTCGTCACCGGATCGGCCACGCGCGGCGCCGGCCTGATGCTCGCATTCGGCCTCGGCACGCTGCCCAACCTGCTGCTGGCTGGCATGCTGTTCAAGCGCTTCCGCGACATCACCCGCAACGGCAAAGTCCGCTTCGCCGCCGGCCTCGTCGTCCTCGGCTTCGGCCTGTTCGGCCTGTTCCACGCGCCGACGCTGGGCGGAAGCCTGTGGAATGGAGTGTTGTGCGTGGTCTAATCGTGCGCGGCGGGGCATCCCTGTCCAGTGAGCGGCCGCAACCCTGAACCCGTTCGCCTTCACTGCCGCATAGGCAGCTCAGAAAAGCCATTCATGCGCTTCCTGACTGAGTCGATTCTTCACTGCCGTGTAGGCGGCTTGAAAATGAAAAAGGTAGCAGCGCCGCCCAATGCGATCTCTTGCAAGTGCGCAACCGTTTTGGTTCTCATTTGGCGGGTTTCGCCGCGCGCCGTAAAACAAAAAAGCCCGCATGAAGCGGGCTGTGGTTACAAATGCCATGTTGCCGGGGGAGAAAACGCGGGCTTGTGGCCTTTGCCTTACTGGACAACGTCAATAGGAACGAGTGGGGCAACAGGCATGGGTGGAAAACATCCGAAATTGATTATACGCATGGGGTTGACGAAAAAAATCTCGGCGCTTGCCGTGGAACCGCCACCGTAACTGCCATGCCCGCCAGCGACCAGTACTGTTCCGTTTGGAAGCAGTGTCGCGGTATGGTATGCCCCACGCTCGGTCTGCGGGGAAGGCAGTTTGAGCCATGATTTACTGGCGCACGGATCAGGGTCGTAAATTTCGACGCTATGGGCAGACCCCCAACCGCCGATTGCTACTATCCTTCCATCCAGTAGCCGAATCAGAGTGCCGCGCTCATGCGAAGTATTCATGGTTGGGCCTTGCGACCAGACTTCACTCGGAATGTCATAGAGCATCGTGTCCGTTATCGTGATACCGAATTGCGTACCGGCGATCCAGAGCACTTTACGAGAGGGAAGGAGAATAAGTTGAGAGTGCGTACCGGCAATGAGTGTATTGCCGCTCATGGTCCAATAACCCAATTCCCCTGTACCGGTTGAAGGCGTATATATCTCCGAGGTGTTGGTGTCGGTGCCTAAAGGATTATTAGCATTGTTAAAAGCGCGCCCATTCGCAATGAGAACGCGCCCGTCATCAAGAAGAACGGCAGCTTGATGGTAACGGGTGATCAGCGTCGGAGAAACGTCGGACCATATTTCTGTATTGGGATCGTACAACTCGGCAGTTCCCTGGTACTGGGTATCCCCTCCAGTTATCAGAACTCTTCCATCGAGGAGCAAGGTTGCTTGGTGACCTCCTCGTATGTGGTTCATTGACCCGGTCGCCGCCCAGGTTTCCGTGGCTGGATCGTAGAGTTCTGCAGTCTTCACGGCGCCATTTTTGTTGCCCCCGTCAGCAATAAGCACTTTGCCGTTCTTGAGTAAGGTGGCGGTTGCGTTTGCCCGAGGTGTGAGCATATTTCCGGTAAATGTCCAAGTGCCGGTTGCCGGATCGTACAGCTCAGCGCTATTGAGCCATTGCCCAGAGGAATCAAAATTCATCCCCCCCGCAACCAGCACTTTGCCATTGTTCAATAAGGTAGCAGTGTGCTCAACACGTCCCACATTCATGGAGCCGGTCGGCGTCCAATGAGACTCCGGCGGAAGCGCAATGCCCGAGGTTTCCTGCGTCATGACGAGAGCTTGCGCCCCCGCCGCTGTGGCAAGAACCCACAAAACGCCGCCCAGCAGCGCGCTTACCCATCCCTTTCCAATTGCTCCGGCATGAAATCTATGTCGCGGATTCATCGTGATTTCTCCTGCGAAAGTTTGGTGCTTATCGAAAAAAATGCGGGAAATACGGCATCGAAGCAGGTTCGGCGTCTTGCCCCATAAGGAATCGCCGCTCTTTGAGGCGGCTCGAATGGCATATTTTTTCAGTCTACCATCCTATGCTGAAAAAATACGACGCCCCTGGCGCAGGAATAAGCGCTTTGTTTTTGCCGGCTGTGTTCCCCACCGCGCAGGCGGTTCAGGCGATGCCGCTATTGCGTAATCCAGCGCCGATTTGGCCGGATTGCGCTTTTACGGTGCGGGAGGCGGATTGGATCGTGGGCCGGCGCTTCTGTCCCGCCGCCACCAGCGGAGCGCGAGCCATGCGGCCAGGCCGAGTGCGCCGCTGGCGATGCAGGCTTGGTGCAGGGCGGGGAGCGGGATGAGGTCGAGCAGGCTGTTTGTATTCGACCAGGGGGCGAGTGGTGTGATGTCGTGGTGCATGAGGCTGTCGAGCGCGACGTGCGACAGCGTGCCGGCGAATGCGCCGGCGATGACGGGTACGCGTTTCAGCGGGGGCGATGCCAGCCAGGGCAGATGTGCGAGCGATACCTCGCGGTTCCATCGGCGCAGCAAGGGGCGGCATAGCGGGGGCGTGACGAGGGCGACAATACCAGCGATGACGAGGGCGGCCGCGTAGGTGTGGGTAGCGCCGTGCAGTACCGGCGCGCCACGGATCATGCCGACGAGCGGTTCGATGTCCATCGCCACTTGGGCGACGCCGAAGGCGAGCAGGCTGAAGCGGTCGCCGGCCAGTGCCTTGATGGCGAGCCCTGGCCCCATGTGGAAAGGCGTGAAGGGCATGGCGTGTTGCGCGCGCGGGGGCGGTGAGCCGCCCCGCGCGGCAATGAGGCTTGCCGGCGGGGCGTTCGCGGGCGCTTTCTTACAGGCTGTTGCCGAAGTCGGCGCGGAATGCGGCCATGAGGCGTTCCGGCCAATCGCTGGTTGCTTCCAGGCGGCCCATGAAGAAGCGCAGCACGGCCGGTTCTTCGACGAAGCGCAGGCCGCCGACGAGATCGCGCCGGGTGTGGAGCCAGTGCAGGCGGTCTTCGACGTACTTGACCTGCGACAGCGTGAACACGCGGCGCGGGAAGGCCAGGCGCAGCAGTTCGGCGTCCGCGAGGATGTCGTTGCCGTTTTCGTCGCGGATGCTGGATACCGTGCCGCGTTCCATGCCGCGCACGCCGGAAATGAGGTAGAACGCCGCCGCCAGCGCGCCCGCAGGGTATTCTTTCTGCAGGATGTGCGGCAGGAAGCCCATTGCGTCGACGTGGCAGCCCAGGCCGCCGGCCGGCGTTACCACCGGAATGCTGTGCGTTTCGAGACGCTCGACGAGGTAGCGGATGAACGACGGGCTTTGGCCGATCACGGATTCGTCGGTGGTTTCGCGTAGCCCCACGGCCATCGCTTCGATTTCGCGCACCGACATACCGCCGTAGGTGAGGAAGCCTTCGTACAGCGGCACCAGCACTTTCATTGCGTCGAAGACTTCGGCGCGGTTGGTACAGATCGCACCGCCGCGCGAGGAACTGACCTTGCGGCTGGAGAAGTAGACGATGTCGGCCTGCGCGCACATTTCGCGCAGGATGTCGGCAATGCTGGTTTTCTTGAATTCTTCTTCGCGCTGTTTGATGAAGTAGGCGTTTTCGCCGATCAAGCTGGCATCGAGCACGAGCAGGATGCCGGCGTCGTTCGCCACCTTGCGCACTTCGCGCAGATTCGCCAGTGAGAAGGGCTGGCCGCCGATCAGGTTGGTGGATGCCTCCATGCGGATCAGCGGCACGTTGGCCACGCCTTCCTTGGCGATCACGGCGCGCAGCTTGGCGATATCCATGTTGCCCTTGAAGGGGTTATCGCTCTTGATCCGCAGGGCGTCGTCGGTCAGCAGTTCGACGATCTTGCCGCCGTTGATTTGAATGTGCGCCAGCGTGGTGGTGAAGTGGTAGTTCATCGGCACAACGTTGCCGGCCTTCACGTAGCTGCGGTAAATGATGTTTTCTGCCGCGCGGCCTTGGTGCACCGGCAGCACGAGACGCTTGCCGAACACGTCCTCGATGGCGCTTTGCATGCGCTCGAAGCTTTGCGATCCGGCATAGGCGTCGTCGGCCTGCATCATCGCGCCCATCTGCGCGTCGCTCATCGCGTTGGTGCCGCTGTCCGTGAGCATGTCCAGATAGACTTCGCGCGTGTTCAGCAAAAAGGTATTGAAGCCCGCGCGGCGAATCGCCTGGAGCCGCTCTTCGACCGGGGGCAGGAACAGTTTCTGCACTACCCGTACCTTGTGCATTTCGAGCGGAATATCTTCGCCGCTAAAAAAACGGACCTTTTGCATTTCGTTCATCTTCCTTGACCTTTCCCCAAAAAAATCGGCGCAAGCGGCGAGATTTACTTTCCGCGCTTCAAAAACCGCCGATTATACGCCGCGTGTTATGGGTGTTTTTACGGGAAATAATGCATTTTTGATTGGGCGGCCGGGTGCAGTTGCCGGGGTGGGCCAGCCATTCAGCGGGACAGCCGCCATGCGACCAGCGCGAGCCAGGAGAGCAGCGCGGACGCGGCGAGCCTTTGTGCGATGCCGGGCGCGATGGCGTTGTCGCCGAGCGCGGCGATAAGTGCCATCGTGGCAAGGCAGGCCCATGAGGCAAAACGGTAGCGGGGGGCCGCGAAGGCGGCCATGGTGGCGGGCAGCAGATACATGCCGAGGCCGCAGAGGACGAAGGCCGCTGCGATGAACATGGTGTGAACGGGGGCGGAAATATCCAGCGTGACCAGGCCGGCGCCGAGAAAGGCCGTGGCGGCCAGGCACGGCAATAGTGTTACGACATTCGGCGCGCCGTGGTGGCGCAGATTGGCTGCGGTAGCGGCGATGGCGCCGGCAAGGCCGAGGAAGGCCAGCAGAAGAAAAGCCCCGAAGGGGCCGAGCGCCAATTCACTCATGAGCTGGGCGGATGGGTCGTAATCCGGCTGCGCGAGGTGCAGTGCGACGACGACCGCCAGAAAGAGGGCGATGCCGGCGGCCGTTGCGGTGAAAAGCCGTTCAGGGCGCATCGGTGGCACTTCGCTTGTTCCCCGGCGCCGCTTGCCGGGATCGGGCCGCGGCTTTCATTGCGTGCTTATTCCTTCTTTCCGGCTTTTTCGCATAAGGCTTTGTTGTACCAGCTTGCTCGCGCAACCTTGATGTAGTTGTCGAAGTCGCACGGCGGAAAGCTGTCTTTCAAGGCCGCTTCGTTGTCGTATTGGGCGGCTCGGGTCTGCTTGAGGGTGGCGAGGCAGGCGGGCGCGTCGCCGCTGTGGAGCTGCGCCAGGGCGAGGTCGTTTCTGTCGCTGTCGATTTGTATCCAGTTGATGTAAGCGGCGCACTGCGATGTCAGATTTTCGAGAATGGGGCGCGCCTCCGCGAATTTGCGCGCCCGGTACAAGCGTAAAAACGCGTTTCGGCGTTCTTGTTGCTTTGCGCCGGTACAGCCTTCCGGGGGTATCCGGTAGGTGCCGTCGAAAGAGGCGCGCGCGCCGCAGTACGCGCGGCATCCCTCGGACTCGGCGGGCTGAACGGATATCCCGCCGGCGCTTTCCGGAACAAAGGCAATGGCACAGAGCGGGTCGCTATCGCCTCCTTTCCCAGCCAAGCCTTCTATGGAGCCGGACACGGAGCAGATGTGGCAGTTGCCGCCCATCGATTCGATCTCGAAAGTGAGGCCGTTCGGGCCCTTGCGAACCGTCATGGTTCCCGTGGCTATGGTTTCCGCGTCCCCGACCCGAACGTATGTTCCGGGCTGGACGGTCTGTGCAGGCCCGGCTGCGAGTGTTACGGCGCTGGCAAGCAGCCCCAAGGCCAGCATGGCCCGGTGAATAGCTTTCATTTTCGTGCGATTTTCCGTGTGGCTATGTCGTTGCGATGAGAGACAAATATATGAACGGAGTTTAGCGCAGCGCCGATGCGAGCTCGTCGAGTTGGGTGATTACGCAGTTCCAGCCGTCGAAGAAGCCAAGCTTTTCGTGCTGCTCGCGCGTGGCGCCGTCCGGGTGCATGGCCCTGGCGATGTAGCGGCTTCCCGCGCCTTCGCCGGCCATCGTGATGATGGCCGTGAAGCCGAGCCAGGGCGTGTTCGGACGCCAGCCGGCCGTGAGCATCGATGTAAACACCAGGCGCGATTGGGGCACGACATCGAGAAAGCAGCCCGGGTTGTCGCTGGTGCCGCCGTCGGGGCCTTGCATGAAGGTGTGGAAGGCGCCGCCCGGGCGCAGGTCGAAAGCGCGCACCTCGGTCGTCCAGGGCTTGGGGCACCACCACTCTTTGAGCAGATCGGGGTCCGACCACGCACGCCACAACGCGGCAGGCGGTGCGCGCAGCACGCGGGAAATGACCAGATCGTGGGATTCGAGATTTTTGGCTGTGTTTTGTGACATTGCGGGGCTCCTTTCGATGCAGGCGTTGGACGAATGCAGCCATGTGATCCGGGCGTGTTGCCCGGCTATCCGCTGTTCGGCCTTCGAGAAACCTGCCGGTTCCCGTTCGCGTGCGCGTCGCGGCCCAACGCACGGGCGATTGTGCGGCAAGCCGGGACGGGCGCGGTTTTCGCCACGCTCTGCGCCAAGCGCTAGCTGGATACAGGGTTCAGGAGGATGGGGACGAATACCAGTGAAACGGCCAGAAAAATAAGCACGCCCCCGGCGATTCCTTCGATGAGCGGGATTCGTTTGCTCAGCATTCTTTGAACGCCCGGAATGGAGATCGCGGCGGCCAAGCCGGCATCCCATGCGAAGACCAGAAAAGTCATCCACGCGCCTGCAAAGGCGTGCTGCGGGAGCGTGGTATCCGGGCCGAGAATGACTGTCATCAGCGTCAGGTAGAAGACAGCGTTTTTAGGATTCAGCAGCGCGGAGCCGAGTCCTGCCAGCAGTTGCCTGTAAGGCGATAAGGATGGCGTTTCCTGAACGGGCAGCGCCGCGGTTTGCCGGCTCGACCGCAGGAGCATGCAGCCCATCCAGATCAGATAGCCCGCCCCTGCTACTTCCAGGCAGCGGTAGAGGATGGGCGAATGCCGGATCAGGGACCAGCCGGCTATGGCGAGAAGAATATAAAGCGCGTTCCCCAGGGCGATGCCCGCGCAGATGAACACCGTGCCGCGCAAACGCCGCCGGACGGCATGCCCCGCCACCAGGAAAAAATCAGGGCCGGGACTGAGCAATGCCAGAAAGTGGGCCAGAGCCAGGGCGGGGAATGATTCGGGGATAAGCTGAGAAAGAAGGTGCGCCATCGACTATCGTCTCCTTGAACGCGGACGATAGTTGTTCCATGGCTTATTTCTTGTACGTTTGTGATGCGCCCTTGCGGTAGCAGCCGGGGGTGACGGAAAAATATTTGACGAAAGCCCGGTGGAAATGGCTCTGATCGACATACCCGGAAGCCAGCGCCGCTTCCGCGATGGCTTTCCCCTGGCGCAGCATCCGGCGGCCTTTTTCCAGTCTTAGGCAGTGCAGATAAGCGCTGGGGGGCAGCCCTGTTTTTCGACGAACGGATCGAGAAAAGCTTTCTCGCCGGATACCGGCGATGTTTGCCAGCCAGGATACGGAGGGCACTCGGGTTTCGTGCTCTTCCAGAAGGTGCGCCCAGGCTGAAGCATCGGAGGGGAGCGCGGCGATTTTTTTCCCTTCGACCACAGGCGCAAAGCAGGCGTGGCGTTCGTTCAACTTAAGAAATAGATGAATGAGGGTGTTTGCCGTATCGCTCCCGGTGGAGCCCTGTGCTTCAACAAAAGCCAGGAATTCAGCGAACAATCCGGCATCCCTGATGACGGGTTTGCAGGGTTCAAGGCCGCCGCTTATTCCCAGGCGGCTTCCGACATGCTCCTGGAACCATGCCGCGTCGATAAAAACCATGTGGTAGCTTCGTGGTTTTCCGCCGACAGGGTTGCAGCTATGCACCTGGGCTGGCGCTACCAAAACCATGTCGCCTGCTTCCGCTACGTAGGGAATGCCTTCTATGGAACAGCGCGTTCGGCCTTCAAGAATCAGGCCAAAAGAAAAGGTAGTGTGAAAATGCTCCGCATACGGCAAGGCGCTGCCAAGCGTCGTTCTGATTTCCAGAAATGGAGCATGGCTGGGAGCAAGAAAACGGTGCTGGACAAGGCGGCTCGTTTGAGCGGCTTGTCCAGCCTTGAGCGGAACGGCTTTTTTACTCATGCTGCATCGTGTTCAAAGCGTGCATGCCGGGGTTGCTCAACCGATGATAATCCGAGGCCGCGCGTCCGGCACAGCGCCGCCGCGCGGCCCGCGTTCAATGCGAGCTGGACGTTTTCATCAGCACAAGGCCGGAAACGATCAGCACGGCGGCCAGGATTCGCGTTGCGCTGACGTGTTCGCCAAGGAATAGGATGCCCACAAGGAAGGTGCCGACCGCGCCAATACCTGTCCAGATGACGTAAGCGGTGCCGAGCGGAAGCGTTCTCATCGACCACGACAGCAGCGCGAAGCTGCCGATCATTGTTACCAGTGTGATTGTTGTCGGAATCGCCCGCGTAAAGCCTTCCGATTGCTTCATGTAGAAAGCCCAGACGACTTCGAGGATTCCCGCGATCAGTAACGATACCCAAGCCATACCCAACTCCTTTCCAGAGCCGGGCCGTCCCGAGCGTGATTTCCCAGGGATGGGGGAAGGTCGTCCTTCGCTTTGAGTCAGGCGCTATTCTACAAGGCTGGTGAGATCTTGTGCTGCGATGGTGATGGGGCTGGGATTCGAGTGTGTACGCGCGCCACTTTCAGCGATACCCACTTCAAAATAAAAGGAGAAATGAACAAATTACGCTAGACTTATCCATCATTGTTTTTATGACAAAAGACTATAGTATTCAGTCAATCTCCACCGCGCACGAACAGAAATAATTTCATGGAAATTTACAGTCCACTACCAATAGTAATAATTACTGCTATATCAATAGCAACGGCATACTTATTTAAAATATTTTTACCAGTCCAGGCGTTTGACTCATGGCGCCATGAAGAGATTGACGGGTTGAGAGGATTTCTTGCTGTTTTTATGTTCATACACCACTCCAGCGTATGGTATTCATACATTAAAAATGGGGTGTGGGCGGTGCCGTCGTCCGCCGTATATACAAATATAGGGCAAATAGGGATTATATTGTTTTTCATGATTTCATCATTTTTGTTCTTCACAAAAATAAGAAAATCAAAAGTCATAGATTGGAAAAAACTATATATATCACGAATTGCAAGGCTTGCGCCTTTATTTTTATTTTTATTTATATTGGTTTTGATAGTGGTAGGGTTTTCTACTGAATGGGCGCCGCGGGTGCCTTTTAGAGATATTATTTTTTCTATACTAAGCTGGCTCCCATTCACGCTTTTTGGACAAAAAGACATCAATGGCCTTCCTGATACATTTATAATTGTTGCAGGCGTTCCGTGGTCATTGGTCTTTGAGTGGCTGCTATATGCCTCGCTACCCTTGCTAAGGGTTTTGCTTTTGAAGCGCGTCCCGTTTTTTTATATTTTATTAAGCTTGGTTCTGGTTTTTATTATTACCAGAAGTTTAAGCTACTCGCCAAAATTTGTGCTGCTTGCTTTCGCGCTAGGAGGGGCTTCATCCTACGTTGCAGATTATGAAAAAATCAGAAATTTTTCGAGAAAAAAAGTAGCCTCTTTTGTTTCTATTGGTATTTTTATTTACACGGCGTGCTCATATCAAGGTGTTTACGCAACTGAGCCTATAGTTTTAATTTCAACGGCATTTGCTTTAATATGCTGTGGTTGTGGTTTTTTTGGTATTTTAAGATTTAATGCAGTAAAAATTCTTGGCCAAGTATCATATGGAATATATATGCTTCATGGTGTTGTTTTGTTTGTCTCTTTTAGGTTTTTATTTGGCTTTGATTTCATCGGTGCGCTTAGTAGTACTTCGTATTGGGTGGTTGTGTTTTCAATAACGCCAATAGTTATTTCAATATCAATTTTCTCATTTTATTTTATTGAGAGTCCTGTGATAAAGATGGCTGATAGGGCTATGAAAAATAATGGTCTTATCAAATGAACTGTGTCATTTCTTCAGTTTTATAGCGCGCTTAGTGGCACACGCTCCGCAGCGGCGGGCAATCGGACCGCCGTTCTGTCTTTGTATGCTTGTCCGTATCGAGCCAACTTCTTGCCCGTTTGGTGTGCTCAAATCCTGATAGTCTGGCATCGTGAATCTCCATTTCTTGGTCGAGATATCAGATTCACATGACCGCCGTATAGGCCAAGCCCTTGGAGCTCTCCGGCAAAGCCGGGGATTTTCTCAATGACGCAAAAATACCTGAATGCTCTTCCTCATCCGTGCAATCAATTGCACGGCCCTGGTAGGTCAATTTTGGGCGGGAAAGCAAAGGAAAAAATAACAGCCAAAGCAAATCAACTGCTTTGGCTGAAATATGGCGGAAGCGGTGTCCGTTGGACGAATGTTCCACCACTGTCTCATGAGTTCTATTTTCTTTATGTTTTTCAACATCATGTAGAAGTATTCTTCCATTTTTCATCCACTCATGTCTTGAAAAATCTACCCAAATCAGCTTCAATTTCATGGGTACAAACATGGGTAGAAAGAAGCCATGGCAGGAGGTATCAACAAGCTTTCAGCACTCGGTGTGCAAAGGGCGAAGAGGATCGGCTACTACGGCGATGGTGGTGGTCTATGGTTGCAGATCAGCAAGCTGGGCGGCAAGTCATGGGTGTGCCGTTTTTCGTTTCAGGGTCGAGTGTGCGAAATGGGTTTGGGGGCAGCGCACACCGTGAGCCTGGCTGAAGCACGCCTGCAAGCGCAGGCTTGTCGCAAGGCGGTCAAGGAAGGACGAAACCCCATCGAGGAAAGGAAAGCCAAACGAGCCGACGCGCGCCTGGAGGCGGCGAACACGAAAACGTTTGCCGAGTGCGCGATCGCCTACATCGAGGCGCATCGTGCCGGGTGGAAAAATGAGAAGCATGGCAAACAGTGGGCTACCACGCTGGAGACCTATGCGTTCCCCGTCATCGGCCAGCTTGCCGTTGCCGCCGTCGATACGGCGCTGGTGTTGCGTGTTCTTGAGCCGATCTGGCACACGAAAACCGAAACCGCCAACCGTCTGCGCGGCCGCGTGGAAACCGTACTGGACTGGGCCACGGTGCGGGGCTACCGACAAGGCGAGAATCCAGCACGTTGGAGAGGCCATCTGGATAAGCTGCTGCCTGCCCGAAGCAAGGTGCAGGCAGTCGAACACCATGCAGCGCTGCCATACATGGAAATTGGCGCATTCATGGTTGATTTGCGCGAACGCGAGGGCATAGCGCCCCGCGCACTGGAGTTCGCCATCCTGACAGTGGCGCGTTCTGGTGAAGTGCGCGGTGCCACATGGGCAGAAATCGACCTTGATGCCCGCCTTTGGACGGTCCCTGCCGAGCGGATGAAGGCTGGCAAAGAACATCGCGTTCCGTTGTCGGACGAAGCCCTCGCGCTACTGCAATCTCTTCCGCGCACGAAGGATGACGAATACGTGTTCCCGGCCTTCAAGAAGAAGCCTTTGTCGGACATGTCGCTGCTCGCCGTCCTGCGTCGTATGGAACGAGGCGGTTTCACACAGCATGGGTTTCGTTCGACGTTCCGTGATTGGGCCGGTGAGACCACAGCACACCCACGTGAAGTGATCGAGCACGCGCTCGCGCACCAGTTAAAGGACAAGGCCGAAGCCGCCTATCAACGGGGGGATTTGCTGAGAAAGCGTGCGGCATTGATGGCTGACTGGGCCAGGTACTGCGATACACCATCAGGAGCAAGCTGACGGCGCCTTCTACTGCGATCTATCTGATTGATCCTGGACGGTGCAGGGTTATCCACGGCCGGGCGCCAGCGCGCCTCTCACGCTGGCGGGCGACCGGCGGTGGGCAACCCGTGTTCACCGCATCGCGATAGTCAGGTGAAAGGCAGTTCCTAGCCCACACACTGAGCAATCAGTGCAGTCCCGCTATCCAGCAACCTCACTTACTCTTCTTGCCAGGCTTCGGCAGTGCCTTGGCAGCATTCTCCAACGCACGTACGTTGAACTCGGCTCCTTCCGCCTCCAGCAGCGCTCGTCGCTGGGCGGCGAACTGCTCGTACTGGCTCTCCGCGCGGGCGTCGGCCTGTTTTTTGGAAACACGGCCCGTACCCTCAAGCACGTCGCGCTCATTGAATTTCAGGAAGGTATCCAGTTTCTCGGCCCAGTCTTTCAGAAACACCTCCTTGCGGCGGCGTGCCTGATCCTCCGCGAAGTCCAGCCACATCGTCACGATGCGATTGAGCTCGCCAATCTCCGGTTCGTGAAGATAGTTCTTGGCCACGGTCACATCGGCCTTTTGTACGCTGCCCGTCTTCCAGGTTGTCAGGCCCATGTTCGGGCGATTGCTGTCGGCACGTTCGGCAATCAGTTCGGCGGCCGTCTTGCCGGTGACAGCGAAATGCAGCTTGTTCTGGATGATGCGGAAAAACTGGGTGGTTTCCGGCAGCGTGGGCGAGTAGTCCGCCGCCATTGCAAAGATTTCGCGTACCCGCAGGTACATCCTGCGTTCGCTGGCCCGAATGTCACGGATGCGTTCCAGCAGCTCGTCGAAGCGGTCTGGCACGGCCGAACCGGCGATGGGCGGACTCTTCAGGCGCTCATCATCCAGCGTGAAGCCCTTGACTAAATACTCCCGCAGCCGGTCAGTGGCCCAACGTCGAAACTGGGTGCCACGGAGGGAGCGGACCCGATAGCCGACAGACAGAATGGCATCAAGGTTGTAGTGCTCAATGCTCCGGCTGACCTGGCGAGCGCCCTCCTGGCGAACCATTAGGAATTTCCTAATAGTTGCCTCGGCCTGAATCTCGCCCTCGGCGTAAAGGGTTTTGAGGTGCTCGTTGATGGTCGGCACCTTGACCTGAAACAGATCGGCCATCAACGCCTGCGTGAGCCACAGCGAATCTTCGACGAAGCGGCATTCGATGCGGGTGCGGCCATCCTCGGTTTCGTAGAGCAGAAATTCACCAGGTTGCGGCGCTTGCGGTTTGGTCATATCAGGGTCATTTTCAGGGGGGCTCGCAAGGTCGGACCTCGTGTGCTCCACGGACGACTTGGAGCTGAAGCACGAATCGAGATTGCCGCAGGGCAGCAACAACAATCGCTTTCCACTCAGACAAAACGGCAGCGCCCATAGTACACATCCAGTTTTCTTTGTTCGAGCATCAATGGCTTAACCACCGTCAAAGAGCTGCTCTCCTGCAAACTCCACGGACAGCGTGATCTCTTTTCCACCGATCCGAACCACGTCAAGTCATCAGCAGAAACATCCTCAACATGCTCCAACGGCTGGACTGCCATTTACCAGGGCAGTTCTCGATCCAAAGCGGAAATTGGGACGCGCAGTGCAAGTGATCGCTTGGCAGCGATTGTTGCCAGTCAGAGTGGCGGCCGCGAATGTCAATTCTTCGGCCAGAGCGGAAGGTCGCCACCAACTGCTTTGCGGTTGGAAGCGCGAAACGATGAAGATCGGGAGACGACGGCGAAGGAAGGCACTTGCTGCCGTTGAACTTCAACTGAGCAAGTGTAGTGGCTGCGGCGAGTTGATGATCGTTGGGCCTTGAAAGCACCCAGCCCAACGTTGACCGCCCTCTGTCGCATTTAACTGCTCGACAAGCCTGACTGCCTAAATGACGCTAAGCAATGGTTTCGCACGGGGCAACTCCTCGATGCAATCGGTGATCGTCATGGAGCCCTCCCTGGTTTTTCAACTTCTGGCGTATTCTGCGGAGTAACAGCAGAATCGCCCCGTCAGACCTTAGAAAATGCGTAGCTGCACGCGTTTTCCTCAGCCACGCACATCGAATACAGAGTTACATTTGACCTGTACTGCGTCGTAGCCGCAGCAAAAATCAGGAGGAATTCCAAAGATGCTTGATATCAGCTCAGCACGAGTCATGCGCTGCGTAGTTCACCGAGTCGGAAATCGACTGCGCGAAGAGGGTTGTGAACTGTCACAACAAGAAGTTCGCGGCACAGCAGAACTGTACGACACGCTGCTTAGGCACTATCTCACCCCGCTCGCAAAGACCGGCGAAGACTTTGAATTCTATCACGAATCGGACATAACACTTAATGCCGTACGACGGTTTTCGTCTCGAACTCTTTCGGAGACAGATGATTTCATAAGCCTCACACAAAATATAGCCAAGCAGCTATATGCAGCCTCTACGCATCCAAGTATTGCGGCAGGTGAATTTATTGCAATACTTTTCCACGATGTGAGAGTTGATGGCGACCCTCAATTCGCGCTAGGCCTATATAAGATAGAGCAGCGCGAGACTTTTTTGGATGTCGAGCGAACCAGCCATTCGCTGAATCTTATTGAGCTTAGCGGTATACCAGTTTCGAATATTCAGAAGGGCGCTCTGATTATCGGAAGCTCCTTCGAAGTGCTTGTAAAAGAATCTAGCGGCCAACAGACCAAGTATTGGGCTGAGGCATTTCTCAAAGCGAGGCCAAGACAGACGGAAAAATCTACGGCAAAGTTGGCAGCGAAATTCGTGAAGCAGGTTTGCTCCCGAATCGACGTAGAGGCTGGAATGTCACTACGCCGCGATCTAGTAGATGTGTTTTCAGCAAATGAAACGCTGAGCTATCGGGATGTCGAAGAGGTCTCTGAACGATATCTCAATAGAGACGAAGTAAGCCGTTTAACGCATCAACTAGAAGATCAATCGGGATTTTCCTCGCTCTCAACTAGTGCGATTGATTCGACAATATTGACACGCCAGACCAGAAACGTGCTACGTCAGTACCCTTTGGGTGATGGCATAGGCATAACCATATCGAACCCTAAAGCCCGCTTAGATAAGTGCACTATAAGCAAAACAGTACATGGATACCGGGCAATTATTGACGTCGATATAGAAGCAGGAGAATAAGAATGGCAGGGGAGAAATCGAAAAGTTCAGGAGAAAATGGGGAGAAGATCGCCAGTGGTATCTTAGTCAGAATTGGATGGGGGAATAGCCTCCGAAACGTACCAATCAAATGCAATACCCCCTCGCACAAGAACGATGCTGGAAACCAAAGAGCGAGTCACGGCGAAGATCAGATTTTTATCTACAATAATCCATTTCACGACACGAGAACGGATGTAGTTCATGTATCTGTAAAGAATAAATTGGGCGCGTATCCGTCATCGGAGGCTACGCTGAAAAGGGAGTTTAAAGAGCATCTTGCTGAACTTCACGAGGTGATCGAATGTGCGCGGTACAGCGAAGAAATATCGCAGGTCGTTTCAACCTTTAAGGCACGAAAACATATCTCTCACTCGGGCTTGCTCGTATGGGTTCACAACGACGACGGGGACATCGATCGGGACATCAAGCCGACGTTGTCGAAGATTCGACTCGAACAGGATTCCGATGTTCCGGTTTATTTAATTGACAGTGGTCGAGCCGGATTCCTGTGGAAGGTGATGGACGACATCAAGCAACGGAATAAACCCTGGAGCTTCTTTTACCCAGTAATTGGGACGGTCACCACAGTCGATGAGGCGCGAACCGGAACCTTCTTGCCTCTGGAGTTGATTGCATCAGATGTGCTGCCAGTCGTAGTTTACGACGGCGACAAGACAGAAATGATTCTATATGCAAACCAAGCTTTTAGTACTGATGGGTACAAAAAGCTAATGGCTTACGGACTGAGGTTTTGCACCAGCCTGGTTACCACCATCAAAATTGGCATGCCCGATTACAACGCCGCCACAGACAAGAGTCAGGCAGAACTGGCACGACTGGCTTTTTCAGACCGAAAAGAGAAGATTGAGCCCTTCTCATTTAACCGTTCCTTCCTTACCCTTTTGAATGAGGGCTGACCATGAGCGCGGCGCAAGCGATTGATCTTAAATCAACCATCGTCTCCGGTTCCGATCTTCGCATTCTTCTTGGAAGCGAACACGTCAGCTACGGAGATATTTACGCTGCATTGAAGGAGAAGGGTATATTTGTTGGGAACTCGGATAAATCGATTACAGTTCCACTGCTTTCAGCAACCCTCCTAACTCCAGATAACTTTACCCGCTTGATTGAAAGCGGCATTAGTCGTGAATCCCTTCCCAAGGTTAAGGTGGCTAGATTAGATCTTGTTACGAAGGAAGCTGACTGGATCACCCCGCTGAAGAAAGATCTACTTGATGATTCATTCGACATCTTAGGCTCGATGTCTGGAGTGGATTTCGTAACAAATCCACAGATCATCGTAGATGGTGAAAAGATTTCCATCCCATACCAATTAGTCCGAAAAGATTACAGCAAAGACTGGATTCAACGAGAACTTAGTTTTGATGCTCAAGTCATTATTGAACGTCAAGGCGGGGAACTGAAGCTCGAGTTTACATCGACTCACTCTTCGAAGGAAACTGAGCAGGTCAATAAAAAGATAACCGCACGCGTCGCAACGCTACTTCACGGACAAAATCTCGTAAAGGAAGATGAACCGCTTTCGGTTACTTTCGGTGCATTCAACAACGAAGAGCGAGTTCGCTATTTCAAGCGACTTACCGCTGGACACGCGGGCTGTCTGTCGCCTGGTTGCGTAAACGATATTGAAATCTGCCTCGATGCTGATGGCCCGGAGCTACCAGACGATCCACAGATTTCTTGGATGAAGCAAACCGTTAGGCGATTCAATGTCGATGGCGAGCGACTTAACGACATTTTCCTCATAAACGACGAGAAATATTACAAGCACTACTACATCTTGAGGATGGACGTGGCCTTTCCCTTTAAAGTCGCAGCAAATGAGGGAGAGTGTCGCGTCACATTTTGCTTCAGTGGCAATCGAACAGTTTCATTCAGCTCTGAATTAATATTTGAAGTGGTACGCTGGTCTTACAAAGGCTCCCCGAATTCCGATGCGAAGAAGCTAATTACCTCCGAAGTCCAAAATGGACTCAGGTCGGTTATCGAACAAAAATTCAATCAGGCAGTTGCGGAACGGTCACAGGCGGCCTCGGCACCGCCGGAGAGTGTATTTGCGACTTGAAGGGAAAGCGCGTGTCGGTAGTACCAGTCCACCGCGGGTGGGGACAATCATTCGAGCCACATCGTTAGCCTGTCCCCATCCTATGGTCGATCCAATATGTCGTTCGAGCCGCAGCTTGCCAAATGACACTGGTGATGAGGAGTTCGGACGCTCGGGTGTCGCTGCCGAACATCCAAGTTCAGCCTTGACTGGACACTTGGCATTCCGCCTCAAAGGACGCCTCTTGGCCGGGAGCAGCCGTACGGTACGTGAAGGAGGCTATTGCCAGTGAGCGATATCCCCAAAAATCGACGATGCAAGTTTCTTTGCTGAGACTCAAATTCGCCCCACTTTAGCTGATACCTCAGCGCCTGCGTTCGACCACGATGCGGTGAACACGGGTTACCCACCGCCGGCCGCCCGCCAGCGTTAGAGGCGCGCTGGCGCCCAGCCGTGGATAACCCTGCCTCTTCTCTCTACTGACCCCTGGAGAGTGCAGCCCGAAACTGCCTGGGGAGTGAAGCAACTCCAGTTCCAGAACAGCCTGGATCCCCTTGGATAGCGCGGCTTTTGTTGTCTTGACAGGGCTGCCGCAGCGGTGATCTAGTTTCGGGTAATGGCGCTGCGTAGCAGCCCATCCCAGGTGGCCGGAACCTTCAAGGCCACGCCCCGCATGGGGTGGTTCAACCCAGTGCGCTTCACGTCCTTCCTTTACGCGCACGGTCGCGGCATCCCACCGCGACGGACGTCATTTCTCACTGGCCGTTGGCTGGTTTTCTCCTCGGCGGCCATCCGCCGGTTCATCCTGCGCTCCAGCATATCGGGGCTCTCTATGTGACTGCGGTAGCGCGCCCGTCTCTGTGCCCTACACAGAGACGGGCGCCGGATCACCCGCGCTTTTCCTCATGGCACGCTGTGCCGAAGCCTCGCCAGGGGCTTTTCCGCTGCGATAACCCGCATGACAAAACGGGCACCGTCGTTTCTCCGCACCGATCACCGGCCTGGCTGACGTTCCTTCGGGAACACCGGGATGACATTCCGGCTGACGCCTTGCCGCTTCGGTGTGCTGTTCCTGCCCGATCCCCTCCGCTCACGGCTCGTCGGCCGTGGGAGCGTCCACCCGCCGTCTCCTTCGAGAGACTTCGGACGCTGGTTGCATCGGGTATGTCGGTCCCGCAACGGGACATCGCCTCACCAGTGCAGGGACTGCCTTCCCTGTTAACACTCAACCGATTTTTCGGCGGGAGATGTGAGGCGCAGCGGATTCGGCTCGGCCGAGTCATGAAGAACGAATGGAAGGAAGGCAATGGCGATACATCCCGATTCCCGAGCACGCAATTTCGGATTCGGCCGGCGGTTGGACTATGCCGGCGCGCAGGCATTACACGCGCATTTCGGTGGCGGGCATTTCGCCACCGTACAGGCGCATGCTGAGCGTTGGCGTTTGTTCGCCGATTGGTGTCGCACGCACGAGCACATTGGCGATGCACGCAAACTCGATGCCGCCGCGCTCGCCCGCTATGCGCAATCGCTACGCGAAGCAGTCACGCGCGGCGACGTGGCGATTGCGACCGCACATAACCGGCTGTCGAGTGTCAATCAAACACTCCAAGCGCTGCGCGGTGATCGGCAGATGAGAATCGCCAGTCCGCGTGCGGCGTTGGAACAAGCCCGCCGCACGGTACGGCAACTGGCGCCAGTCGAAGCGGTACGCGCGACCGGTACAGCCTTGGCAACGGCGATGCACATGCAAGGTGACGCGCGCAGCGCCGCCATCGTGGCGCTGGCGCGCGCCAGTGGCATGCGGCTGCGCGAAGCGATTCTGGCCGACCTGCCGCGTCTGCAACGAGAGGTCCGGCAGCATGGGGCGATCAACATCCAGGACGGCACCAAGGGCGGTCGGCGGGGGGCATCGGCGCCGCGCTGGGTGCCCGCGACTGATGCGCTGCGCGCTGCACTGGAGCAGGCACGGGCGGCGTCACCGCGCGGCAGCCGCAATCTGTTGGCGCCGGGGGAGTCCTATGCGGGCTTCCTGAATCGGCAGGTCCGTCCTGCGCGGACGATCTTGCACGAGCATGGGGTGAAAGGATTTCATGAGCTGCGCGCAGCCTATGCGTGCGAGCGTTATGCGCAATTGACGGGGCATCCGGCGCCCGTGCTCGGCGGTACGTTGCATCGCAACGACCGTACACGTGATCGCGCCGCGCGCCAGCAGATTGCGGTGGAACTCGGCCATCACCGCATCGATGTGGTGTCGGCTTATGTGGGTGGGCGGCGATGAGCATCGATATGCGCGTGTTTCTCGGCGGTGTGCTGAGCGGCGCACATGCGAGCCGCGAGCGTCATCTGCATCAGGCCCGGATCATCCAGGCAGCGATCCATGCGCAGTGGGGTCTGGACAATCCGTGGACCTGGCGAGTCAAACACTTGCGCTGGTTTCTACAACGGCATACGGCATCGCTGTCTGCGATCAGTCGTTATCGCTATTGGTTGACGGTGCGGCTGATTGCGCTTCGGCGAGGGCACGAACGGGATTGGAAACCGCATTTGCGGGGGGCGTGGTGCCGGCCGGAGTAAAGACGTATGGACACACTACCCAGCCAACAGAATTGGCGTGGGTAGAAACATGGGTAGGCTCGCTACCAAAATATAAAATTTATTAAAATCATTGACTTATGAAGAAAATTGGCGGAAGCGGTGAGATTCGAACTCACGAACGGTTGCCCGTTGCCGGTTTTCAAGACCGGTGCAATCGACCACTCTGCCACGCTTCCTGTAGATGCCCCCGGTCCGGTATCGCGGCGCTCTCGGCCGGGGAGGCCGCGAGTATAGCACCCGTGCTTGCTCGGGTTCGCGCTGGTTTGTTTATTCGCGTGGGCGTTCGAACAGGGCGATGGATTCGAGGTGCGAGGTTTGCGGGAACATGTTGGCGACGCCCGCGCCGCGCAGGGTGTAGCCTTTTTCGTGCACGAGCACGGCGGCGTCGCGGGCGAGGGTGGCGGGGCTGCAGGATACGTAGACGATGCGCGGGGGGCTTTGCCGTTCGCTCAGGGCTTTGACGACGGCGATGGCGCCTTCGCGCGGCGGGTCGATGAGGAGTTTGTCCAGCGGGCCGAGCGCGGCGAGGCTGTCTTCGGTGGCTTCGAAGAGGTTCGCGGCGTGGAATTCGCACTGTTTTTCGAGGCCGTTGCGGCGTGCGTTGTCGAGCGCGCGGGCGACGAGGGTTTCGCTGCCTTCGACGCCGATTACGGTGGCGCCCCGGCGGGCGATGGGCAGGGTGAAGTTGCCAAGGCCGCAGAATAGGTCGGCGATGCGTTCGCCCGGCTGCGGGTCAAGCAGTTGGATTGCGCGGCGGATGAGCAGGCGGTTGATGTGGACGTTGACCTGGGTGAAATCGGTGGGGCGGAAATCCATCCGCACATCGAATTCGGGCAGGGTGTAGGCGAGGCCGGGGCCGTTTTTGGGGTGCAGCGGGACGACGGTGTCCAGGCCGCCGGGTTGCAGCCACACTTGCACGCCGTGTTCGTCGGCGAAGGCGGCGAGCCGGGTTTCGTCGTCGGCGGTGAGCGGCAGCAGGTTGCGGAAGACGAGGACGGTTGTGGTGTCGCCGACGGCGATTTCGATCTGTGGTAGGCGGTCGGGTATGGATAGGCTGGCGATGAGCTTGCGCAGTGCCGGCAGCAGGGCGGAAATATGCGGCGGCAGGATTTCGCACGATAGCATGTCGGCGATATAGCTGGAGCGGCGTTCGTGAAAGCCGACGAGCGAGCCGCCTTTTTTCGGTACGAAGCGGGCGCCGATGCGCGCGCGGTAGCGATAGCCCCAGGCGGGGCCGTGAATGGCGGGGTAGATGATGTCGGGCCGGATTTTACCGATGTGCCAGAGCGCGTCTTCGAGTACGCGTTGCTTGGCGGCGGTTTGCGCGGTGGGATCGAGGTGCTGCATGGAACAGCCGCCGCAAACGCCGAAATAGCGGCAGCGCGGTGTGACGCGCTGGGCGCTGGCCTTGAGGATGCGCGTTGCCTGGGCTTGTTCGTGGCTCGGGCGGCGACGGTAGACCGAATATTCGACTGTTTCGCCCGGCAGGGCGCCGTCGATGAAGAGGGCTTTGCCGTCTATATGGGTTACGCCTCGGCCTTCGTGATCCAAGGATTCGATGGTGGCGATAAGCATGGCGTGACCTGACGGAAAACCAGCAATTTTACCGGCAAGGCGGGTTTCCCGGGTGAAAATCGCGCGCGCCGGCTTGTTTGCCGTTATCTCATCTTATAATCAATAATTACGCTGTGATCGGCCTCCGTGTCCGGGGGCCGTTTGATTTTTCTCCGGTGGAATGCGTTTGGAATGCGTTTGTTTGGTACGCTGCGGCGCTTTCGATCCGTACGATGGGGTCACGGCAGCCGTAGCCGCTCATTTCAATAAATCGTTTTGAATAAAAATCATGACTCATCCGGAAGAACGTCTTTTCGATTCCTATGTCGAGTACCGCGCGGCGGTGCTTGAGGCGCTCGGGTTGGCGCGGAGCGGTTTGCGGATTTTCGATCCCGATCTGGCCGAAACCGGGTTGGAGAGCATGGCGGGGGTCGAGGCTTTGCAAGCTTTGGCGCGCACGTCGCCGCACCCGGAGGCAATCCGCATTCTGCTGCGCGACCCGGCTTATCTCGAACGCGAGGCGCCAAGGTTGCTGAATTTCGTTGGCCGCTTCGGTCATCGCGTGGCGGTTCGTGTCGTTGCCGAAGGCAGTCAGCTTGATGAGCAGGCGTTTCTTGTCGCCGACGACCGGCATTTTCTGATCCGTTTCCACGCCGACCGTTCGCGTGGCAAGTTCTGCGTGGATAACGGCGAGGCCGCGGCGCTCGCCATCGCGCGGTTCGACACGGCCTGGCTTGCCGCCCAGCCGGGACCGAGCGGGGCGGGCCTGGGAATTTAATATGACAGAGTGCACACGGATGGAGAAAGAGATGAGGGCGGTGGCATGAAGATCGCATTTCGCCCCAGGTTGCTCGATACGCTGCCGGGTTACGGAAAAGAGGCTTTCACCCACGATCTGTCCGCCGGGATTACCGTCGGCGTGCTGGCTTTGCCGCTGGCGATGGCGTTCGCCATTGCTTCCGGCATGTCGCCCACGGCGGGTATCTGGACAGCCATCGTCGCCGGTTTTCTGATTTCCGCGCTGGGTGGTTCGCGGGTGCAGATCGGCGGCCCGACGGGGGCGTTCATTCCCATCGTTTATGCCATCGTGGCCGATTACGGCGTGCAGAATCTGCTCATCGCCACGATGATGTCGGGCGTGCTGTTGTTCGCCATGGGCGCGCTGCGGCTGGGTACGATGATCCGCTTCATTCCCTTGTCGGTCGTCATCGGCTTCACCAACGGTATTGCCGTGGTCATTTTCATTTCGCAGATCAAGGATTTTCTCGGGCTGCACATCGACAATCTGCCGGGTGAGTTCTTCGGCAAGATGAAGGCGCTGCTCAATGCGCTGCCGACGCTGGATTGGCCCACCGTGGCGCTTGCGGTGACGTCGATTGCGTTGTTGTTGGTGTGGAACCGGCAGGCCATGCGCGTGAGGTGGATGCGACGGCTACCGGCGCCGTTGGTGGTGCTGATTCTGGCCACCGCGGTCAATGCTGTTATCGGCCTGCCGGTGGAAACCATCGGCAGCCGCTTTGGCGGCATTCCGCGCGATCTGCCCGCGTTTGCCGTGCCGGCCTTGTCCTTGAGCCTGCTGGGCAAGCTGATCGCGCCGACGCTGACCATTGCGCTGCTCGGGGCGATTGAGTCGCTGCTGTCGGCGCGCGTGGCCGACAGCCAGATCGACGACCGCCATGACCCCAATCAGGAGTTGATGGCGCAGGGGATCGCCAACTTTGTCGCGCCGCTGTTCGGCGGCTTTGCCGCCACCGGGGCGATTGCCCGTACCGCCACCAATATCCGCACCGGTGGCCGCACGCCCATCGCGGGAATGCTGCATTCGCTGGTACTGCTGGCCATTGTTTTGGCGCTTGCGCCGCTGGCGAGCCATATTCCGCTCGCTGCGTTGTCGGCCATCGTCGTTCTCGTTTCGGTCAATATGGGCGATTGGCGCGCTTTCAAGCCGAAAGAGCTGGCGCGCTATTCCGTGCAATACCGCTCCATTCTGCTTGGCACCTTCTTCGTCACCGTGGTGTTCGATCTTACGCTGGCGGTGGAATTGGGCATGGTGCTGGCGAGCCTGTTCTTCATCTACCGCGTTTCCGATCTGACCCGCATCGAGCGCATCGCGCTCGAAGAGCATTACGGTGTCGAAGCACTTTCCCGTTCTGACGGCACGCCGCGCATCCTGGCCTATCGCATGTTCGGCAGCCTGTTCTTCGGCGCCTCGAACAAGCTGGAAAATCTGCTGTTGATGCAGGATGGGCATCCGGACGTAGTGATTCTCGACATGAACAAGGTCATCAACATCGACACCACTGGCCTCGACATTCTGCAGACCCTGCACCGCAACCTGGGCAAGCGCGGCGCTACGCTGATTCTGTGCGACCTCAACACGCAGCCGGGCTCCATCGTGTTCCGCTCGGGCTTTCTCGACCGCCTGGGCGAGGATAATGTGACCGCCAATCTCACCACCGCATTGATTCGCGCGGAGCATATTCGCGGTTCAGCACCGGAGGTGTCTTATGCCTGACAAGAGCGCGCCTGCAACCGCTGCCGAAACCCGCTTGCTACGCATTCGCGGCCGCGTGCAAGGGGTAGGCTACCGCGCCGCCGCGCGCGCCGAGGCGGTGCGGCTCGGCCTTGCCGGCTGGGTGCGCAACCGCGCCGACGGCAGCGTCGAGGCGTTGGCCCACGGCCCCGCCACCACGATCGACCGCTTCGCCAAATGGTGCCGCCACGGCCCGCCCGCCGCGCGCGTGAGCGAGGTGGAGGCCGTCGTGCTCGCTGCGCCGGTCGAAGAGCCCGCACCCACGCCTTTCGAGCAGCGGCCGACACTTTGAAAAGGCCGGATCGGCCGGCTCCCTGAAACCTTTGGCGCGGGGCGGTGTCGTATACTCGCCCTTCACGTTTTTCCTGCGGCCTGGCGCCACTGCAATGGCCAAAAAAGTCCCTTTGCTGCCCAAACACCCCGAGCGTATCTGCTGGGGCTGCGACCGTTATTGCCCCACGAATTCGATGGCCTGTGGCAACGAACGCTGTCCGCACCCGGTCGAGGTCATGGGCGAGGACTGGTTCCAGAACGACCCGGAGTTCGCCAGACAGGCAGAAACCGAAGACGACGAACGCTGAAACGCGGGTGGGGCATGCGTGCCGCGCTGCGATTCTCGCGGCCGTTCGTTCGGATTAGATAGACCCCTTTCGCCACTTCCCCCTGCGGCCTGCGCGCAGGCTGTCGAGCAGCGTTTTTTCCAGCCGTGCCCACGGGTACCTCCTTGAGCATTTCGATGTTCGCACGGTCCTGGTGTGGCTTCTTCAGGCGCTTGACCCCGGAGCATCCATCTAGCTGGATGATTTCCTTTTCAGCTACCGGCGAGCTTTGTGCCGTTCCTGGCTTTCCCCGATAAATCCACTACAATGGAACGAATCGAACGATTCGCGCGAAAGGATTGCGATGAGAACCATGACGGCAAATGAAGCCAAAACCCAATTCGGCGATATGCTGGTCAAGGCCCAGCAGGCCCCGATCCAAATCAGCCGCAACGGCAAACCGATTGCCGTGCTGGTGTCCGCCGACGACTATACGGCGCTGGAAACCCTGAAACTGCAATTGTTGAAGGACAGAATCGCCCAGGCCGAGAAAGACATCGTTGCCGGTAACACCGTCGATAGTGAGGCGTTCATGCAAGCCCTGATCGACGGCGAGCATGGCTGATGCGCGGCTGCCGTTTTACCCCACAGGCACAGGAAGACCTGAAGGACATCCGCCGCTACACCATACAGAAATGGGGCGAGCAGCAGGCTAATGATTATCTGGCCGAGCTGCGCGATACGCTGCGCATGTTGCTCAAGATGCCGGGCATTGGACGCAGTCGTGCCGATGATTTGCGTGAAGGCATTTTCAGCTACCCCTACGGCAGCCATATGATCTACTACCGGGCGACCGAGGATGCGTTGATTGTCGTCGCGGTGCTACACAGCCGCATGGTGCCTGCCGCGCATCTGGAAGAGCGGTTGTGATTCAGACGGGCCGGTGGACCTTTTCGCCACCCTGAAAAAAAAATCGATGTGCTTGAAGCAGACGAATATCCTCCCGGCTTTATATCCGGTGCTTTCAAGAGCGGGTAGCTAAAAACGTTGATCCGTATCCGGGTCTGCTTGCGTTTGCCTGCATGACATTCAGCATTCGAAATCACGCCGGATAAACCACCTCTACCGCTTCTCCCGATAGCCATTCGCGCAGGCTGTCGAGCAGTGCTTCTTCCAGCCGCACCCGCCAGGTGTCGCCGAAGGGGAGTTCGGCTTCGGCGGTGGCGTTACGGTAGCGCACGCTGATGGGGCAGCCGCTGTCGCGGAAAGGGGCGAGGAGTTGTTCCAGGCGTGTGACGGCGGCCGCGCCGCCGACGGTTGTGCCGTTGATCCGCAGGCTTAGCGCGCGGGCGAAGCGGGCGCGCGCTTCGCCGAGTGTGAGCAGGCGGTCGGCGACGATGCGCAGGCCGCCGGAGAAGTCGTCGTTGCTCACTTTGCCTTCGACGATCAGCACTTCGTCGGTGACGATCTTGCTGCGGTTGGCGTCGAGCACTTCGGCGTAGATGGCGACTTCGCGCGGTGTGGTGCCGTCGTCCAGTTGCACGAACATCATTTTTCCGCGGGTGCCCATCTTGGTCCGCGCTTCCATCACGACGCCGGCGAGCATGGCCGGTTCGCGCGCGGGTTCGATCTGGGCCAGCGTGCGCCGCACGAAGCGGCGCACTTCGGTCTTGTAGCTGTTGAAGGGGTGGCCGGAGAGGAAGAAGCCGATGGCGATTTTTTCTTCCTTCAGCCGTTCGCGTTCGTTCCACGGGCGCATCGCGGCGAAGGTGGGGGCCGCGCCGGCCGCTTCGGGCAGGGCGTCGAACAGGCCGCCTTGCAGGGCGTTGGCGGCGGCTTGCTCGGCGGCTTCGAGCGCGAGCGGCACGGTGGCCATGAGTTGCGCGCGGTCCAGCCCGGCATGGCCGGTGAGGGTATCCAGCGCGCCGGCGCGGATCAGTGCTTCGACGGCGCGGCGGTTGACCAGCCGGCGGTCGACGTGCGTGCAGAAGTCGAACAGGTCATGGAATGTGTGTCCCGCCGCGCGGGCGGCGATGATCGCGCGCACCGCCGGTTCGCCCACGCCTTTGACGGCGCCGAGGCCGTAGCGGATGGTTTTGCGGTCGACCGGGACGAAGCGGTAGTCCGAGGTGTTCACGTCCGGCGGCAGCACGGTCAGACCGTTGGCGCTGGAGATGGCATCCTCGTAGAAGATTTTGACGGTGTCGGTGTTGTCCAGGTCGGAGGACATCGTGGCCGCCATGAAGGCGGCGCAGTGGTGTGCCTTGAGCCATGCGGTGTGGTAGGTGACCACGGCATAGGCGGCGGTGTGCGATTTGTTGAAGCCGTATTCCGCGAATTTGGTCATCAGGTCGAACAGTTGTTCGGCCAGCGCTGGGTCGTAGTTTTTCTGTTTCGCGCCCGCGGCGATGGTTTCGCGGTGTTGCGCCATTTCCTCGGGTTTTTTCTTGCCCATCGCGCGGCGCAGCATGTCGGCGCCGCCGAGGGTGTAGCCGCCGATGATCTGCGAGATCTGCATCACCTGTTCCTGGTACACGATGACGCCGTAGGTCGGCTCCAGGCAGGCTTTGAGATCGGGGTGGAAATAGTCGATGGCCTGTTGGCCTTTCTTGCGCAGGATGAAGTCGTCGACCATGCCCGAGCCGAGCGGCCCCGGGCGGTAGAGCGCGAGCACGGCGATGATGTCTTCGAAGCGGTCGGGGGCGAGCTTTTTCAGCAGCTTTTTCATGCCCTCCGATTCCACCTGGAAGATCGCGGTGGTGTTGGCATCTTTCAGTATCTGATAGGCGGCCGGGTCGTCGAAGCCCAGGCTCATTAGGTCGGGCCGGCTACCTTCCAACTGTTTTACGTATTCGAGCGCGAGTTCGATGATGGTGAGGTTGCGCAGGCCGAGAAAGTCGAATTTGACCAGCCCAGCGGCTTCCACGTCGTCCTTGTCGAATTGCGATACCGGGGTGGCGTCGTCGCCGTCGGCGATGTACAGCGGGCAGAAGTCGGTGAGCTTGCCTGGTGCGATCAGCACGCCGCCCGCGTGCATGCCGACGTTGCGCGCGAGCCCTTCGAGCGGCTGAGCCAGGGCCCACAGTTCCTGCACCGATTCGCCGTCGTTGCCGTCCTGCATCATTTCGCCGATCTGCGATTCCGCTTCGTAGGCGCGGGCGAGCGACAT
>JAVBJT010000036.1:0-122589 GCA_031546845.1 Azoarcus sp. | reverse complement strand
TCGGCGCCCTTCTTGTCCTCGAAGCGGAACGCGTTGGCGTTGGCCGCGGTGCCGCCGAGGCTCGAGCGGGTCAAAAAGCCCGACTGGGTGGCGTTACCCGGCAGTTCCCACGGCGGGGTCTGTTCGGCGTTATAGACGCGGCTGGTGATGATGGGCAGGTCGGGGTCGCCGTTCAGGTGATCGACGAGTACTTCCTGGCCGATACGCGGAACGTGGATGCCACCGAAGCCGGCGCCCGCCCAGGGGTGGGAGACGCGAATCCAGCACGAACTATTCTGGTCTTTCTTGCCGTAGCGGTCCCAGTGGAATTGGACTTTTACCCGGCCGTGGTTGTCGGTGTAGATCTCCTGGCCCGCCGGGCCGACCACCACCGCGCTTTCGGGGCCGAGGGTATGCGGCTTCGGCGTGAGCCGCTGCGGACGGAAGGGCCGGTCGGTGGCGTGGGTTTCGATGGCGATGCGTAGCGTATGTGAGCTGGCCTGTGAGCGCGCTTCGTAGTCGTTGTCGGCGAAGTGGTAGTCGGCGGCGACGATGAGGTATTCACGGTTGCAGATGGCACGCGGGTGCTTCTCGAGGGTGAAGAGCCGCCCCGGAGCAAGCCCGCGCGCACGGCCCTGGCCGTGATCGCGGTGGTGCGCGCTTTGCAGTTCCTCGATGCGCATACGCGCATAGGGGTCGCCTTCGGCGAGGGTCTGGTAGCCGCCGGGCCAGTCGAAGATGTCGTAGCTTGCGTGCGGGTGGTCGGCCGGGGTGGCGCGCGAGGTGGTCAGATCGGCGCTGGGCATCTCGAAGTTGTAGTCGCGCGCGAGATAGCTGCCGGATTTCACCCGGCCGCCGTCGGCCCAGCCATCGAGATGGTCGGTGTCGGGGTAGGTCTGGTCGGGGCTGTAGTAGGGAATGCTGGCATAGCCGGGGAAGGGGCTGGCGGTGCCGATTTCGTCAGATAGGACGAGGGTGTGCTCACCGGCGCTGTGTTCGAACCAGAACCAGATGCCTTCGTGTTCGAGAAGACGCATGACGAAGTTGGCGTCGGTCTCGCGGTACTGCACGCAGTAGTCCCAGTTGCGGTAGCTGCGCGTGAGGGTGAAGCGCACATCGAACGGATAACGGGCGAGCACTTCCTTGACGATGTCGGGGACGCTCTTGTGTTGGAAGATGCGACAGTCGCTGCGCCGGGTGGCGTACCACAGCCAGGGGCGAAGGCGGGCTTCGTAGCGGTGTAGCCGGCCTTCGGGGCCCAGGTGGGTGAAGCGGGCGCATTGGCCGTTCAGGTAACGCACGCCGGCCGCGGTCTGGATTTCGACGCTGAGCGATTGGCCTAGAAGGGCGTCAGGGTCGATGTCGCGTTGTTCGCTCTTGAGGGTGAGGCTGAACTCAAAGAGGCGGGAGAGTTCTTCGCGACCGGTCAGAGAGTCAAAGCGGAGCGCGTCTCCTAGCGGGGTCAGTGCGTTCAGCGGACGGTTCATGATAAGACCTCTCCGGTGTCGAAGTGGTAGGCGAAATCACTATCGGTGGCGCTTAGACGAATGCCGCGCAGCGGACGGTCGCTGGCCAGGCACGAGAGAAACTCGCGGCTGATGTGCGGCAGCACGGTGTGCGTGAGGATGGCGTCGATCATGCGTGCGCCGGAATCGAGTTCGGTGCAGCGGCGAATGACGAGATCGACAGCAGTGGAGTCGTAGTCGAAGTCGATGGCGTGCTGTTCGACGATGCGCTGGCGGATACGGTCGAGTTGGAGCTTGACGATGAGCGCGAGCGAATCGTTGGCGAGCGGGTAATAAGGGATGACGACAAGGCGGCCCAGGAAGGCCGGGGGAAAGACTTCGAGCAGCGGTTTGCGCAGGGCGTCGGCGAGCGTCTCGGGTGTCGGGAGTTGCTCGACATCACGGGCGAGCGCCATGACGCGGTCGGTGCCGACGTTGGATGTGAGCAGGATGATGGTGTTGCGAAAATCGATGTGGCGGCCTTCGCCGTCTTCCATCCAGCCCTTGTCGAAAACCTGGAAGAAGATTTCGTGTACGTCGGGGTGGGCTTTTTCGATTTCGTCGAGCAACACGACCGAATGCGGTTTGCGCCGGACAGCCTCGGTGAGCACACCGCCTTCGCCATAACCCACGTAGCCCGGCGGGGCGCCTTTCAGCGTGGAGACGGTGTGCGCTTCCTGGAACTCGCTCATGTTCAGCGTGATGAGGTTGTGCTCGCCGCCATACAGGGTATCGGCCAGCGCCAGCGCGGTTTCGGTTTTGCCGACGCCGGACGGACCGACGAGCAGGAAAACGCCGACTGGCCTGTCCGGGTTGTCGAGCTTGGCGCGGGAGGTTTGAACGCGGCTGGCGATGCGTTCGAGGGCGTGGCGCTGGCTGACGATACGCCGGTCGAGGGTGGTGACGAGATTGAGCACGGCTTCGATTTCATTGCGCACCATGCGCCCGACGGGGATGCCGGTCCAGTCGGCGACGACGGAGGCAACGGCGGCGGCGTCCACCGCGGGATGGACCAATGGGTCTTCGCCTTGCAGTTCAGTCAATTCACGATGCAGGCGCGTGTGTTCGTCGCGTTGTTCCGCCGAGGGCTCCGCAGAGGATTCCGTAGCGGGCACATCGTTGGATGGCGCGGCGTCGGGTGGGGGAGCAGCTTCGTCCGTGACCGGAGGCGGGGCGCCTTCCGCAGCGGCGGCGGCGATTTCGGCGGCGTGTTCCTGACGCAGGGCGGAGCGCAGCTCGAACAGGCGGTTGGCCAGATCGCGCTCGCGCTGCCAGCGTGTTTCAAGTTCCTGCAGTTGGGTTTCGAACTGGTCGAGTTGCGCGCGGCAGGTGGCTTCGCGCTCGGCGACGTCGAGGCCGATGGCGCTTTCCCTTTCGATGATGGCTAACTCCGTGCGCAGGATTTCGATGCGCTTCTGGCAGTCTTCCACAGCGGCGGGGGGCGCATGCTGGCTGATGGCGACGCGGGCGCAGGCGGTATCGAGCAGGCTTACGGCTTTATCGGGAAGCTGGCGCGCCGGGATGTAGCGATATGAAAGGCGGACCGCCGCGGCGATGGCTTCGTCGAGCAGATGAACACCGTGGTGTTTTTCCAGCGTGTCGGCGATGCCGCGCACCATGGCGATGGCGCGGGTTTCGTCGGGCTCGCCGATCTGGATGAGTTGGAAGCGACGGGTGAGCGCAGGGTCTTTCTCGATGTGCCGCTTGTATTCGCTCCAGGTGGTGGCACCGATGGTTCTCAGCGTGCCACGGGCGAGCGCGGGTTTGAGCAGGTTGGCGGCGTCGCCGGTACCAGCCGCGCCGCCGGCGCCGATGAGGGTATGCGCTTCATCGATGAAAATAATGATCGGGCGCGGGCTGGCCTGTACTTCGTCGATGACTTGGCGCAGGCGCTGTTCGAATTCTCCCTTGATGCCGGCGCCGGCCTGGAGCAGACCGATGTCGAGCATGAGCAGGGCGACGTCCTTGAGTTGCGGCGGAACATCGCCTTGAGCCAAGCGCAGGGCGAAGCCCTCGACGACGGCGGTTTTGCCGACGCCGGCTTCGCCGGCAAGCAGGGGATTGTTTTGCCGCCGGCGCATAAGGATATCGATGATCTGGCGGATTTCCTCGTCACGCCCGGTGACGGGGTCGATCTCGCCGGCGCGTGCGCGCGCGGTGAGGTCGATGGCGTAGCGCTGCAACGCGCTTTGTTGCGATTTGCTTGGGTCCAGTTCGCCCGTGCCGCCGGCATCGGCGCCCGCACCGGCAAGCCGTGTGCCGTCGTTGGCCGCGAGCCCATCTTCCGGCGAACCACGCACGATGGAGGGGAGTTCGCGCGCCAGCGTGTCGGCATCGAGTTTAGTCAGGGATGCGGCGGCGGTGGCGAGCACGCTGCGCAGGCTGGGCGTCTTGAGCATGCCGACCAGCAGGGTACCGCCCCGGATACGGTCGTCTCCATACAACAGCGTGGAATAAACCCAGCCGCGCTCCACGGCGGATTCGACGTGCTGCGACAAGTCGGTGAGCGAGGTTGCGCCCGCCGGCAGGGCGTCGAGCGCTTTGGTGAGCTCGGTTGCGAGCCGGCCTTGGTCGATGTTGTAGTGGCGCAGGATGCGATGCAGATCGCTGTCGTTGAGTTGGATCAGTTGATGAAGCCAGTGAACCAGTTCGACGTAAGGGTTGCCGCGCAATTTGCAGAAGACGGTTGCGCCTTCGATGGCTTTGTAGAGGATGGGATCGAGTTTGCCAAACAGGGCGGTACGGCTGATGTCGCTCATCGATGCTTCCTCAACGGGTGGATTGCGGTTTGGTTTGGGGATTGGTTTGCGGTGCGGGCGCTTCGTACCGTGTGGAAACGGTAAAGGCAAGGCCGGCCTTGTCGCGCGCGTCGGCTACCGGTGTCTGATCGATACGTTGCAGTTGCCAGGCGCCACCGGCGCTTTCACGCGCAAGCGAATAGGCCAGCGGTTTTCCATCGTCCGCCATGGCGCGTTTGAGTCCCTGTGTTTCAAGGGCGTAAATCAATACTTCGTAGGCGGCCGGTTCGGTGTTGGAGGCCCAGCGGGTGGGAACGAGGCGGGCGTAGTTCATGACCGGAGAGCCGGGCAGGCGACCCAGGACACGCTCTCCGAGATTGGCGTCGGAGATTAGGGCGTAGTGGTACGGCGCGGCGCGGCGGCTGACGTTGAGCACCTCAAGGAAGGTGTAGCGTTGCCAATCGCCAACGGTGAACAGCCGCGATCCAGGGCCGGCCAGGACCAGATAGCGATTGCGGCCCACCGTCATTTCCAGCAGCTTGGTGTTTTCCGGCTGTAGAACCGGAATCTCTCCCCAGAAGGACTTGACGGCGGAAAAGCGTTTTCCCGCGTATTCGACTGAGGCGTCCTCATCGTTGAGCACGGTGTACGACGGGGCGTCCTTGGTTTGTACGAAGTAGTAGCGCGAAGGCTGTTTGGGGTCTTTGGCTTCAGGCCTTTCTTCCAGGATTGATACCGCCGGGCTTTCGCCGTGCCAGATCTGGTCGATGGCGAAGGCCAGGAGCGGGTCCGGTCCGGCATGTCCGGCGAGCGGAGAAAGCGCAAGCAACGCGGCAACAGGGTATTGCAGGAGAAAGCGGGAAAGGCGGCGCATGGTAGAAATCCGTATGCTGTTGTTGTATTCGTGAGTATTGGTGTCGAGCAGGGGAAATGCCATTTCATCGCACGCGGCTTACCGCGCTTCCTCCCAGCGGATATGGACGAGGTAGGGGAGAATGCGCGCGGTTCCGACCGGGGTATTGAGCAAGATCGGATGTATGGCCGCTTTTTTGATTTGGCCGCTGATTGGGCGGCCAGCTCGTGACATGGACGTGCTTGGGCCGAAAATGCCGTGCAAGCCCCAGGTGTCGGCATTCAGGACGCCGCTTTGGGCAACGCCATGCGTGCCGGCATCGGAAGCGAAATGGATAAGATTTTTAGGTAACGCGGTAAAGCCGTAACCCGCCGCGGCAAGCGTGGTTGCGGTAGCGGGTGCGATGTCGGGTGTCCACAAAGCGGCGCTCGCTCCAGCGGGGGGAACAAACGACCCTTGCGGAGTGTTGGATTTCGACGCGATATCCACCCAAAGCCGGGCCGCTTCCTCGCCTTCCTGAACCGAGGCGCGGTATAGGGCGCCGAGTTGGGCAAGAAAGCCGTCGATCACGTTCTTGTCGGTAATGTCGACGGGCTTGGCGCAATCCTTGGTGTAGCAGGAAAGCGCGGGGTTGAGCCCCGCAATGCTTGTGCGCGGCGTGCCAACTGGCAGGGGGTGGAGCCCGGTGGTTCCTGGCTGTGGTGAAGCGGTGATGTTGCGCGTGCCGTCTTGAACGGGAACGGATCCGCTGCGTCTGCCGAGGGTGCCTGGAGGAAGAAAATTATTCCAGCTCATGATCTGGCTTCCTTGGTGAGATAGGTTTAACGATGGATTGAGTGGGGGCGAGCGGATTGGCGCTCCGGGTCGAGGAGCAGATCGTCCGCGTCGACGCCGGGTTGGCGCGTACCGATCCAGGTACTCCAGCCCAGGCGTGTATCGCGCGCCAGCGTGGCTTTGGGAACTTCGTCCGCACGTAGCACGAGACGGGCATCCCAGACGAATTCGAGGCCGATGTACTCGCGCACCCAGTCGCGCAGGGGCAAGTGGTCGGCACCGGGGGGAAGCAGCCGTTCGTAGGCGCTGCGGCTCATGGGCCCTAGGCGCAGGCGGAAGCTGTGCTGCCGGTCCCAGACCGCCTGGCCGGCAATGCTGTCTACGCCCAGTCGCGCGCCGGGGCGTGGGCCGAGGCGGGTGCGTTGTTCGGGGGGCAAGGGGAGCCAGCGGCCGACGAACTCTTCCATGGCAACCGGTACTTGGAAGAAATTGCTCAGAATCGCACACAGGCTTTCGGCGCTGCGGGTTTGCCGGGCAAGGTGGCCGGCATGGTTCAGGCGCGCGTAATCGGGTACCGAATCGCGGTTGCGTAGCGACGCGAAACCGTGCGAAACGGTGCTCGAAGCATGGCGCGTGAAAGCATCGTCGTTCGGGCGATCGAGGCTGGCCGTGGACTGGGCGTCGGCCCACGCACGGTAGAACAGCAGGGTAAGCCGGTGATGAAACAGATCGGCGAAATCCACCAGGGTGCTGTCGTCATGGTGGATTTTTCGTTCTCTCGCGTATTCGGTGAGCGCGAGTGGTAGCGCGCCGTTGGGGCCGAATAGGCCAAAGCTGAAGATGCGCAGTTTCGGCGGCAGGCCGGCTCGCGCCTTGTCGACGCCGGCAATGGTGGCGGGTGCGAAGATGGTGGAGGGTTCTTGCCCGATCCGCAACGGTTCATGGCCGGGTCGATAGGCTTGGCCGAAGCGTGGTTGCTCGGCGTGCAGGGATTCGATTCTGCGCAGCAGGGCAAACAGGTCGTAGCCGTATGGGCGCGCGGATAGGGATGCCCATAGGGCGGCTGCGCTGTCTGTTTTATCGGTTTCGGCGCGGGCGTTCATGCGATCGGTCTTTGGCCGAAGCGTGGTTGCCAGGTGCCGAGCTTGCCACGTTGGGCGCTGTGGAAGCGCAATTCGGTAAATGTGTTGATACTCACGTGGCGAGCGAAGTAGTGCTCAAGAACCGCACCGAAAAGATAGGGGCTGGTTCCGGCGAAAGGCGCTTCGTCCACAGTGATGTCGATGGCGACGCCACGGCCGAACGTGAGCGGCCCCGCGCCGGGCAGTCGCCGCGTAATGGCGGAAAGCTTGGCACTGAGCAAGGCCTGACCATGGCGCGCTACCACGGGATCGCCGAGCGCCGCGTACAGCGAGAACAACTCGCGTAGCGCTTCCGCGCCTTGTTCGGGCGAGGTGTCGGTCAAGGTCTGATAGCCAAGGCCAAGATGGCTGATGAGCCGCCAGGTCAGTTCTCCCTCCGGCACGGCGGGAACGGGGTGGGTGGGGCCGCGCAGGATGCGGACGTTCCGGACGGGGAGGGATTCCACCGGCGTCAGATCGTGTTCGTTGCCAATCGACATCAATAACGGCAGGTCGCGGTTGGTAACGGTGATGTCGGCGCCGAGTTGGCGCAGATCATGTTTGTATGGCGCTTCGCGCTGATCCACCAGGGACAGGAAGACTTCGGAACCGATATAGGTACTTCTCGGGCCGGAGTTGATGCCGACTTCCGAAATACGCCGCGGTTCGCGGCGCATGGAAAAATACGTGCCGTGACCGCTGCGGTCGCCGGCGAAAGAGGTATAGAACGGGCGGAATTGCGCTTCCACCGTATTGTCCTTCCCATAGCCTTCAGTTGCCTCGACGCTGAATACTTCGTAGTTCAGTGGCAGGGCGCGGTCGGGGACGACGTGGAATTCGTAGCGGCTGTCGCCGATCGGGATACGGTCGGAGCGCATTGAAATAAGATTGACGGCGGGGGTGCAGAACAGGGCGAAATGACTCGTATCGACAATTTTTTCCAGATCGTTGGCGCTCTTGTCGAACAGCACGATGATTTCAAAGCTTTCTGTATCGGGACGCGCGTCCAGCGCCCGCGCCAACCCCTCGATACCGATGAAGTGATAACGGGCGGGAAAGGCAAAGTATTCGTGGAGCAGGCGATAGGCTTGAAATCCGCGGTTGGCGTATGGAAGTAGGGCTTCATCGTCGCCGAAGCCTTCACCGCGCAGTTGTGTCGCCGGCAACATGCTCCAGTCCGCCGCCTTGTTGCCGATGGGACGAACGGCCAGCCCCAACGTGTGACCGCACAGCAGTTCGTAGAGGCGCGAGGCGTAATGATGATCGCCGCACAGGTGCAATGACACGCGGTCGAGGGGAGGCGTTGCCTTGCTTGGCGGCGCGGTGAAAGCGAACCGCAGTGAAAGCGCTGCCTTGACTGGCCGGTCGAGATGGAGCCGGTGTAGCGGGAGGTCGGCGGGGAAACTCTCCAGCTTGGCTTCGCGCAATTGCATCGGCCGCAGATCGACATCATGCGCCGTGCGGAATTCGCAGTGTGCCTGGTCGATGCCGGGTATCGCTGTTCTGAGCCGTGTGCCACGTGGCAGCCGGTGTCCGTTACTTTGGCTGCCGGTCGTTTCGCCCGGGGTGCATTGCACGATGCACATCGATGGGGTTGGAGCGAGGTAGTTGGGGTAGATGGTTTCCAGCAAGCGCTGCGAGAAACGGGGAAACTCGGCATCCATCTTGAGGTGGATGCGTGCCGCCAGAAAACAAAAACCCTCCAACAAACGCTCGACGTAGGGATCGGCGATCTCGATGCCGCGCATGCCGAGCCGGCCCGCGACCTTGGGGTAATGGGCGGCGAACTCCGCGCCCATCTCCCGCATGTAGCCGAGCTCTTTGTTGTAGTAGGCGAGCAGTCTTGGGTCCATTGTCAGGCCATCACTTCTTCGAACAGGATGTCACCGTTTTCAAGATCGACCCGGGAGCGTAGCAGAAGCTCGATGGGGTAAGGTTCGCACCAAAGCTGGCCTTTGATTTCGAGTGCGAGCTGATTTCTTGAGGCGTCTTCATTTTTCGGCGCCAGGATACGCACGCTCAAGCTGTTAGGAAGAATGCGCGGCTCGAAAATGGTGATGGCGGTGCGGACCGCGCGTTCGACTTCAGCCCAGTCGCCGTTGGCCATCTGCCGCCCGGAAAATGGGATGACACCGAAATTGAGCACCGAGCGGCGTGCGTGGGGCGCGGAGGAAAAATCGGTGGTGGATTCGTCGTTAACCGTATTCAGCAGCCACGACAAATCGCGCAATACGTTGGCGCGATACGCTTTTTCGCTACCGTGAAGCGCCTGCGCAGGTTCGTTGCGTTGCCGAGGCGCATGGTCGGTAAGGCGATCCAATAAGGTCGGCAGCAGGCGTTTTGCGCGTATTTCG
The DNA here is from genome assembly GCA_031546845.1 of Azoarcus sp. Taxonomy (GTDB): domain Bacteria; phylum Pseudomonadota; class Gammaproteobacteria; order Burkholderiales; family Rhodocyclaceae; genus Azoarcus. Next base: position 113,265 of record JAVBJT010000036.1, on the reverse strand, counting down.
TCCATGTTTTTTGTAGGGAGTGCGGAGTTTCTCCGAACGACAATGGCGAGATACGAAAAACCCCGCGTTATCGGGTGATAAGCAGCGGTGCCGGACCTCCAACAGACGATCCGGCACCGCTTTTACGGGTCGATCAAACCTGGTTCTGTTTGACGTCCCACGTACCGGTAACCGAGGCGCCCATCGAGCCGTCGGCGTTCTGCTCCTTGACCTCGGCCTTGATCTTGGCGTAGGACAAGCCGACTTCCTCAATCACGCGCGGGCTGTTGGTTGCGCCCATCGGGCGGACATGCGTGATCAGAACGTCGGTGAGCGTTACCTTCATGTACTCCTGCTGACCGCCACCAACCTTGCAGCAGCTCAGTTCCACGCTCGGGACGTGCTTGCCGCTGGCGCAGTACTGCATCAGGTTGGGAGTGGACTTATCGACGTAGTGGGTAAACACCAGTTCGCTGAAGTTGGCCTTGCCAACGCCGCCGCCGCCGCCGATATGGCTGGACGAGGACTGGCTGACGGCATAACCCCAGCTGAGAACGTCGACTTGACCGGAGTGCTTGGAGTCTTTCGATTCACCGGGGATACCGTCGAGCTTGATGAAGAAATCCTGCAAAGAATCCTTCGGCGCGGTGTCGACGGAGACTTGCGGCGGAGACATGATGTTGCCTAAACCGAGAGAAGCCATATCATTTCCTCTTATGAGTGGGGGACAAAAGCACCGAGCGGAGCGGTAGTGCGTTCCGCCGGATCAGACGGAGAACGGCGATTGCAAGCTACCGTTCTCCATATTCGGGGCGCGTTTAAGCAGTTGTGCTCTCCTTGACCGAAGGGAGTTTGGAAACCAGCCGTAACGAAACGGTTAGCCCTTCCAACTGGTAATGCGGCCGCAGGAAAAACTTCGACGTGTAGTAGCCGGGGTTGCCTTCGACTTCCTCGACTTGCACCTCCGCTGCTGCAAGCGGCTTGCGCGCCTTGGTTTCCTGAGAAGAGTTGGCGGGGTCGCCATCCACGTAATTCATGATCCAGTCATTTAACCATATTTGCATATCATCGCGCTCGCGGAATGAGCCGATCTTATCCCGAACGATGCATTTTAGGTAATGAGCGAAGCGGCAGCAGGCGAATAGATAGGGCAGGCGCGCTGCAAGATTGGCGTTGGCCGTGGCGTCCGGATCGTAGTATTCGATCGGTTTTTGCAAGGATTGCGCGCCGATGAATGCGGCGACGTCGGAGTTCTTGCGGTGCAGGATCGGCATGAAACCGTTTTTCGCCAGTTCTGCCTCGCGCCTGTCCGAAATGGCGATTTCGGTCGGGCATTTCATGTCGACACCACCGTCGTCGGACGGGAAGGTATGTGCCGGCAAGTCTTCCACGATACCGCCTGACTCGACACCCCGGATCGAGGTGCACCAGCCGTAGTACTTGAATGAACGGTTGATGTTCACCGCCATCGCATAAGCCGAGTTCGCCCAGCAGTACTGATTGTGCTCGGAGCCGTCGGTATCTTCCTCGAAGTCGAATTCGTCTACCGGGTTGGTCCGCGCACCGTAGGGCAGGCGCGCCAGGAAGCGCGGCATGGCCAAGCCGATGTAGCGCGAGTCTTCCGATTCGCGCAGGCTGCGCCATGCGGCATATTCGGTATTTTCGAAAATCTTGGTCAGATCGCGGGGGTTGGCCAGTTCCTGCCACGAATCCATTTGCATGACCGCTGGGGCGGCGCCGGCAATGAACGGGCAGTGCGCTGCCGCCGCGATCTTGGCCATTTCTCCCAGCAGTTCGATATCCGGTGGGGAATGGTCGAAGAAGTAGTCGCCGACGAGACAACCGTAGGGCGTGCCGCCGAACTGGTCATATTCGAGCTCGTAGATTTTCTTGAAAATCGGGCTTTGATCCCAACCGATACCCTTGTGTCGCCTCAATGTCCGATGCAGCTCGGTTTTCGAGATCGGCAATACGCGAACCTTGAGCATCTCGTCGGTTTCGGTGTTATTGACGAGATAGTGCAAGCCTCTCCACGCGCTTTCCAGTTTCTGGAAGTCGGCATGGTGAATGATCGCGTTGATCTGCTCGGAAAGTTTGCGGTCGATTTCGGCGATGATGGCTTCGATGGCCTTGTAGGCATCGGCGCTGACCGTCGCGGAGTTGGCGAGGGCCTGCTCGGCGAGGGTGCGTACCGCGTTCTCCACCGCGTCCTTCGCTTCATCCGTTTTGGGTTTGAATTCCCGTTGCAACAGGGCGGAAAATTCATCTTGCTGAACTTCGGATGCGGCTGCGCCGGGTCTAGCCTGGCTCTGCTCCATTTTCTCCATTTCGCTTCTTCCTCTCGCCCGTATCAGGCTTCTTCAGTTTTGTCCGTGGCGGCGGGTTGCGGGGCGGGGGCTGCCGCAAGCGTTTTGAGCAGAGCGGGATCCTTGAGGACTTTGCCGATCAGTTCTTCCGCACCAGTCTTGCCGTCCATGTAGGTGAGAAGATTGTTGAGCTGGGTGCGGGCATTCAACAGTTCGGCCAAGGCACCGACTTTTTTCGCGATCGCATCGGGGGAAAAATCGGCCATGCTGTCGAAGGTGATATCGACCGCCAGATTGCCTTCGCCGGTGAGGGTGTTATTCACGGCAAAAGCGACTCTGGGGTTGATTGCCTGCATGCGCTCATCGAAGTTGTCGATATCGACTTCGAGAAACTTGCGATCCACGACAGGCGGTAAGGATTCTTTGGGTTTGCCGGCGAGATCTGCCAGGACGCCCATGACAAAGGGCAGTTGGACCTTTTTCTCCGAGCCGTAAAGTTCCACGTCGTATTCGATCTGAACACGCGGAGCCCGGTTACGGGCGATGAATTTCTGACCGCTCTTTTTTTTGTCGAGCGGGGTGTACCTGCGACGGCTCATCTTTAAGTTCTCCTTTGGATCGTAGTGGATCGATCAGTACAAGGTTCAGTGTTGCGGAATCAGTCGCGCTTGCCTGAACCCGCGATCAGGGTGGCTTGTGGAAGCCCATCGGGTGCAAGTTCGCGCAAAATAGAAAGAAAATCCTGCCCAATCAATTGGCGTGCTCGCCGGATGAGCAACGGCGCCGGGTTGGCCGGCTCCGTCTGCTCCAGATAGGCGCAGGCGGCATCGAGCATCCTGATTACGTCGGCTCTCGAGTTGGCTCCGTGTGGCAGTGGGGTGGCGGATAACGGAGCCTCAGCGGAGGCTGCTACGATGTTTTTGTCCATGGCCGCCGGTGCAGAGAAGTTCGCCTGTGGATGTTGCGGCAATGCCTGATCGATCAGACCGAGCAGCGGCAGAAAGTCCGGCGAGGCATCCGGGCCAAGACGCTCCTGGCATAATTTGTCGAGTTCATCGGCGGCATCCCTGAGTTGCTGCAACTCACGCAAGCTTGTATTGCCGGTATTGGATTCCTCGGCAATGAGCTGCATCAGTTGCTCGCGCCGCAATGACTTGTTGGTGTCGCTCTCACGCCCCGATTGGATACGTTCGATTGTGCCGAGACTGAGCATTCCGAGTTGGCGCGTGGAAATTTCGGCCGTGCGCAGATCGCCGAGCAGACCGTCATGGGCTGTGAGCGTGGCGAGCGCGTTACCGCGTGGCACGGGGTCGTGCTCGCCGTCGAAGTCCAGTGCGGGATAAGCCTTGTCCCAATAGCGGCGAGCCATCTCCAGATTCAGCCGGATACCTTCCAACGCACCGGCGATGCCGCGTGTTCGCGCCAGACTTCGCGCCAGAATGGCGGTCAGGCGAAAGTCTTTGCTGCGCTTGAGGAGTTTTTGCGCATCGGCCATGGCCTTGGGCCAATCGGGCGCCTCCGCCGGGATGATGGTGTCACCGTACTGCCGCTCGGGTTGCCCCGACAGGCTTCGCTCCAGGGCGAGGTAATCGGGGTCATAGTCCAACTCCATGCCGCATGGGTTGGCGTCGTCGACCGGGGTAAGTATTTCTTCCTGATACTCCATGTCTGTTCGGTTTGTCAGAGGCTTTATTCGTGTGTTGACGGGTTGTTGGCGAGCCGGCTTCTATCCGCTCTCGCGCTTTCAAAGGCGGAACCCCATAAAGGGTGGGCGTGTTCAGCTGGCTCAAGGTTGAAACCGCCATCCAGTTGCAGTGCGCGATCAAAGGATTGCCGGCAGAGCGTCTTTCGTTCGGTAACGCAATAGGTGAAAGCGAGATATTTCAGCGCGGAAATTTTTGTGGCATCTTGAGCGTCCCATATGTCATGGGATAAAAGTGCCGATTCCGCCGCCGGGTAATCGCCCGCCTGGTAGAAAGAAATACCCTTGAGCAAGGCTGCACGGCCCTTTTCGTTGGACTCAGCCTGGGCTTTCTGCTCCGGGGAGGGCTTGGTTTCGTTGGTTGTCGCGCATGCGGAAACAATCGCCGCGATCAGTAGAGCACTTGAGAGGGGACGAATTTTTTTGAATGCAAACATAATCTTATGTGTTGTCATGAACGGCCGTGATTGCGTCAATCTTCTTTGACGGGAACGGGGGGCGTGAAATGATGCTCCACGGTTGTTTTCTGGTTGGCGATGATGACAATGCTTTTATCCACCGGGGGAAAGCCCGGATTACGGAGTTCGACGGAGTATTCGCCTTGTTCGAGGCGAATCTCGCGCAGCGGTGGGTTGACTCCCCGCTTTTTGCCATTGATCCAGATTTCGCTCCAAGGCCAGGAGGAAATCGATAGCAAGCCCATTTTTTCGCTTGCCTGCGCTGCGGGCGGCCGGGGTTTGTCAGGCTTATTGACGGCGATTTGATTGCCTGGGTTTATTGCCGGTTCGGACGGAGAAGCCGGCGTTGGCGGCGTTGCGGATGACGTCGACGGAGAAGAAACAGGGGTGGATGAGGGGACGGGCGACGTGGTGGCTTGCACAGGCGCAGGCGGCGCGGTATCCGGTGCGGAGGGCTCAATGGACGAGGTCGTCGCGGCAACCGTAATGATGGCGGCGGGCGGCGGCGAGTTCGGCATGACCGGATCGGGTGCTTGCTGCTGTGCCGGCTGATCGGCATCGGGCGGGGCTGTCTTGGGCGAGGGCTCCGGTTCCACTTGCGACGCAATTGTTACGGTCGGGGAGGGGGGCGTATCACTTTCCGCCACCATCCACCAATACCAGCCCGCCGAGAGCGCAGCGGCTGCTATTGAAGCCAGCACGGGCACGAGCGACAGGCTGCGCTTCTTTTTATCCGCTTTCCGTGCGGGAGAAGGATGGGCCGTTGCTGCCGTCTGCGATGGGACGGAAGATGGTGCTCCGAGTCGAGCATGCTCACGGAGACGGCCGGAAAGCAGATCATCCATTTCCGGGAAAGCATTCGCGGTGGTATCGCCGTCACGATTCGTCTTGATGGCGAATGGGTCTGGCGTGTCGTACGAGGATGCTTCCGCCCCCGGCACCTCGACACTTATTCCCGCGCTGGCATCATCTGCCCGCGCCATCACTAATGGGGCCGTGGTGTCGGTCTTGTGCGCCTTGAGCTGTGCGGCCATATCGGCCAGCTTTTGTGGAGACAGAACGATCGTTGCCGAATCCGCGCCGGCTGACGTGACGCTGCTCACCGAGTCGGTATCGTGAAGGGGAGAGAGCGCCACCGGCTTGTAGTCGTCGGGGGTGATGCCAAGAAGCGCTCTGAGTTCGCCTATGGACTGAGGACGATCCGTTGCCTGGAGCGCCAGCGCACGATCTATGGCACCTAGAAAAGAAGGGGAAAAGCCATTCCTGGGTGTTGTGGCTAGAGGAGGAAGTGTGTCTTTCAGCATCCTCGACACGGAGGCGGTGGGGGCTGTACCCGTCACGGCAAAGTAGAGCACCGCGCCAATCGCGTAGATGTCGGTCCACGGGCCTTGCTGTGTCGGTGGGTCGTCCACGTACTGCTCAATCGGCGCATAGCCCGGCTTGATGACAACAGTAAGTGCGTGCTGCAATTCTCCGAGAATGCGCCTGGCTGAGCCGAGGTCGAGAAGGACAGGGCTGCCGTCGTTCTGGATAAGGATGTTGTCCGGGGCGATATCGCGATGGAAGACGTCCTGCTGGTGGAGCATTTCAAGGGCGTCGAGAATAGGCGCGAAAACGCTCCGCAGCCAGTTTTCGCCGTAACGGCTGCCATACGTTCCCAACACGGCGCGCAGCGTTTTGCCAGAGTAATAAGGCATCGCCATGTAAGCGGTTCCGTTTTCTTCCCAGAAGCTGAGCACCTTTACCAAGGCCGGGTGGGAAAACTCGGCGAGCAGCCGCCCTTCGTTGATGAAGCCGCGCAGCCCGGCTTCGAATGTGTCCCGATGGCGCTCCGAGCGTACTTTGACTTCAAAGGAGGCCTCGCGGCTGGAAAACGCGGCGGGCGCGAACTCCTTGATCGCGATGGTGCGGTTCAGTTGAACGTCGCGCGCTAGGTAGACAATACTGAATCCGCCTTCCCCCAGAACGTCGACGACCTCGTATTCGCGAAGGCGCGCGCCTTTGGGCAGGGCACAGGTTCCATGCGGCTTGTACGCCGTGGAAAGGCCCGTTTCATCGCGAAGGTGGCTTGACGCTTGCATGCGAGAGGCGGCGAATATACTGTAATTTCGTATGCTATACGTTGAGCATCTTGGTATGCAAGCGGCTTCGTCGCCGATGACGCCAGGCAATGTTGATGACGTACCATGATGCTGCTCGGCTATGCTTGAACCATGCTATCCTCACGGCCGGCAGGCTTGGCTTTCAATTAGTATTTTGGCATTTTTATTGACAAAATCCCTATATCTTTCAAGCTTTCCAGGCCAACGAAAACAATCATAGGCAGTGTCGTCGATGATGGAGTACGAGCTTGAGCTGACGGTCGTGTCGTATAACGGAGAGCCTCCCGTTCCGCCGTTGAGTAAACGTCTGGGCGCGCAGGGGCTGACACTCGGACGCGGCCCGGATAATGACCTTGTACTAGAGGACGCGGAGCGTTTGGTTTCGCGCCGACAAGCCAAGTTGGTACGCGCCTCGGCAACCGAGGTTGCGGTCGATAATGTCAGCAGTTGTAACACCATGCTCATCAATGAGCGTGAGTTGTTGCCGGGGCAGCGCTGTGTCATCGGAACACCGGGACGTGTACTGGTGGGCCGTTACCTTCTCTCACTGTCCGTGGGCAAAAAATTGCCGCCAGTGGAACAGCGTAATTTATCCGACTGGTCGTCGGAGCCGTTGCGGCCGGTGGCGCTTCCTGAAATGCCGGACGTTTTTGCCATCGGCTCCTCTCCGGCTCCCAAAGCACCGTTTGCGGAAGAAACGCTTCCAGAGGACTTCTATACCGCTTTTGGCGGGTCTGTTTCCTTGCTCGATGGTTTGCAGCACAGCAACGCCGAACCTATCCCCGAGCCGATGAACGATTTGCGTCCCCGAATCCAGGGGTTGGGCGATGCCGAACCGGCACTTGATCCGTTGGCGCTGTTTTCGGGTCGGCAAGGGGAGGAGGACCTGCTCGGGTCGGCACGGAATTTGGACCATGTGCTCGAAATTCATTCACCTTTCCTTGTTCCCGCAGCCACTCGTGTCACGCAAGAAAGCATGGAGAGGCGCACGGAGATCGCAAGCGAAGAGAAGGGTGGCAGCGCTGAACTCTTGTTGGGCAGTGGCATCCTGGAAGGAATCTCCCTAGAGGGAGCTAAAGCGGGCAGCGTTGAAGCTTTTGGTGAGCCGATCACCTTCAGCGAGCCGGTCCTCGTTAGTGAGCCGGCACGGAATTCGCCTCCACCTCCACCCACAAGCGCTTTCCCCGTCGATACCGCCCCCAAGAGCGCACCTTCCCCGATGCCGGTTCATGGCGAACAGGCTCGACAACTGCGGGATGCCTTCGTTAAAGGTTGTAACTTGCCCGAGTCGTCCTTGCCTGCGCTGACCCCCGAATTCATGGAGTCGCTCGGAGCGCTTTTGATGGCGATGACGACGGGGGCCGTGCGCTTGATCCAGGCACGTTCGGCAATGAAGCATGAGTTGCGCGCCAATGTCACGATGATCGTTCCCGCGGGCAACAACCCGCTGAAATTCGCCCCCGACGGGCAGGCCGCTGTCTTGCAACTGCTGTCCCATCGTCTTCCCGGTTTCATGGCGCCCTTGGATGCGATCGACGATGCGTTCAACGATTTGGCCGCACACCATGCCGGACTGGTCGCGGGAGCGAGAGCGGCGGTTTATGACGTGCTCGGGCGGTTCAAGCCCGCCGTGTTGGAACAACGCCTGAATCAATCGAAGCCGACGTTTTTCTTTGGCCGATCCGCACGTAAGGCAAAGCTCTGGGAGTTGTACGAAGAGAAGTACACAAGCATTGCCGGAGAAGCACAGGAGGAGTTCGAACTGTCCTTCCAGCGCGCCTTTGCCCAGGCCTATGAAGAGGAAATCGACAAATTCTCGGGCGGGGGGGCTTCATGAGCATGCACGTTGCCGCAGGTGGTGTGCATGTGGAATTTGCAACTTTGTCGCGCCAAGGTAGCCGCAACTGGAATGAAGATGCCTGCGGTTGCTGGACCTCGGGTCGGGGGGCTTGCTTTATTGTTTCCGATGGCGCGGGCGGGCATGGCGGGGGCGATATCGCTTCCGAAACGGCGGTAAAGACGCTACTGAGCGCGTTTTCGGCCAAGCCGGCCTTGGAGCGGACGCACATTGAGGGCTTGCTGCATAAAACCGATGAAGCGATCAAATATGCGCAAAGCCTCTCGGATACCTTGCATCAAATGAGCGCGACTGTCGCGGCGCTGTTCTTCGATGCCGATGCCAAGCTGGCGCAATGGATCAGCCTGGGCGATACGCGGCTATACCACTTCAGGCGCCGCAACTGCCAGCAACTGACCAAGGATCACAGTGTGGTACAGAATTACGTGGATGCTGGCGTCATCAGCGAGGATCGGATGCGAGGTCATCCCGAGAGAAATCTGCTGCTTGCGGCGCTTGGCATGAGTGAAGGGGTTCAGCCCGCAGCATTGGAAAAACCATTTGCCGTGGAAGATGGTGATGCGTTTTTGCTATGCACCGATGGTTTCTGGGAGTCCGTGCTCGAAAACGAAATGATAAGCACAAAACTTCAAGCTGCTTCCGCCGAGGAATGGCTGGTTCGCATGGAGCAAATCATCGTCAAGCGCGACGCCCCGCAGCAGGATAACTACAGCGCACTTGCCGTTTGGGTCGGTAGCCCGAATCAAGTTACTTTGCCGTGGCTGGAATTGGAGCAGATCGCATAGCAATGGCGAATATTGCGATGCTGCTCAAATGAAAAACCGTTCGTTTTTATTGATAACTAATATGTCCACAATTCGATTTTTGTGCATAGCGCGATCATTTCTGGCGATCGCAAGCCTGGTGGCACTGGGTTCGTGCGGTTTTTTGCCGAAGAAATCCGATAATCCGGACACGGTAGTCCAGCTTGTCATAACGGCATCGCCGTCGATCAATCCGGATATCAACGGGCGTCCTTCCCCCGTTGTCGTCCGGATATATCAACTGAAAGCACAGACGGCGTTTTCCATCGCGGACTACTTCACTCTGACCGAGCGTGAACAAGAAGCGCTCGGTAGCGATCTTCTATTTCGCGAATCCTTTGTCATCCGTCCGGGCGAAACGCGCAAATGGGAGCACACTTACAATGCCATGGGGGGGAGGGGGCTGGGTATCGTAGTCGGTTACCGGGCTATCGAGCGCAGTACCTGGCGCGCGTTCGTTGAGGTTCCAGACGAAGGCAGCCCCTTGTGGAATAGCCTGTTGAGCTTGGTTCGCTGGGGAGATCCAACAATCGAGTACTCGGCAAAGCTCGATGAGCGAAGCGTTACCCTGGCGCCCTCGGTGGAAAGATAAAAACCTATCTGTCAGGCCGGTTTTTCCCCGCAGGCTACTTATAAGCATGCGGTAAATATATAAATCCGTTGGGAAGAGTTTGATGGATACCTATAAAAAGGTGGCGTGGACGGAAGGCATGTTTCTTCGTCCGCAGCACTTTCAGCAACAAGAGCGGTATTTGGAATTTCTTTCCCATAGAAGAAGTTGGGCTGGGGAGCCTTTTTTCTGGGGATTTCGGACGCTGAAAATCGACGTAGCTGCCTTATCGGTTGGAAAGCTTTCCATCGTTGAGGCGGACGGCGTTTTCCCCGATGGCTCGCCGTTCAGTTTCCCTGTGCAAAGTTCGGCGCCGGAGCCCCTGAGTTTTTCCGAGGGTGCGGTTGGGCAGATGGTTTATCTGGCTCTGCCGCTGAGACGCCCTGGGACCGAAGAAACGATATTCACCGAACGGCCGACATCGTTGGCGCGCTACATCGTGCGCGATGCATTGGTGCACGATACCAATGCGATTGCCGGCGAAAGCGCGGATGTACAGTTGGCGGAGCCGCGTGTTCGCTTGATGATGGGGGATGAGCGATCCGACGCCTGGCTTTGCGTCGGTATTGCGCATGTCGTCGAATGCCGGGCCGACCGGCAACTCGTTCTCGATCCGGGTTATATCCCGCCTGTTGTCGCGTGCGAGACAAACCCGAACCTGATTTCCATGTTGAACGAACTTTATGGGTTGGTTCATCAAAGGGCCGATGCCTTGGTTGCACGCTTGAGCGCGCCAGGCAGAGGGGGGGTCTCGGAAGTCGGCGAATTCTTGTTGCTGCAGCTTCTCAATGGCATACAACCGAATCTGGAGCACATGCTGGGGTCGCCAAGTGTGCATCCCGAAAAACTTTTCCGCCTGTTGATACGGGCCGTTGGAGAACTGGCGACTTTTACCGAGGAAGGGCGCCGCCCGGAAGAAATTCCGCAATACGATCACGACGATTTACGCAACTCCTTTGCGCCATTGATGCTGAAAATGCGCAAGGCGCTATCCATCGTGCTGGAACAGAACGCGATACAGATAGAGCTTCGCGATGGTAAGTACGGGGTTCGCATAGGTCAGGTCAATGACCGGGAGTTGCTCCGAAGCGCTCAGTTCGTCCTCGCCGTGCATGCCAGTGTGCCGCCAGAGGCATTACGCTCCAATTTCCCAACCCAGATCAAAATCGGCCCGGTCGACAAGATTCGCGATCTGGTCAATTTGCATCTTCCGGGGGTGACGTTGCGCAGCCTACCGGTCGCGCCGCGGCAATTGCCTTATCACGCCGGCTATCACTATTTCGAGCTCGATACTTCGACGGACCTGTGGAGGCAGTTGCAAACCTCCGGAACGCTGGCGTTGCACGTCGCGGGGAATTTCCCAGAACTCGAGATGGAATGCTGGGCAATTCGAATCTGATCTTTCGACATACTTAATCGAGTCATGACCCACTTGAATTCCACCGCCGAGAGCGATCGCACTTTTGTAATGCCCGACCCTGGCGGCACGCTGGGCGACACCGCAGCGCCCGGTGGGAAAGCCCCCGTATTCGCCTCGGAGCTGGCCGATATCCGTTCCGGCAGCAATCCGCTGGTTGCAGCAGCCAATCCTTTGCTGAATCTGATTTATCAGATACGGGTTCTGGTGCACAACACCGATGCGTCGCGCTTACGCGACTATTTGGCGGAAGCTGTTCGGGAATTCGAACTCTGTGCCAAATCCATGGGGGTTTCACAGGAGCATGTGCTTGCCGCCCGATATTGTCTGTGTACGGTGCTTGACGAAACGGCTGCGCAAACCCCTTGGGGTGGGTCGGGGGTGTGGTCGAAGAACAGTCTGCTCGTCACTTTCCATAATGAAACATGGGGTGGCGAGAAATTTTTTCAATTGTTGGCCAAATTGGTCCAGTCGCCGCACCAGCACGGCGATCTGCTGGAGCTGATGTATTTCTGCATCACACTGGGCTTCGAGGGGCGTTATCGAATCATTACCGACGGCAAGAGCCAACTCGAAACGCTGAAGCACAGGCTGGCGGAAATCATTCGGGATCTGCGTGGCGGTGGGGAAAAGCGCTTATCGCCGCATTGGGAAGGCGTGGGTGAAGCCTCCCAGGACATATGGCGAATTCTTCCCGTATGGGTTTCCGCGGTGCTGGGCCTTTTGCTCGGTGCGCTGATTTATATGATTTTTTCGTTTTTCCTGGCGGAACGTTCGGATCGCACATTTGGCGAAATCGGCCGCCTTCGGCTTCCAGAGATCGCAATACCGAAAACCACAACATCTCCTTTGCAACTGGCGCGTTTCCTTGAGCCGGAAATCAAGGCGAAGCTGGTGGCGGTCGATGAATATCAGGATCACAGCACCGTCACGATCCTGGGCGACGGCCTGTTCGACTCCGGTAGCACGAATGTCCGTCCCAACTACATTGGTATCCTCGGACGAATCGCGGATGCGATCCGAGAGCACAATGGAAAAAATGTCACGGTCATCGGTCATACGGACGATGTGCCGATTCGTACATTGCGCTTCCCCTCCAATTGGGAGCTTTCAACGGAGCGGGCGAAAATGGTCTCGTCCTTGATGAGCGGGCATCTTGGCCCGGAGCGGGGAATAACCGTGCAGGGGCGTGGCTCTTCGGAGCCCGTGGCGCCGAATACCTCCGCTGAAAACAGAGCACGCAACAGGCGGGTGGAAATCACGGTTTACGTGTCTTCGCCGGAATTGAAAAAAGAGATCCGATGATGTACCTGCTTCGTAGATTTTTCTCGCTCATTTTCAGCCGTTATCTGCTCATCACGCTTGGCATTGCGGCGGTGGTGTTCGCCATATGGTTCATCGGCCCTTTGTTTGCCTTTGCCGACTGGCGTCCGCTTGAAACGGTCGAGGCGCGTCTGTGGCTGATCGGGATCGTTTTTTTCCTCATTTTTCTGCGACTGCTTATCGGGTTCTGGCGCCGAAAAAGAATCAACGGGCGTTTGTTGGATGCGGCATTGAATTTGCGCAGAAGCGCACGTGCCGAGGATGACGCGAATCCCGCCATTACGGAGCTTGAAACCAATTTCGCCCGCGCCATATCCCGCCTGAAAAGCAATAACGTCGGCGCTTCAAAAGAAGGCTGGTGGGGGCGTTTGCGGCGTAAATATGTCTACCAGATTCCTTGGTATGTTTTTATCGGCTCCCCTGGATCGGGCAAGACCACGGCGCTTGTAAATAGCGGGCTGAATTTCCCTCTTGCGGAGGATTTGGGGCGCAAACAGATCAAGGGGGTTGGCGGCACGCGCAATTGCGATTGGTGGTTTACCGACGAAGCGGTGCTGCTGGATACAGCGGGCCGGTACACGATCCAGGAAAGCGATGCAGAGGCCGATAAGTCGGAATGGGAGGGCTTTCTCAAGCTACTGAAAAAATACCGGCCCCGGCAGCCATTCAACGGCGCCATTCTGACCATTTCCGTCCAAGATCTGCTCGGCGTCGACGAAGACGGCAGGGTGCGGCTTGCAGCGCGTCTGCGCGCTCGCCTGAGCGAGTTGTACACCACGCTCGGCATTGCTTTCCCTGTCTATGTATTGGTTACCAAAGCCGACCTTCTCGGTGGGTTCAACGAATATTTCTTCGCTCTGAGCAAAGAGGATCGCGCTCAGGTCTGGGGCGTTAGTTTTCCCTATCAGGAAGACGATGACAAACAAGAAAACGGAGATGTTGGCGGCCGGGTCGCGAGCGAAATGGAATTGCTCGTACGCCGTCTCTTCGATCGTTTGCCTGACGTATTGCTTGGTGAGCACGATCTTTCCCGGCGCTCGCTTGCCTATGCATTGCCGCAGCATTTCTCCCGGCTTATCCCCTTGCTCGAACAGGTTTTGCAAAACGTTTTCGGGGATACCCGTTATCTACCAAACGCGACGCTGCGAGGCGTTTATTTCACCAGTGGAACGCAGGAAGGCACGCCTTTCGACCGGGTATTGAGCGCGCTCGGGAAAAGCCTTGGCTACGATACGCAAGTCAGTCTGCAATCCTCCAGAGCGGTGGGAAAAAGTTATTTCCTCCCGGACCTGTTTCGTAAAGTCGTTTTCCCCGAGGCCCATCTGGCCGGGCGGAACCGGCAGGCCGAGCGCCGCGAGAGAATGCTCGCATTGTTCGGACATGGGGCGGTTGCCGTCATGTTGATCGCGGTGGTTGCCGCCTGGGGTATCAGTTTTCAGAAAAACAGGGGATACATCGATCTGGTCGGTGTCAAGACCGACAAGCTGGCGGGTGAGTCAGGTGTTTTGGAGGTCGGCGAAGGGGCGGATTTATTGAAACTGCTCCCGGTTCTCAGCGAGTTGCAGCATTTGGCGGATGGAGAGCATTTCACCGCCGATCAACCACCCTTGGATTACACCTACGGCTTATATCAAGGCATGAAGCTGTCGGCCGTGGCCCAAGCCAAATACCAGAAAGGGCTGGAAAATACGCTGCTGCCCCATATCGTGCGGGGCCTGGAAGCGCAATTGAGAACAATCCCGGCGGACAACCTGGAACTCAGTTACGAAACGCTCAAAGCCTATCTGATGCTCAACCAACCCGAGCATTACAACGCGGAGGCGCTCGAAAGCTTTGTGCGCCTGGATTGGGACCGCAGCCTGCCTCTATCGGTATCGCGAGAGCGGCGCGATGAATTGTTTGTTCATCTGAACAATCTGCTCAAACGCGGCGCCGTTGTTTCGCCATTTCCCGCCGACGAAGCGCTGATCGCAAGTTGCCGGGAAAGATTGGCTGGATACTCTCCGGCACAGCGGGCGTATATCCGCCTCAAGCGCCGTCTGGCGGACGACAGCAGGCTGGCCGACTTCAACGCGGCCGACGCTGGCGGACCGCAGGCCGCGCTGGTTTTTGCCCGTAAAAGCGGCAAACCGCTGACGCAAGGTATCTCCGGGTTATTCACCTACCGTGGCTATCACGACGTATTCCGCCCCGGGTTGCTAACGGTTTTATCCGCGCTTGAGGATGAAGAGCGTTGGGTTATCGGTCAGCCTGCGGCGCAACCGGGGCGGCAATTCGAACAGGCTTTGCGGGGAGCGGTAGAGCGCGACGTGCTGCGTCTTTATCTGCATGAATACGTGAGGGTATGGGACGAATATCTGGCGGATATCCGTCTGCGCGATAGCCATTCGATTACCCAAAGCATCGAAACCGCGCGCATCATGTCCGCGCCGGATTCTCCGATTGCCCAGTTTCTGCGCGGCGTTTCGCGGGAAACCACACTGCTGCGCCAGGAAAACAATAACGACATATCCGTCGTCGGCCAGGCGGCAAGGCGCGTGCGTACCGCAACACAGGATCTGGAGCGCGTGTTCGGCCCTTCGGAGGTGACATCCAGGGGAGCCGATGCCTCTCGGTTGGAGCGCATCGTGGACGATCGTTTTGAGCCGATCCGGCGTCTGGTAACCGGCAATGGCGGTACCGCGCCGATCGATGCGACGTTGCGCCTGTTCAATGACCTGTATATGAATCTTTCCAGCGCGGATGCCGCATTGCGGACCGGTGCAACCACGGCGGGGCAGAACGAGGTATTGCTGCGTGTGCGTGCCGAGGCCGCTCGCTTGCCGGTTCCCCTGAGAACGACGCTTGAGGGCTTGGCCGATACGGGTGGGGCTCAAGCCGCGGGTAACGCCCGTCGTACCATGAGCGATGCGCTTGATAGCGGGTTGGGTAACTTTTGCCGGAACGCCACCCATAACCGCTATCCGTTTACTCGTACATCTCCGCAAGACGTTACCCTGGGCGATTTTTCCCGCCTGTTCGCTCCGGGCGGCATGTTCGATCAGTTTTACAGCGAGCGTCTCGCGTCGATGACGGATATGTCCGGGCCAACCTGGGTATTGCGCCAACCGGATGCGCCGCCATTGCCCCTAGGGTCGTTTCAGAAAGCCGCGCGAATCCGCGATGCTTTTTTCCCGTCCAGCAGTCGGGCGCCCGAAATGGCATTCGACATACGCGTGCTTGAAATGGACGCGAACATTACTCAACTGACACTCGATGTCGATGGGCAGGTCGTCCGCTACGCCCACGGCCCGCAAGTACCTCAGCGCATTACCTGGCCAGGGCCAAAAGGCAGCGGTCAGATCCGGATGGAATTGGCGAGCGTGGGGGATAGCCGTTTTGTGTCGAAAAGCGGCCCGTGGGCCTTGATGCGTCTTTTCGACGAAGGGGGAGGGCATTCGGTGCTGGGTCCCGAGCGCTTTTCCATGACGCTCACCGTGGATGGGCGAAAAGTCGTATTTGAAGTAACGGCGACCAGTGTGATGAACCCATTCAGCCTGCTATCGGAACTGGGCACGTTTTCTTGCCCCAGCCGTATCTGAGCGCGGCTGGGCCGAGGGGCGAATGAATTTCGGGTTTTATGGAAAATTGCCGGCGCAAGGGGATTTTGTTGCCCGCAACTTGCCGCGCGCCTTCGTTTCCACTGTCGATCGGTGGATTCAGGACGGTTTGAGCACGCTGCAAAGCACGGATGCCAATTGGCTGAAATACTACTTGGTTGCGCCTGTATGGCGGTTCGTATTGCCACAAGGGGTATGGCGTGAAACCGGAGGATGGTGCGGCGCCATCATGCCGAGCGTCGACGCCGTTGGCCGCTACTTTCCAATGGTGGTGGCGGCTGAAATGCCTTCCTCCACGCCGCTCGATCTATACAGGCTGTGTGGCGCCTTGTCCGGCGTGGCGGCGGAGATGCCGCGCTTATTGAAAGAACGATTGAGTCCGGAGGATTGGCTTAGGCGGCTCGAGGGCTTGCAGGGCTATTCCTTTTCTTCCCCCACTTTGCCCGAGGCGCTGACAAGCTTTTTGCCGAGCGGAAATCGTTCCATCTGGTGGGCGGAAACCCGAAACGATGCGCCGTTTTTACAGATGACCCACCGGGGCGAACCGGATATCGATCTGTTCCAGCGCCTGTTTCGAGGGGATAACTATCTCAGGTTTACTGGGGGCGCTCTGATTTAAGCTATGCCGTGGCGGAATATCCGCCGGCTCAACATAGCGCGGGCCTCTGCCGTAGTATGCTGTGCGACGACACTGTCCGATCCGTTCTTTCGTCCATCGGCAACAGGTCGTTGACAGCTTTGTAATGAATACACCCTTTTCCGTAACCGCCTTGCCGCTACCACAGGGCGCCGTGCTGCCGGATTACGGCGAACGCGGCGTGTTTGGCCTGGCACGGGCGATCCGTGGCTGGTTGCATGATTCCAGCGCGGCAATGTGCTCCTTGCCCGATGCGCCCGAGCTTGCACCAAAGGTATTGGTGTTGCTCATAATCGACGGCTTGGGCGAGGATTTTCTTGCTCGCTTTGGTGGTGGCGGACAGTTGTCGGCGCATCGGCGTGGCGGCTTGACTTCGGTGTTGCCGAGCACGACGGCAAGCGCCGTGACGACGCTGTTTACCGGGCTGGCGCCCGCCGAGCATGGTTTGACGGGTTGGTTCATTCATGACCGCCGTTTTGGGGGCGTCATCGCGCCATTGCCGCTGATACGCCGTGGGATAGGGCCGCTCAGCGCGCCTTTTTTGACCAGACGCCTTTTCCCTTATGCCTCGCTGGCTGTCGGCGCAAAGCGCCCGATGGTGATTCTTTCACCGCGCGAAATCGCTTTTTCTCCGTTTTCCCGTCGTCATGCGCGCGGCGCCCGCGTGCGGGCTTTCGATGGTCTGGAACAGCTTGCCGTGAATATCGCCGATGAAGCACGCCAAATGGCCGAATCGGGTGGGCTGATTTATGCCTATTACTCGCACTTCGACGCGCTAAGCCACCATTTCGGTTGTCAATCCGGTGAGGTGCAAGAAGAGTTCTGGCGGATCGACCGATTTTTCGGGGCATTGCGCGATCGATTGAAGGGGCTTCCCGTCGATGTGTTGGCAACGGCGGATCACGGTTTTATCGATGCGCCGGAGGCGCAGCACTACCGCTTTGCTCATTCGGAAGTACTGAATATGCTGGCCGCCCCTCTGTTCGGCGAGCGCCGATTGGCATTTTGCGCGGTAAAAGCTGGAGCTACCACTGACTTTTCCGCTTTCGCGCGCGAAAAATTGGCGGGGAAGGCGGTGGTCGTGCCTTCCGTGCAATTGATCGATGCGGGCTTGCTCGGCCCCGGCAAGCGCCATCGCCGCTTGCGGGAGCGTATTGGCACGCATGCCTTGTTGATGGAGGCAGGGTGGACGGTGTCGGATCGGGTGGAAGGCGAGGCGGCGTTTTCTATGCGCGGTGTGCATGGCGGTCTGAGCGCCGAGGAAATGTGGGTTCCCTTGATCCATGCCGGCGCGACAAGCGCCCAATAAATCAGGCTGCCTTACACGTGCCGTTCAGTGCAAATCATCTTCCGTCGGCGGAAGCGGCATGACCATGATGCCTTCGTCGAGCAACTCGTCGACCTCTTTCCTGGATGCGGCGCCGCGGATGTCTCGCGCCTCGCTTTCGCCGTAGTGTATTTTGCGTGCCTCTTCGGGAAAGTGTTTGCCGACGTTCTCGGCGGTTCTGCCGATGCTACGGAGCAAAGCAAGCACATGGGCAATGGCGTCGGCCGATGGCTCCTGGGAAGGCTCGCCGTGGGGGCGGGAATCGTCGCCGGTTTGCACGTAGGGCGCGCTCGGCAAGCGTTGTATCGACGTGGAACCACAGCTTGGGCAGGCAATCAGCCCTTTGGCTTGTTGGTCTTCGAAAGCTTCAGCGGAGCCGAACCAGCCTTCGAAGCGGTGATCCTGGGTACAGCAGAGGTCGATGATGATCATGGATTTGCCGGGAAAGCCCAAACACGCCCTTCGGAAGAACGTGTGCGTGTATTTTGCGTGAGCACTGAAAATGACGATGACGTAAACGTAATGGTGAAGACGTGTGCGAGGATTGGCCGATGATACCGCACTTCAAGTGTCGTGCTGAGTGAGGAGGGGCCGATGTCCCGTTTGATTCTGTTCAATAAGCCGTACGGTGTACTTTGCCAATTCAGTGGCGAGCCTGGGCGGGCGACGCTGAAGAATTATGTTGCCGTGCCGGGCGTGTATGCCGCAGGCCGCCTGGATACCGACAGTGAAGGTTTGCTGGTGCTGACCGACGATGGCGTATTGCAGCACCGCATCACCGATCCACGGCACAAACAGGCAAAGACTTATCTCGTCCAGGTCGAAGGCGAGCCGGATGAGGCCGCATTGGAAGGTTTGCGCGGGGAACTCGATCTGGGCGATTTCATTACCAAGCCATGTGCGGCGCAGCGCGTGGTGGAACCGGATTGGTTGTGGCCGCGCGATCCGCCGGTGCGGTTTCGTAAAACGGTGCCGACAGCTTGGTTGGAAGTGGTATTGAGCGAAGGCAAGAATCGCCAGGTACGGCGGATGACGGCCAAGATCGGCCATCCCACGCTGCGTTTGATTCGTACCGCTATCGGTATGTGGTCCTTGGCCGGCCTTGAGCCTGGGCAGTGGCGCGAAGTTGAAGTACAGGGCCGGGATACCGGTCGCGCCACAAATGCGCGGCAGGGCAGGGGGCGGATAGAGACACGGTAGAATCGCACCCTTTCAGGTTTTGCGGAACGGGAAATGAAGCTGATTGCGAGAGTCGGGAGCGTACTGTTGGCGATTGGCGCCAGTGTGGCGGCGATGCCGGCAGCAGGGGAAATGCCGATGGCGGAGCTGGGCGCGGGCATGTACCGCATCGAGGCCGAGGTGGCGAGCACTTTCGAGGATCGCCAGCGCGGTTTGATGTTCCGCCGCACGATGCCACAGCAGCACGGCATGCTGTTCGTTTTCACGGAAGAGGCGCGGCATTGCATGTGGATGAAAAATACCGATCTGCCGCTTTCAGTCGCGTTTATCGATGGTGCGGGGCGGGTCGTGAATATTGAGGACATGCAGCCGCATACTGAGGATAACCACTGTGCCGCCTCGCCGGCGCGCTATGCGTTGGAAATGAATATCGGCTGGTTCCGCGAGCGCGGTATCAAGCCGGGTGATTCGATTCGCGGTATCGATCGCTTGCCCCCGGCGCACTAATAAAAGTGCCGAAAGTCTGCGTCTTGCACGCCAGGCCACAACACCGTTCAAGACTCGAATAGGGCCGTTTTTCTCCGCTTTTTCCACGCCTGAGTCTTGCCGGACAGTGGCGATAATCGCCGCATGTCGTGCTGCGCCCACATCTTTGCGGCGCAACGCTTGCGGAGCCGGTCGTGGCCGAAGACAGCGATCTCGAAAAAACAGAAAGTCCCTCACCGCGAAGGCTGGAGCAGGCGCGCGAGGAAGGTCAGGTTCCGCAATCGCGGGATCTGTCGACTTTTTTCGTTACGGTTGTCGGGGTGGCGACGCTGTGGGCGCTTGGAGGGTGGATAGCCGAACGGATGTTCGGCATCGTGCGCCACTCGTTTGCGTTCGATCGTCAATTGGCCTTCGATTCTTCCATGCTGCTGAACCAGGTGCAAAGCTTGTTCAGCGATGCGTTGCTGATGCTGATGCCACTTTTTCTCACGTTGATGATCATGGCGGTGGCTTCGCCGGTCGTGTTGGGTGGTTTGGTGTTTTCGTCGAAGGCCTTGGGCCCCAACTTCGGCCGTTTGAATCCGCTGCAGGGCATAAAGCGGATGTTTTCGACGCATGGCCTGGTCGAAATGCTCAAGGCCATGTTGAAGGCAGCCCTGGTCGGCGGTGTCGGCGGCACGGTGTTGTGGAAGCAGCAGGATCACTTGCTCGATTTGATCGTCGAGCCGCTCGAAGTCGGTATGGCGGATTTCGCCGACTCCGTTCTTTTTACCGCTTTGCTGATTACGACCAGCCTTGGCTTGCTCGCCCTGATCGACGTGCCTTTCCAGCTTTGGCAGTACTACAGTAAGTTGCGCATGACAAAGGAAGAGGTCCGGCGCGAGAGCAAGGAACAGGATGGCGATCCGCAGCTCAAAGGACGCATTCGCAGCATGCAGCGCGAGATGGCGCGGCGGCGGATGATGTCGGCTGTGCCCCAGGCCGATGTGGTCATAACCAACCCGAGTCACTTTGCCGTCGCACTCCAATACGACGCGGAGAAAATGGGTGCACCGGTCATCGTTGCCAAGGGGCGTGGCGAGTTGGCATTGAAGATTCGCGAGTTGGCGAAGGAGCACAACGTACCCTTATTCGAGGCGCCGCCGCTGGCCCGCGCACTGTATGCGCACTGCGAACTGGAACAAGCCATCCCCAACACGCTGTATACGGCAGTGGCCGAGGTCATGGCTTACGTCTATCAATTGAGCGATTGGATTTCCGCCGGCGGCGAAGCGCCCGTGGTGCCAACCGATTTGCCTGTGCCCGAGGGGATGGACCCCGGCGCTCCCGAAGAATGAACCACAAGCGTTAAGCAATGGCTACCAACGTTCCCCTGAATCTGCGCCAACTCATTACACCGGCCAACCTGCGCCAGTTGGGCGCGCCGCTGCTCATCATCATGATCTTGTCGATGATGGTGCTGCCTTTGCCGGTATTCGCGCTCGACGTGTTTTTTACCTTCAATATCGCCGTTTCGGTCATGGTGATGCTGGTGGCTTTGTATTCCAAGAAGCCGCTGGAATTTTCCGTGTTCCCCACCGTACTGCTGGTAACGACGCTGCTGCGCCTGTCGCTTAACGTTGCTTCCACCCGTGTCGTGCTGCTGCATGGGCATTCGGGGCCGGACGCGGCGGGGAAGGTGATCGAGGCGTTCGGCCACTTCCTGGTCGGCGGCAATACCGCGGTTGGTATTGTCGTGTTCGTTATCCTGACGCTGATCAATTTCGTCGTTATCACTAAGGGCGCGGGGCGGATCGCCGAAGTGAGCGCGCGCTTCACCCTGGACGCCATGCCGGGCAAGCAGATGGCGATCGACGCCGACCTCAACGCCGGCCTTGTCGATGAAAAGGAAGCCAAGCGTCGGCGTAAGGAAGTGGCGCAGGAATCGGAGTTTTACGGCGCGATGGACGGCGCCTCGAAATTCGTGCGCGGCGACGCCGTGGCCGGTGTGCTCATCCTACTCATCAACATGATCGGCGGGCTGTTCGTCGGCGTCATCCAGCACGATATGGCGGTGGGCGACGCGGCGCACACCTACACGCTACTGACCATCGGCGACGGCCTCGTCGCACAGATTCCGGCCCTCATCATTTCTGTGGCGGCAGGTTTGGTCGTGTCCCGCGTCGGCGACGACGAGGATGTTGGCACGCTCGTCATCGCGCAAGTCTTCTCCAATCCGCAAGTGTTGGGGTTGACCGCCGGCATCATCGGCGTGCTGGGTCTTATTCCGGGCATGCCCAATGTGGTGTTTATCCTGTTGTCCTCGGCTTTCGGTTGGTTGGCCTGGAAGCGGTATCAGGAAAGCATGACAGGGGTCGGCGAAGCGCCCACGCCCGCCGCGGCAAAAGCCGCCGTGGAGCAACAGCAGCAGGCGCAGCAGCAAGCCGATGCGCAAGAAGCGAGTTGGGGCGATGTTTCGCCGGTCGATGTGCTCGGTTTGGAAGTTGGCTACCGCCTGATCCCAATGGTGGACAAGGCGCAGGATGGCGAGCTGCTCAAACGCATTCGCGGGCTGCGCAAAAAATTCGCGCAGGAAGTCGGTTTTCTGGCCGCGCCGGTACACATTCGCGACAATCTCGAACTCAAACCGAATGCCTACCGCGTGGCGCTCAAGGGCGTCGAAATCGGCAGCGGCGAGGCCTATCCGGGCCAATTCATGGCGATCAATCCGGGACGTGTTTCCGGCCCGCTCAGCGGCGGACGCGAAACCAAAGACCCGGCTTTCGGCCTACCGGCCTATTGGATCGACGCCGCAAGCCGCGAACAGGCGCATGCGCTCGGTTACACCGTTGTCGATGCGAGCACGGTGGTGGCGACGCACCTCAACCACCTTATCCTCAACCATGCTTCCGAACTGCTCGGCCGCCAGGAAACTCAGGCGTTGCTCGACCATATCGGCAAGGACGCGCCCAAACTCATCGAAGATCTTGTGCCGAAACTGCTTGGCGTATCGGCCATTCAGCGCGTGTTGCAGAACCTGCTCGAAGAAGGCGTCAACATTCGCGACATGCGCACCGTTATCGAAGTGCTGGCCGAGCATGCGCCGCGTACGCAGGATCCGGCGGAGCTCACCGCGCGGGTACGCGAATCGCTTGGCCGGGCGATCATTCAGAACCTGTTCCCGGGCGCGGCCGAGGTTCAGGTGATGGCGCTCGAACCGAGCCTGGAGCGTATTTTGCTGCAAGCCATGAGCGCCGGCAGCGAAGGCGGCGCGATCGAGCCGGGATTGGCCGATACCTTGCTACGCCAGACCGCGCAGCTTGCCCAGCGCCAGGAAGACATCGGCTTGCCGCCTGTGCTGCTGGTGCCCGCGCCCTTGCGCATGCTGCTGTCGCGCTTCCTGCGCCGCGCGGTGCCGACGCTGAAAGTCATCTCCAACTCGGAAGTACCAGAGTCGCGCACCATTCGCGTCACCGCGATTATCGGTACGCAGGGCTGATGGGGAGATGGGGTGACGGTATCGGAGTACGGCGTGGAATAGCGGGGAAAAGAACGCTTTATTCCTGCCCTGGTCGTTATGGATAGGCAGTCATAATCGGGTCGAACCTGCGAGAAAGCGGAGTCGCCGGAGAAACACCATGAATGTGAAGCGCTATTTTGCTCAGACTGCACGCGAAGCATTGCGCGTGCTCAAGGAAGAGCTCGGAACCGATGCCATCGTCCTGTCCAATCGGGCGGTAGACGGTGGCGTCGAGATTTTGGCGCTGCCCCACGATGCCATGAGCGCTATCAGAACGCCACGCCGGCCGGACGCCGCCGCACCCGCCGCTGCCGTTGTCGACGACGCTGATTTCCATGTCAACCTCTCCAAATTGGCGGCTGGTGCGATACCACGTGGTGCGACACCGCACAAAACGCCATCGGCAACAGTCAAACCGTTCAGCTCGCCGCGTATCGATACGCCTGATTATCTGGTGCGCAATGAAACGTTCGAGGCTGTGGTGCCGCAACCGGCCAAGCCTCAGCCAACGATATCCAAACCAGCATTGTCGCGACCAATAGTGAAACAGCCTGCGCCGCCCCCGCCTCGGGCTACCGCCGAACCCGTCATTGAGCCTGTCGCGCGTGAAAACAGCGATACGCGCGCGCTGCAAGAGGCCAATGCCAAGCTGATGGGCGAGCTATCCGGCATTCGCGGCATGATCGAGCGCCAACTCGCCGGCTTTGCCTGGGGAGAAACCCACCGCCATGCGCCGGCACGCGCTATTGTCGTCGGCGAATTGCTCGCAGCGGGCTTTTCCGCGCTGATGGCGCGCCAGCTTGGCGAGGCGGTCGGTGAGGGCCTCTCATCGGACCAAGCCCGCGGCGCGGTGCGCAAAGCGCTCGACCGCATGCTGCGCGCCCGTTCTTGCGACGACGATATCATCGATAGCGGCGGTGTCTATGCCCTGGTCGGCCCCACGGGCGTTGGCAAAACCACGACCACGGCCAAACTGGCCGCGCGTTGCGTGGTGCGCCATGGCGCCAGCCGTCTGGCGTTGATTACCACCGACGGTTACCGCATCGGCGCGCAGGAGCAACTGCGCATTTATGGCCGCATTCTCGGCGTGCCGGTTTTTTCCGTGCGCGATGCCTCCGATCTGCGGCAAACCTTGGCCGAATTGCGCGGCAAGCATATGGTGCTGATCGATACTGTTGGCATGAGCCAACGCGATCGCGCTGTCGCCGAGCAAGCAGCGATGTTGAGCGGTGCGGGCGGTGTGCACCGTTTGCTGCTGCTTAATGCGACGTGCCGAGGTGACACCCTTGACGATGTCGTGCGGGCTTATGCCGGCACGAACCTTGAAGGCTGCATTTTCACCAAGGTGGACGAGGCCGCGTCGCTAGGCTCGGCGATGGATGTTGTCGCGCGCAACAAGTTGGATGTTCTCTACGTCGCTAACGGTCAGCGTGTGCCGGAAGACCTGCACCTGCCCAACCGCGCGTATTTGCTGCACCGCGCGTTGCGCGAACCGGCGGCGGAATCACCATGGCGGTTGGGTGGTGATGATGCAGGTCTGATGCTATCGGCGGGAGCGGGAGCCTGACATGATCGATGGACGCGAAGACCAAGCGGCTGGTTTGCGCCGGTTGTTCCGGCGCTCGCCGCCGGTCGTGGTCGCACTTTATGCGAGTGGACGCTATCGCGTCGACAACGCGATACGCGCCGCATACCGCATCGCCGGCCAAGCCGAACGCGTATTGGTAATCGATGAGGCCGCCGGCGACGATGCGCTTGCCAATGCGCTTGATCTGCCGCCTGGCCATGATTTACTGCAAATGCTCGATGGCCGTTTGACGCTGGCCGAGCTGTTACAACCCATACCAGGTTTGATGGGGCGGGTACCCGCGGCGGCGGCGGCATTGGCTCTGCCGCTGCTCGACGACGCACGCCGTGCATGTCTGGTGGAGGCGCTGCGCGTGCTTCACCGTCATGCGGGTTTTGTTCTCATCCACGCCGCGCCAGGATCCGCTGAAGATCCGTCGCCTTTCATGCACGCCGCGCCGCTACGCATGCTTGTGGCCGAGGCGAGTGCGCCCGGCGCCACGGAGGCTTATCAGGTCATCAAACAACTGGCCGCGGCGGGCGTTGGATCGATGCACATCGCCGTGGCGCGTGCGCGTAGCCGCAATGAGGCATCCGCTTTTTTCTCCAGTCTCGATGCCTTGGTCCGCCGCCATGTCGGTGTCCCGCTCGCCTGGCTTGGCGAAGTGGAGCGCGACGATCTTGCCGCCGAACTGGCTCGGCCGTCCATGCCATCGTCGTCGCGCGAGCCGGAGATAGCCTTCCTGCACTGCCTGGCCGCGCTGGGCGGCCGCCCAGCGCTCGCATCTCCCTCTTCATTCGGCTAAACGGATATCACGATGCGCTCGCCCTACCGTGCTGGTAATACTGGCTTCAGTGCGGGAAAATGGCCTTCTGCGGGCTCGGATGGCATTCTGCCGTCAAAGCCTCGACGTAGAAAAATACAGGCTAAATGGATGTACGACGCTGAAGGCAACGTGGATAAGGATCATCTGGTGGAAGCTTATGCGCCACTGGTGAAGCGTATCGCCTATCAGTTGATGGTCAAACTGCCCGCCAGTGTGGAGCCCGAGGATCTGATCCAGAATGGCATGATGGGCTTGCTCGATGCCATCAACCGCTACGAGGAAGGGCTGGGTGCGCAGTTCGAAACTTATGCCGTGCAGCGTATCCGTGGCGCGATGCTCGACGGTCTGCGCGAGAATGACTGGCTGCCACGCAGCCTGCGCCGTGACATGCGGCGTATCGAAAGCGCTATCCATCTGCTTGAACAGCAGTTCGGCCGTCAGCCGACCGAAACCGAATTGGCGGCTGAACTCGATATGCCCTTGGCCGAGTACCAACGCATGCTACAAGAGGCGCGCGGCCACCAGTTGGTTTATTTCGAGGATTTCACCGACAGCGAGGATGAGGATTACTTCGAGCGTCATCTCGGGGAGCACGGCTCGAATCCGCTCGATCTTCTCGAAAATGCCGATATGCGTTCGAACCTGATCCGCGCCATCGAAGCCTTGCCCGAGCGCGAGCAGATGGTGATGGGCCTGTATTATGAGGAAGATCTGAACTTGCGGGAAATCGGCGAAGTGCTGGGCGTGACCGAATCGCGAATTTGCCAGTTGCACAGCCAAGCGGTTGCACGATTGCGCGCGCATGTGTTGGGTGCCGGCACAGTCAGGAAAAGCGGAGCCCGCCGGGGGCGACCACCGAAAAAACCGCCCGCAGAGACTTAATTTGGCTAACCGAATCCGGAAGTGCGAATGGACAGTATTAGCCTTGCCGGCCTGATTATCGGCCTGACCGCTATCCTTCTCGGCCAAGTGCTGGAAGGTGGGCACATTGGTTCGCTGATTCAACCCACCGCCTTCATCATCGTAATTGGCGGTACTTTGGGCGCGATCATGTTGCAAAGCCCCCTGCGTGTTTTTCTCGATGGCATGCGCATGGTCAAGTGGGTATTTTTCCCTCCGGCCATGAAAAATGAAATCATCATCAAGCAGATTGTCGATTGGAGCCAAGTTGCGCGCAAAGAGGGTTTACTGGCCCTGGAGGGGCAACTGAATCGGATGTCCGACCCATTCATGCGCAGAGGGCTGCAGATGCTGGTCGATGGCGTCGAGCCTACCCGAGTACGCGAGGTGCTGGAGGTCGAAATCGACACCTGGGAAGCGCAACTGAAGCAGGGGGCGAGGATCTGGGAAAGCGCTGGCGGCTACGCGCCGACCATCGGTATCTTGGGCGCGGTGATGGGATTGATCCATGTGATGGAAAACCTGTCCGATCCAGCTAAACTCGGTTCCGGTATTGCCGTAGCCTTCGTCGCCACCATTTACGGCGTAGGGTTTGCCAACCTCATCTTTTTACCCGTCGCGAAGAAGTTGCTGGCACATATCGGTGCGCAGGCGATGCAGCGGGAAATGTTCGTCAATGGACTGATTGGCGTTGCCCACGGCGATAATCCACGCATTATCGAAAGCCGGATGCGGGGCTATACAGCTTAAGGGAAGCGGTCAGTCGTCGTCAGGTTCCGGATCGGAACCGACGGTAAAGCGGTCAAGCAAAGCTTCAAGCGCTTGTGCGGCGTCGGGTTGATCGAGACCGATCAAACGTAGCCCTGTAGCATACAGCGCGGGATTGATGTCGACCTTGGACCATTGAATCTGCGCATCGAAGTGGGCGGAGCAGGGCGTGTCGGTGATGTCGGGGTAGTCGATGCGTACCCGCAGCATTTTCTTGCCGGCAAGCATGTGTGAACCGTAAATCAGAAAACCACCGGGGGAAAGATCCCCGATACGGCCAAGAAAATCCCCCGAATCGGCGTCGTAGACACGAAAATTGATCGTAATGGAACGACGGCGAAAAAGACGATTATTCATGTTCAACGATCTTGCCAGATTTAGTTTGGTCTGTCCCCGATAGCGCCGGCAACCAGTTGTTGTGGCCGCCAAGCCCAGCTCCGCTCCCAGGCGGTGCGCACGAGGTTGGGGTATTCCGCTTTGCCTAGACTTCCGTTATAGCGACCCAGAGCGCGAAAAAGGTCACCTTTTTCGATATCCAGGTAGTGGCGCAGGATAGTGCAGCCGTAGCGCAGATTGGTGCGAAGGTGAAAGAGGTTGTCGTCCGGCCGCTCCATGACTTGCAGCCAGAACGGCATGACCTGCATGAAACCGCGTGCTCCGGCACTGGAAAGAGCGTATTTCCGAAAATTGCTTTCGACCTGGATGAGTCCGAGCACAAGCTGTGGATCAAGCCCGGCGCGGGTCGCTTCGTAATGCACGCTTGCCAGCAATTCGTTGCGGTAATTCCTGTCTGGAATACGCTTTTCCAACCGGCGTGACATTTCCAGCAGCCAAAGCGCGCGTTCGCCCGCGTTAAGGGTTGGCAGCTCGGGCGCGGCGGCATCGCTGACCGCCTCGTGCAATGCAGCGCGAACACTGGCCGCGAGCGGTTCATATTGCTGAGCGCCAGCGAACGCACCGCCGCTTGCACTGGCAAGCAGAAAAAATGCGGCGGCAAGCAGTCGATGACGAATAGACATGCAGTCTTTATAAGCGAAAAGCGTCATGCGTGGCTATAAGAAATGACATGTTGCGCGATGCCCGACAGCGGTAGCTTGGTTGCTTCCGTATCGCGCCGCCCCTGGTATTCAGCCACGCCTTCCTTCAGGCCACGCTCGCCGATCGTGACGCGGTGAGGAACGCCAATCAACTCCCAGTCCGCGAACATCACGCCGGGGCGCTCGTCGCGGTCATCGAGGATGACGTCAACACCGGCTGCGACAAGCGCGTCATAAAGTTTTTCGGCTTCGGCGCGGACAGCCTCGGATTTGCCCCAGCCAACCGGGCAGATCGCCACCTCGAAGGGGGCGATGGCAGCGGGCCAGAGGATGCCGCGGGCATCGAAGTTCTGTTCGATGGCGGCGCCGACGATGCGAGTAATGCCGATGCCGTAGCAGCCCATCTCAAAATGCTTGGGCTTGCCGTCTTCGTCGAGGAAGGTGGCATTCATCGCCTTGGAATATTTGGTACCGAGGTAGAACACATGGCCCACCTCGATTCCACGCTGAATCGCGAGTACGCCACGGCCGTCGGGAGAGGGGTCGCCCTCGACAACGTTACGCAAATCGGCAATCAGATCGGGCTCGGGCAGGTCGCGGCCCCAGTTAGCGCCGGTGTAATGGAAATCCTCTTGATTGGCGCCGCAGACGAAATCGGCCATGTTGGCAACCGTGCGGTCGGCAACGATGCGGACCGGTTTTTTCGTACCAATCGGGCCGAGATAACCCGGCTTACAGCCGAAGACATCCACGATTTCGGCCTCGGTGGCAAAGCGGAAGCCGTTTTTCAGGCCATCGATCTTGCTTGCCTTGACTTCATTCAGATCGTGATCGCCGCGCACCAACAGCAACCATGTAATGCTCCGCGTGACTTTGCCGGCATCGTCGGCCTCATCGCTGACAAGTACCAGCGATTTCACCGTAGACGCCAAGGGCAGGCCCAGCAGTTCGGCGACCGCATTGCACGTTTGCTTGTCCGGTGTTGGTGCCTTGGTCAACGCGGCCGTGGCTGCCGCGCGTTGGGGCAACAATGGCAACGCCTCGGCCAACTCCATATTGGCGGCGTAATCCGAAGTGGGGCAATAAACGATAGCGTCCTCGCCCGTGTCGGCAATAACCTGGAACTCATGCGAGCGATCTCCGCCAATGGCGCCGGTGTCGGCCGCTACAGCCCGGTAAGCGAGGCCGATGCGGTCGAAGATGCGGCAGTAGGTGGCATACATGCGTTCGTAACTCTGCCCGGCGCGTTCCTCGGAACGGTCGAAGGAGTAGGCATCCTTCATGGTGAATTCACGCCCGCGCATAACGCCAAAGCGCGGTCTGCGCTCGTCGCGGAATTTGGTCTGGATCTGGTAAAAGTTTTTCGGCAACTGGCGATAGCTTCGTAATTCCTGGCGAGCGATATCGGTAACGACCTCTTCGGAGGTCGGCTGCAGAGAAAAGTCCCGGTCGTGCCGGTCTTTCAGGCGCAGCATTTCGGCCCCCATCTTTTCCCAGCGCCCGGTTTCCTGCCACAACTCAGCCGGTTGCACCAACGGCATCGTGATTTCCAACGCACCTGCCCGGTCCATTTCTTCACGGACGATGGCTTCCACTTTGCGGATACTGCGCAACCCCATCGGTAGGTAGCTGTAAATGCCTGCGGCAACCTTGCGAATCATGCCGGCGCGCAGCATCAGTTTTTGACTGACGACCTCGGCATCGGAGGGGGCTTCTTTCAGGGTAGAGATATGAAACTGGCTGGCGCGCATGTTTGGCGTTGGGATAAATAAGGATCAAACCGTGGAATTCTAACGCACAGCATCCATGCATGCTCCAGGCTTGTGCTTTCCAAGCCACGGTAAGTGTGGAAAAATCCCACATAGTTCATTGAAATTTGAAGGTTTGATCATGCTCGACCGTGAAGGCTACCGCCCGAACGTCGGCATCATCCTGGTTAATGCGCGTAACGAGGTTTTCTGGGGGAAGCGCATCCGCGAACATTCCTGGCAGTTTCCGCAAGGTGGCATCAAGCACGGCGAAACGCCGGAGCAGGCCATGTTTCGGGAATTGCACGAGGAAGTGGGGTTGCACCCGGAGCACGTGAAGATACTCGGCCGCACGCGAGGTTGGTTGCGCTACGACGTTCCAAAGCATTGGATCAAGCGGGAATGGCGTAACACCTACCGAGGGCAGAAGCAGATCTGGTTTCTGCTTCGCCTCATCGGGCGTGATTCGGATGTTTGCCTGCGTGCCAGCACGCACCCTGAGTTTGACGCTTGGCGCTGGAATGATTACTGGGTGCCGCTCGACGCGGTCATCGAGTTCAAGCGCCAAGTCTATCAACAGGCGCTGACTGAGTTGTCTCGCGTTCTCTTTCGTACCCGCCTGCATGATTTGCCGGAGTGCTACCGTCAGAGCTCGGCCTCGCCTTGATCCGTGCTGAGAGGGGCAGGCAAGTAAATCGCATAGCCTCGCCTGATTTCACAGACTTGGCTTTTTACCGGAAGCGTATGTGCCTTAATCGTTTACTGCCTTTCCTGGCCATGGGAGCGGGGATTTTCTTTACTGCCGTCCCCGCGCATGCTGGATTGCTTAGTGATCTGGATCCGGACTGGAAAGAAGGGGGCGTTGAATTACCCGCCCCGCCCGCACCCGCCGCGCTACAGTCTTTTTTCGTGAGTAGTGCCTCGCCGAATCGTTTTTTCATCGATCGCGACAGCCTGACGGTTGGCGCGGATGGGGTGGTGCGCTATGTATTGGTGGTGCGCACCCCCGGTGGCGCGGAAAACATTTCTTTCGAGGGGATTCGCTGCCAGGCATTTGCTTGGCGTATTTATGCGCGCGGACGCTCGAATGGAGAATGGGCGCCGTTGAAAGACGATACCTGGCGAGCCATCGTCGACAATACCTATAACCGGGAACGGGCCGCGCTGGCGAAGGACTATTTCTGTGACGGCAATGCGCCACCGCGAGACCGTGCCGAAGTGCTTCGCCATCTCCAAGGCGAGTTCGATTATCTCGACCCAACCCAGGGAAATCGGCCATGATCGATCGCTTCATCATCGAATTCGACAAGGCATTGCGTACGGTTTTCGCGCCAGCACGCTCGGTGCGCGCGACGCCGGGCGGCGAGTTGCCGGATGTCGCATTAAGCGACGTCGAGCGGCGTCATGCCGCCGCATTGATGCGCATCAACCACTGTGGCGAAATTTGCGCTCAGGCTTTGTATCAAGGGCAGGCGTTGATGTCTCGCGACAACTCGATCCGCCAAGCCCTCGTATCCGCGTCGGACGAGGAAACCGAGCATTTGGCCTGGACGGAGCAGCGTATCGCCGAATTGGGCGGACGCAAGAGCTTGCTGAATCCCTTTTGGTATGGCGGCGCGTTGGCGATCGGGCTGCTTGCAGGAAAATTCGGAGAGCGCTGGAATCTGGGGTTCTTGGCCGAAACGGAGCGCCAAGTGGAAGCGCACTTAGAAAGGCATCTCGACAGCTTGCCGTCGGAAGACCGGAAATCGCGCGCTATTGTGGGGCAGATGAAAATCGACGAAGCGGAGCACGCCAGAACCGCGGTTCGTCTTGGCGCCCACGATCTGCCTCCACCGGCCAAGGTGGTCATGAAACTTGCCTCTAAAGTGATGACGCGTACGGCGTATCGTTTTTGAGGAGGGAGCGTGTGGTGCGCTCCTTGGCCGAAGTTGGTCAGTTGCAATCCGACCTTGCAATGCAAAAAAATACCTCATTCGAAGAATGGGTTTTAGGTTGAAAAATATCTGGAAGTTTTTCGACAGTGCGATTTTGTTGGGATTGGGCATGATTTTAAGTATCAGTAAAACTTATTTATGCATCAAAACATTTATAGTGCAATGCACAAAAAAACTTGCACAGGGGCAGGGGATTACATATAATTCACTCAGTCGGATCGCAAGCGCAGCAAGGCTAAAAGATACAGCGGCGCTGATCCAAAGATGTCTCCTCCACCCTCCTCCTTTGGTGTGGATTTAACGCAGTCCTCTGGGACTGCGTTTTTTTTCGTGCATCGGAAAGAGGCAGCTCGTCAGCCAGAATTCATTGACAGACAGGCGCGCGCCGTTTTATCATCGCGCGCTTTCCGCTTGGTGGCCGTTTACCAAGCCTGACAAAAACAGAGGTTCCGAATGAAAACGTTTTCCGCCAAGCCGCACGAAGTCCAGCGTGACTGGTTCGTTGTCGACGGCACGGATAAGGTGCTTGGCCGTTTGGCATCTGAGATTGCCCGCCGTCTTCGTGGTAAGCATAAAGCCATATATACGCCGCACGTCGATACGGGCGATTACATCGTCGTCGTCAACGTAGAAAAACTGCGTGTTACCGGCAACAAAGCGCAGGACAAAAAGTACTATCGCCATTCAGGCTATCCGGGTGGTATCTCCGAAACAAACTTCACCAAGCTGCAACAGCGTTTCCCAGAGCGCGTGCTGGAAAAAGCGGTGAAGGGCATGCTGCCGAAAGGACCGCTGGGCTATGCCATGTTGAAGAAATTGAAGTGTTATGCAGGAGCAGCGCACCCGCATAGCGCCCAGCAACCCCAAGTTCTCGAGATCTGACAGGAGCCCATCACTAATGGCTGTGACTTACAACTATGGCACCGGTCGCCGCAAAACTGCGGTTGCTCGGGTGTTCATGAAGCCGGGTTCCGGCAAGATTGTCGTCAATGACAAACCTCTGGACGAGTTCTTTTCGCGTGAAACAGGGCGAATGATCGTACGCCAACCCTTGGTTCTGACCGGTAACGCGGACCGTTTCGACATCATGGTCAATGTCACCGGAGGGGGTGAATCGGGCCAGGCTGGCGCGGTTCGGCATGGCATCACCCGGGCTTTGATCGATTACAACGCTGAGTTGAAACCTGAATTGCGTGGCGCGGGCTTCGTTACGCGCGATGCGCGCGAGGTTGAGCGTAAGAAGGTCGGTTTGCGCAAGGCGCGCCGCAGGAAGCAGTTCTCCAAGCGCTGAGTGTGCTTGTTGCTCGCATCAACAAAGCCGTCCCTCGGGGCGGCTTTTTTATTATGGTGCTTGGCGGGTCAGGTCAAAGGCAGGGGGTGCGATAATGCTTGGCCGCTGTACGATTGTTTAAGTTAACTGGAAATGAGTGGCAAGGAGAAAAGATGATCAAGGTGGGAGTGGTCGGTGGAACCGGGTACACCGGCGTTGAATTACTGCGCTTGCTTGCCCGGCATCCGCAAGTTGAGCTGGTCGCCATTACATCGCGTGGCGAAGCGGGCATGCCCGTATCCGATATGTTTCCCAGTCTTCGTGGCCGTGTCGGGCTTAAATTCGTCACACCGCAGGATGCCGACCTGGCGCGTTGCGATGTGGTGTTCTTTGCCACCCCCAATGGTATTGCGATGCAGCAAGCGGCTGAACTGGTCGCCGCAGGCGTGCGTGTGATCGATCTGGCTGCCGATTTCCGGATTACCGACGTTGCCGAATGGGAAAAATGGTACGGCATGAAGCATGCCACACCCGATCTGGTGGCGGAGGCGGTATACGGCCTGCCCGAGGTTTTCCGCGAGCGCATTCGCAAAGCGCGTGTCATTGCCAACCCGGGTTGTTATCCGACAGCGGTTCAGCTCGGCTTTTTGCCATTGCTGGAAGCGGGTGTTGTCGATACCGGCTATCTTATAGCCGATGCCAAGTCAGGCGTTTCGGGAGCGGGTCGCAAGGCTGAAGTACATGCCCTGTTCGCCGAAGCGGCGGACAGCTTCAAGGCTTATGGCGTGCCGGGGCATCGCCATTTGCCGGAAATCCGTCAGGGGCTGGGACGCATAGCGGGTAAAGAAATTGGCTTGACCTTCGTGCCACACTTGACGCCAATGATTCGCGGTATCCACGCCACTTTGTACGCCAAGTTGACCCAGGATGTGGATCTGCAAGCATTGTACGAACAGCGCTTTGCCGGAGAGCCTTTCGTCGATGTCATGCCGGCCGGCAGCCATCCCGAAACACGCTCGGTGCGCGCTTCCAATCTGTGCCGTATTGCGGTGCATCGGCCACAAGGGAGCGATACGGTCGTGATCTTGTCCGTGATCGACAATCTGGTGAAAGGGGCCGCGGGTCAGGCGGTACAGAATCTCAATATATTGTTCGGTTTCGATGAGCAGGAAGGCTTGGATATCGTGCCGGTGAGCCCATAGCGGGAACTTGTCGGCTTGGGAATGATCCGATTTTGACGATAAGGGGAAGAAAGGTGCATTATCTTCGATACCCCTTGACAGAGGAGAGCGTATGAATGCAGTTGTAGATACCCCAGAAATCCTGATTTTTACCGATAGCGCGGCGAACAAGGTTCGTGAGCTGATCGAGGAAGAAGGCAATCCTGAACTCAAGCTTCGTGTATTCGTGACTGGCGGCGGTTGCTCTGGCTTCCAGTACGGGTTCACTTTCGACGAGGAAGTGAACGATGACGATACAACCTTCGAGAAAAACGGCGTCAAGCTGCTGATCGATCCGATGAGCTACCAGTATCTTCTCGGTGCCGAGATCGACTATTCCGAGGGAATCGAAGGCTCTCAGTTCGTGATTCGCAATCCGAATGCCTCAAGCACTTGCGGTTGCGGTTCGTCTTTCACCGTTTGAGATGGCTTCCTGAATTCACCGCAGAAAAAAGAAAGGGGCGCACAGGCGCCCCTTTCCGTGTGGGTGTAGGAATCAGGTCAATCCGCAGCCGCAAGCTGAGCATGGCTGCTCAATAGCGCAAGACGGTCGAACATGTGTGCGGTCGCTTCACGGAAAGCGACAAGCTCCTGGGAATTAAGCGGTTCCGCGCTAGGTAGCGCAACACGCATGGGGTCCTGCGGTTCGTTGTTGATCCGCACTTCGTAGTGCAGGTGCGCACCCGTTGCCCAGCCGGTGGAACCGACGTAGCCGATGACGTCACCTTGATCCACCGACATGCCTTTCTTCAAATTGCGCGCAAACCCGTTGAGGTGAGCGTATGCGGTGGCGTAGCGGCCGCGATGGCGCAGTATGACGATGTTGCCGTAGCCATTCTGGCTTCCAGCGAATTCAACGGTGCCATCCGAGGTGGCTTTTACCGGCGTTCCGGTCGGGGCACCGAAGTCGACGCCGGTGTGCGCACGCCAGTTTTTGAAAATCGGATGGAGACGACCGCCGAAATTGGATGTGACGCGGGAAAATTCAAGCGGTGAGCGCAAGAAGCCCTGGCGCAGGCTGCGGCCGTCGGCGGTGTAATACTGTTCGCGGCCTTCGGCGTTTTTGTAGAGCGCAACGAGGTGCCGTTTGCCGTTGTTGATGAATTCAGCGGCAAGCACGCGGCCGGTACGAACGGGAACGCCTTGGTCGTAGAGGGTTTCATAGACCACGCTGAATTGGTCGCCGCGACGCAGGTCGGTATGGAAATCGATTTCCGTGCCGAACACATCGGCCAATTTGGTCGCAATGGCGTCGGGCAGGCCGATGGCGTCGGCGGTACCAAATAGCGAATGCCGAATGGTGCCGGAGCGCATTTCGACGATGGTCGTCATGCTATCCGCCGTTTTTTTGCGCAGGCGGAATTCGCTGTTCTCATCCCGCTCAATGGTCAAGCGCTCGCCGTCCTGGATGATGGGCAGGCTCAATTCAACCATGGTGCCGTCGGGATGTATCGCGGCGGTGACTGAGTGACCCGCGCGCAGTTGGCGCATGGCCTGTTTGCCTTCGGCGGTGCTCAGCAGGAAATCGATGGCGGCTTGGTCGTCGATCCCTAGGCGGCGAAAAATGGTGCTTACCGTATCGCCTGGCTTCACTCGGTCGTCATGCACATAAGGCAAGCCGGCGGGGGAGGGCAGTGCTTCAATCGGAGGTTGCAGTGTTTCCACGACCGACTGCACGGCAAAAATGTCGCCTGGATTTTGGGGTACGACCGCTGTTGCGGCAACAACGCCAAAAAGCGAGGTGGTAAAGACGCCCGCAAACAGCCAGAAACGTTTGCGACTGAAGAGACGAGCCGGGAGTTCGGCTAGAATTTCCTTTTTTTCGACCTGCATCCCTGATCCGATCTCTTTTGTGTAGGCAAAAATTTTGACGATTCTAGCAAAAAAGCGGGATGCGTTCTTGCGATAAGTTTGGAGAAACGGATGGCTGAGCTTCAGGCCGCGATCGAGTTGATAAAGCGTGGCGCCGATGAATTGTTGATCGAAGCGGAGTTGGTGGAAAAACTCAAGAGCGGACGGCCGCTGCGCGTCAAGACAGGGTTCGACCCCACCGCACCCGATTTACATCTGGGGCATACGGTACTGATCAACAAGCTGCGTCATTTTCAGGATCTTGGGCATCAGGTGATGTTTCTCATTGGCGACTTCACCGCCATGATCGGGGATCCGAGCGGCAAGAGTGTTACGCGCCCGCCGTTGTCGCGCGAGCAAGTGCTGGAAAATGCGCGGACCTATCAAGAGCAGGTGTTCAAGATCCTCGACCCCGAGCGGACTCAGATCTGTTTCAACTCCACCTGGATGGAGAAGCTGGGGGCGGCCGACATGATCCGTCTGGCTTCGCTGCAGACGGTGGCGCGAATGCTTGAGCGCGAGGATTTCTCCAAACGGTACACCGGAAATCAGCCGATTTCGATCCACGAATTTTTGTACCCCCTGTGCCAAGGCTACGACTCGGTGGCGATGCAGGCCGATATCGAACTGGGCGGTACCGATCAACGCTTCAATTTGCTGATGGGGCGCGAACTGCAAAAGCACTACGGCCAAGCGCCCCAGTGCGTATTGATGATGCCGCTGCTTGAAGGGCTGGACGGTGTCAACAAGATGTCCAAATCGCTCGGCAACTACATTGGCATTACCGAGCCGGCGACGGAAATCTTCGGTAAAACGATGTCCGTGTCCGATACGCTGATGTGGCGTTATTTCGATTTG
The DNA here is from genome assembly GCA_031546845.1 of Azoarcus sp. Lineage (GTDB taxonomy): Bacteria > Pseudomonadota > Gammaproteobacteria > Burkholderiales > Rhodocyclaceae > Azoarcus. The sequence goes on along the minus strand of JAVBJT010000036.1, from coordinate 75,998 downwards.
CTGTCTTTCCGCTCCGCCACGGAAATCGCCGGATTGCGGCACGACGTGGAGGAGGCGGGACGCAATCCGCGCGACGTCAAGGTGATGTTGGCGCAAGAACTGGTTGCCCGTTTTCATGGACAGCGAGCGGCGGAAGATGCGCTGGCCGACTTTCAGGCACGTCATCAGCGCAATGAGATTCCAGACGATTTGCCGGAAGTCCGCGTTGCCGTTGGCAATGGGTTGCCGATTTTCCAGGTGGTGAAACAGGCTGGCCTGACCGGCTCCACATCGGAAGCGATCCGCATGATCGACCAAGGCGCGGTCAAGCTCAACGGTGACCGTGTGGAGGATAAGGGACGCTTGTTGGTTGCGGGAGAAACCGTCGTACTGCAAGTCGGCAAACGTAAATTCGCGGCTGTGGTACTCGAATGATGCGCAAGGTGTGGCGTTGAGCGGGGCAGCGGAACGCCCTATCGGGGTATTCGACTCCGGTGTGGGCGGCCTGACCGTGGTCAGAGCGTTGATGGAGCGCCTGCCGCTGGAGAGCATCGTCTATTTCGGCGATACCGCGCGGGTACCTTACGGGCTGAAATCGGTAGCGACAATCGAGCATTTCACTGCCCAGATCACCGATTTCCTGCTGCAACAGAACGTGAAAATGCTCGTTGTTGCTTGCAATACGATGGCCGCGGTGGCGATCGATGTCGTTGCGCGCCGCGCCAATGGTATCCCCGTGCTTGATGTGATCGAGGCGGGCGCGCGGGAGGCGGTGGCACGGTCGCCGGGCGGGCGCATCGGCGTTATCGGCACGCCGACGACAATCAACAGTAATGCCTATGCGCGCCACATTCACGCGCTCGATTCCGCCGCGCGGGTGTACTCGCAGTCCTGCCCGCTGTTCGTGCCCTTGGTCGAGGAGGGCTGGCTGGATCATGAGGTAACCCGGCTGACCGCGCGCGAATACTTGCGCCCGGTACTAGCCGAGGACATCGATAGTTTGGTACTCGGCTGTACCCATTACCCGCTTCTCAAACCCCTGCTGCGCGAGGTGGTGGGCGGGGGCGTGAATTTGATCGACTCCGCGGTGACTGTCGCGGAGCTTGCCGCGCGGCGTTTGCAGGCCGAAGGTTTGGCCCAGTCCGGCGTGGCGCCGGCGGCTTACCGCTACGTTGTCACCGATGTGCCGTTACGCTTCCAGACGATCGGCGAGCGTTTTCTCGGCCGCTCCTTCGGACGCGTGGAAAAAGTCGACTGGCTAGAGTAGCGGTGGATTTCTTGCCGGAGCACGCCATTGGAACGTCAATGCGAGGCGGTCACCACGGGGTTGGCCGGGTTGGCGCACCATTCGCTCCAGGAGCCCGCATAGAGCAGCGCCCCCGGAAACTCCGCTATTTCCATGGCCAAGGCATTGTGGCAAGCGGTAACGCCCGAACCGCATTGATGGACCACGCATTGTGGCGGTCGTCCTTGGAGTAGGGCATTGAATTCGTCCCGCAACAAGGAAGCGGGCTTGAAGCGTCCATCCTCGCCTAAGTTGTTGCGAAAGAAGCGGTTCTGCGCGCCTGGGATGTGTCCTGCCACCGGGTCCAACGTCTCGTTCTCGCCACGGAAGCGGTCGGGGCTGCGGGCGTCGAGGAGCAGCATATCCGGCTGCTCAAGGTGGTTGAGCACGTAAGCGGCATCGGCTTGATAAGTTTGCAGCGACAAGCGATATGTCGCTGTGCGCGGTTCGGGCGCGCTCTCCGATAGCGCATGCGCGGCTTGGCACCATGCCTGAAAACCGCCATCGAGCACGGCAACGCGATGATGGCCCAGCCACCGCAGCAACCACCACAAGCGCGCAGCGAATATCCCGCCGGCGTCATCGTAAGCGACGACCTGTGTGTGGTTGTCGACACCACACGCCGCCAGCTTTGCCGCCAAGCGTTCCGGATCGGGCAGCGGGTGGCGGCCGTTACGACCATTGCGGGGGCCGGAAAGATCGCTATCCAGATCGAGGAAAACAGCACCCGGCACATGGCCGCGCTTGTAAGCGGCACGGCCAAAGTCCGGGTCGGTCAGATTATGGCGACAATCGAACAGCACCCAGTCCGGATCGTTCAGATGGCGCGTAAGGTCGGTGGTATCGATCAGCGTTGTATACGCTGCGCTCACTGTTCCGCCTCGGCCGTTTCGCTTAGCCATTCGCGCGCGATGACTTCATCGGTGAAAACCTGCACCTCGGCATCGACGAAAAACTGTGAAATCCAGGCGCTCCAGGTAACCCATTGATCGTCGGTGAGCACAGCGATGCGGCGAAAATCGTGGGCATGACGGCGGGAGAATTTGATCTCCTCCCAGGCAACATCGAAGGTGAAGGAAAGCATTTCGCGCAAATCGAAAAGCAGATTCACTGGCCCATGGAAACGAATCTTGTAATCGACCAGCTCTTCGAACTCTTTGTAGTCGGCCAGGGTGAATTCGCCAAAAATGGTGACGGCGACCAGACTTTCGCTATGTTCAGTGCTTATCATGGCGACCTCTTCGTATAAGTGAGAGCAGGAGTTTTAACTATATCTCCTGGTTCGGCCCGGCTCAATCCGCAAGTGTTCGAGCTTGGGGAATGCAATTCATCCACATGCCCATGAGGCGAAACATGGGCGCACATGCATCTTGCTTGAAACTGACGCGCCCCTCTGTCACTGTAACGAGCTGTGTCAGTGTATCCTTACGCGCAATTCTGAGTGGGGTTGAGTCTTCGCTTGGCTTCAAATGCCAGGCGGAACAAGGTTTTGCGTTGTATTCCTGTGTTGGATTTTATAGAGGGAGATGTCATGCCGATGCTCATCGGTGTACCCAAGGAAACCGCTGCGAACGAAAAGCGTGTCGCCAGCGTGCCCGAAGTAGTTGAAAAGCTGATCAAGCTGGGTTTCTCTGTTGCGATCGAATCGGGCGCGGGAGATGCCGCCAACTGCAGCGATGACACCTACCGCGCGGCTGGCGCAAAGATTGTCGACAGCGCGGAGTTGTGGGCAACGGCGGATATTGTTTTCAAGGTACAGGCGCCGAGCAAGGCTGAGATTGCCTTGATGCGGGAAGGGATGACGCTGGTTTCCTTCATTTGGCCAGCGCAGCACCCGGATCTCATGCAGCAACTGGCTGAGCGCAAAGTCACCGTGCTCGCCATGGATAGCGTGCCGCGCATTTCGCGCGCACAGAAGATGGACGCCCTGTCTTCGATGGCGAATATCGCGGGTTACCGCGCGGTCATCGAAGCGGCGCATCATTTCGGCCGTTTCTTTACGGGCCAGATCACGGCGGCGGGCAAGGTTCCGCCGGCAAAAGTCTTCATCATCGGCGCGGGCGTCGCGGGTTTGGCCGCGATTGGCGCTGCTGTGGGCTTGGGCGCCGTTGTTCGCGCCAACGATACGCGCCCCGAAGTGGCGGACCAGATCAAATCGCTAGGTGGAGAATTCATTCCCGTCGATTATCAGGAAGAAGGGACCGGCGTCGGCGGTTACGCCAAGGTGATGAGCGAGGGCTTCCAAAAAGCGCAGCTCGAAACCTTCGCCAAACAGGCGAAGGAGGTGGATATCATCATCACCACCGCGCTGATCCCCGGCAAACCCGCGCCCAAGCTCATCACGGCTGAAATGGTGCAGTCGATGAAGCCCGGCAGCGTCATCGTGGACCTCGCCGCCGAGCAAGGCGGGAACTGCGAGCTGACCGTGCCGGGAGAGGCCGCCGTCCGGCATGGTGTAACGATCATCGGCTACACGGATCTACCCAGCCGGCTCTCCAAGCAGTCGAGCACGCTTTATGCGACGAACCTGCTGCGTTTGTCCGAGGAGTTGTGCAAAACCAAGGATGGCCAGATCGACGTCAATATGGACGACGAAGCGATCCGCGGCGCCACCGTCATCAAGGAAGGCAACATTACCTGGCCGCCGCCCGCGCCCAAACTTTCCGCCGCGCCAGCGGCCAAGCCTGCGGAAAAAGCCGTTGTCGCGCCGGCGCCGAAAGGGCATGGGCATGGCGGGGCAGGGGAACCGATGGCGGCTTCCTCCATGGCTATTTTGTTCGCCGTTGCCGCAGTGCTGTTCTGGTTCATCGGAGCCTATGCGCCGCCGGCTTTTCTCGGGCATTTAACCGTGTTCGTGCTGGCTTGCTTCGTCGGCTACATGGTCGTCTGGAACGTTACCCCCGCGCTGCATACGCCGTTGATGAGCGTTACCAACGCCATCAGCAGCATCGTCGCGATCGGTGCGCTGGTGCAGGTTGCACCCCCGATGGCCGAGGGGGCCGACCGGCCGGCGGCATGGATTCTTGGCTGCGCGGCAGTGGGGATCGCGCTTACCACCATCAACATGTTCGGCGGTTTTGCCGTAACCCAGCGCATGCTGGCCATGTTCCGGAAATAAGGGACCAGCTATGTCAATGACACTCGCCACGGTCGCCTATATCGGCGCGACCATCCTGTTTATTCTCAGCCTGGGAGGTCTTTCCAACCCGAAGAGCTCCCTGCGCGGCAATCTCTACGGCATCATCGGCATGGCGATTGCCGTTCTTGCAACGGTACTCGGCCCACAGGTCACCAAGGCCGGCATTCCGTGGATCGTCGGTGCCATGGCGATCGGCGCCGCGATTGGCCTGTATGCCGCGCGCACCGTCAAAATGACCCAGATGCCCGAACTGGTCGCGTTGATGCACAGCCTTGTCGGCCTTGCCGCCATGCTGGTGGGCTTCGCCAACTACATCGACCCGATGGCCTCGGCGCATTTTCAAGGCGCGGAAAAAACCATCCACGAGGTTGAGATTTACATCGGCATCCTGATCGGCGCAATTACCTTTTCGGGTTCGCTTATCGCGTTCGGCAAATTGTCCGGAAAAATCGGCGGCAAACCCTTGTTGCTACCCGCGCGCCACTGGATCAACCTGATCGGCCTGCTGGCGGTAATCTGGTTCGGCGGCCGCTTCATCGCCGCACACTCCATCAGCGAAGGCATGATGCCCCTCATGGTGATGACCGTGATCGCGCTGCTCTTCGGCATCCACATGGTGATGGCGATCGGCGGGGCGGACATGCCGGTGGTGGTTTCGATGCTGAACAGCTATTCCGGCTGGGCGGCGGCGGCAACCGGTTTCATGCTCTCGAACGACCTGCTGATCGTCACGGGTGCCCTGGTCGGTTCCAGTGGCGCGATTCTTTCCTACATCATGTGCCGTGCCATGAATAGGAACTTCATCAGCGTGATCGCGGGCGGCTTCGGTACTGGGGGCGGCGCACCGGCGCCCAGCGCCAACGGTACGCAGCCCGCGGGTGAAGTCACCGCCGTCAGCGCGCCGGATACGGCCAGCCTGCTACAGGATGCAAGGAGCGTAATCATTGTGCCGGGTTACGGCATGGCGGTTGCACAAGCACAGCATACTGTTTTCGAAATCACCAAGCTGTTGAGAGAGAAGGGCGTCAATGTGCGTTTCGGTATCCATCCGGTTGCAGGCCGCATGCCGGGGCATATGAACGTACTGCTGGCGGAAGCCAAGGTGCCTTACGATATCGTCATGGAAATGGACGAAATCAACGAGGATTTCCAGGATACGGACGTCGCCATCGTTATCGGCGCGAACGACATCGTAAACCCGGCGGCGCAGGACGATCCTTCCAGCCCGATTGCGGGTATGCCGGTGCTTGAGGTGTGGAAGGCAAAGTCTTCCATCGTCATGAAGCGCAGCATGGCTTCCGGTTATGCTGGCGTCGATAACCCGCTGTTTTACAAAGAAAATACCCGTATGCTGTTCGGGGATGCGAAAAAAATGCTGGATGAGGTGCTAGCCGCTTTGAAAGGCTGATTTAGCCGCTTCAGCATGTAATGAAAACCCCGCAAAGCTTTTGGCTTTGCGGGGTTTTTCTTTTTTTATTCAACTACTTGCTCTGGTACCTACCCATAAAAATGGATGGGCCGATCAGGGTGTCCCTTTATCCGGCGGAGCCAAGCCGAATTCGCGGATTCGTCGTTCCAGCTTCGGGCGGCTGATGCCGAGCATCTCGCAGGTTTTGCCCTTGTGCCAATGCGTCAGCTCAAGTGCCCGCACGATGTGACCGCGTTCGATTTCGTGCAGTGTCGGAAATTCGGGACGCGTTTCTTCTGATGTTGCGGCGTGGTTTTGTTCCACGATGATCTGTTCGCCCTTGGACGGCAGGGTTTCCGCGACAAGCAAGGGATGGCTGGTGGCGGCGGGGTTACAGTCGCATTTCAGTTCCACCGGTAGTCCATGGCGCGTCAATGCGTCGCCGCGTTCAAGCACCGCAGCTTTCATGAGCACGTTTTCCAGTTCGCGCACGTTGCCCGGCCAGGCGTAGTTTTGCAGACAGTCCATTGCCTCCCCGGTGACGCGGCGGATGTTTTTGCGCAGGTCGCGGTTGATTCGCCGCAACAGAAAATCGACGAGCAGGGGGATATCGCCGGTGCGCTCGCGCAACGGCGGCAGTTCGATCAATACGACGTTGAGGCGGTAAAACAGGTCTTCACGGAAACGGCCGCTTTGTACTCGCTCCCACAGATTGACGTTGGTCGCGGCAATGAAGCGGGCTGAGGTTTTGAGTACCTGCACGCTACCGACCGGGCTGTATTCGCGGTCTTGCAGTACATGGAGCAGTTTGCCCTGCATCGTGGGCGAGAGTTCGGCAATTTCGTCGAGCAGCAGCGTACCGTTGCCGACTTGCTCGACTTTCCCCTTGTGCGCGTTGATGGCGCCGGTAAATGCGCCGCGCTCGTGGCCGAATAATTCGCTTTCGAGCAAGGTTTCCACCAATGCGGCGCAATTGACGGCGATGAAGGGTTGTTTGCGCTCGGCGCTGGCTTCATGGATCGCGCGTGCGACAAGACCTTTGCCGGTGCCCGATTCGCCGAGGATCAGGACGGTGATATTGCCCTGGCTGACAAAGGCGATTTTTTTGCACATCTCCTTGATCGCCGGTGACTGCCCGATGATCCGGCTGCGTACCGGTTCTGGCGAACCGCTCAGCAACAGGCCATCCTGTTTGTCGTTCTGTGGCAGGAGGCGCGCAATCGCCGCGTCGAGTTCGTCCAGATCAATCGGCTTGGGCACGTAATCCGCCGCGCCACCCTGAATTGCCGAAACGGTCGTTTCCAGGTCGTGAAAGGCGGTAATCATGATCACAGGCAGTGCCGGCCACAGTTTGCGGATATCGGACAGCAACGAAAGTCCGTCGCGCCCGGGCAAGCGAATGTCCAGAATGACGATGTCGACATCGCCCGTGGAAACCTTGTGCAACCCATCCTCGGCGTCGAGCGAGAGGGAAACCTGGTAGTTGTTCTGTTGCAAATGCAAATTGAGTGTTTTCCCAATCGCCTCGTCGTCATCAATGACTAGGATGTGTGCCATTTCCATTCCACTTCTGTAATCATGTTTCACCGTCCACGTGCCTTGCCGCTGCTTCATCGCCCAACGCGGTCGCGGCCGTGTCCAGGTATTTCTGCACGCTGCTTTCTTCGAGGGCCGTCAGCGGCAATACGATCAGTATTCGGGTTCCGTGCGGCTCAGCCGCCTCGACCCGGATCGAACCGCCGTGTTGCGTGATGATGCGTTGGACAATCGCTAGCCCCAGTCCCGTTCCCTTTGTGCGTGTGGTGAAAAACGGTTCGAATATCTTGTCGCGGATCGACAGCGGAATACCATCACCGTCGTCGGTAATCGCGATCTGCGCGGCAGGGCGCGATTCGAACAGCAGCGGCTGGATATCGATCGAGATGCATCCTTCTTTCCGGCATGCCGCGATCGCGTTGTCGAGCAGGTTATGGAAAAGTTGCAGCAGTTTCGTGCGGTCTGCCTGAATCTGCAGCGGTTGGCCGTCTCGTTCATAGTAAAGCGCGATCGATTTCGCTTTGAGCTTCGGCAACAGCGAGACTTCGGCAATGCGGATCGTTTCGGCCAGATCGACCGACTCGATGGAGAGATTCTCGGGGCGGGCGAAATCGAGCATATCGCGCAGAATGTTTTCCATGTAATCGACTTGGCCTTGCGCGATCTCGCAACTGTTCTGCAGGTGCCCCGGCTGGCTTCGGTGGTGATTGGCGAGAATGGAAAGATTCATTTTGACCGCCGACAGGGCGTTGCGCAGGTCGTGCGCGATCATGCTCGCCATGCGCCCCAGCGTCGCCTGTTCCCGGCTCTTGGCGGCGGTGTGCAGGGCATCCGCCATGCGAATCACCGAGGTCGCGAGTTCGCCGAATTCGTGGCTTACACCCGCTGGGATGTCGACGTTGCGCTCGCCCGCCGCGATACGGTTGACCGCCTCGATCAAACGCTCGATCGGGCGGCCCAGGTAACGCGCGCCAAGAATGGTGGTGAGCAGCACCAGCAGGCACACCGCGAGCGCCAGAACAACGAATTGCCGCTTGAATTCGTGCAGGCGCAGCCCCGCGTTCTGGCTGGGAATCGCGAAACCGGCCAGGACGAGAAAGGGGTCGTCGCCGCTGGCGATCGGCCCGGACAACGAAATGCGATGGAAATCCCCAAGCCAGTAACCGTTGGCGGGGTCAAACACGAGTTCGGGGGTGTTGTGCGACAACCAGTGTGTCCATTGGTCGCCGATCGGTAGTTCCTCACTCAGCCGCAGCGCCGGCAATTGACGGTCGGCCTGCGGTCGATACACGTAGCGTCCGGCATAGTCGGTCAGCGCCAGGTGGACACCCTGGACGCCGGACTCGAGAGGCGCGGCGAACCGGTCGAGATCGACCGTGATCGCGATCACGCCGATCAGCACGTGGGCGTCGCTGAAAATCGGTGTAACGAAGTGCAGATACAGTGGCCCTTGCGGAATTTCATCGCTTTTCGGTGGACGAAATGGGTGTTGCCAGGCCGACAGTACGTCCGCGCCACGCACTCCGCCGTGTTCTTCGAAAAAATGTTCCAGGCTCGTTTCGACGATAGGGGGATTGATGTCGGTCACGATGTTTTTGTCCTCGCGCCGACTTCGCAAGGCGCGCGGAGAAGCGTTGGCGCCGAGGCGGATCTGGATCTGCGCATAGGAGGTGCGTTCGCGCATCATCGCGTCGATCTGGTCGGCGAGCGGTTGGCGGCGGTCGGTGGCTTGTCCCTGTGTCTCCGCGGCGATGACGGAAATACCGCTTTCGGTGAGCAGCGCCAGATCGCCTCGAACCATCGCCACCTGATCCCTGAACAGACGCGCTTCCTGGTTGACGACATCGAGCACGTACTGCCGCGACAAATCGAGCATCGCATCGTCGGCCCCACGTAGCGTCACCAACGCCAGAATCGCCACCGATAGCCCGGCGATCAGTGAAGTGGTAGCGAAAATCTTGGTCGAGATTTTCATGAAGGGCGTAATGGCGACATGGTGCAAAAAGAACCCAAGCAAGTTAAACGCCAGCCTTGGTGGCGATACCGATTGTTTTTCGCCGTATCGCCGTTCAGTGGCGCGGCGCGGGCGGAAAGGTCGGAAGGTTCCGCGTTGCAGAATCTTCGCCCGTTTTTCATCGTCGCGGGCGTCCCTCCGAAAATATCCAAAATGTGCGCCATCGCTGGTAGGCATTGATCGATTCGTTCAATTACGTCTGGGCTCGTTGCCATACCGATTGCACGTTTCGTTCAACAGACACATAGAAATATTCGCCGTCGATTTCCGATTGGACTGTGCACAAAGCACAACTAAATGATTTAAATAGAAAAAACAGAACTAAACAGTATCCGGCAGGTCATGGCCCGAGCCTTGCTTAGTCCATTCCAATGAAATGGGTATTTGCCACGTGGATCGAGCATTCAAGCTCAAAAGTACGGACACGGTGTTCGTAGCGCAGCGAGGCTTGGTTCGAAAATCAAGGAGTTGACATGACTCATCGGCGGGAATTCTTAAAGGCGGCGGGCGCTTCGTCCCTTTCCCTGTTGTTCGGCAATGCGTTTTCGTTCAGCGCGCTGGCCGCCACGGGCGACCCGATGGCCGCTCACGAGTACAGCGGCTGGGAGGGATACCACCGCACTCAATGGTCCTGGGACAAAAAAACGCGTGGCGCGCACCTGATCAACTGTACCGGCGCCTGTCCGCATTTCGTCTACAGCAAGAGTGGTGTCGTGTTGCGCGAGGAGCAGTCGAAGGATATTCCGATCTTCGCCGGTATTCCCGAATACAACCCGCGCGGCTGTCCGAAGGGCGAGTGCGCGACGGATTATCTGTACGGGCCGCACCGGATCAAATATCCGCTGATCCGCGTCGGCGAACGTGGCGCGGGCCGTTGGCGGCGCGCGAGTTGGGACGAGGCGCTGGAGATGATCGCGAACAAGATCATCGATACGATGCGCGACAGCGGCCCCGACACCATTAGCGTGTTCACGCCGGTGCCGGCGGTGGCGCCGCTCTCCTTCTCGGCCGGACACCGTTTCGCGCATTTCATCGGCGCACACACGCACACCTTTTTCGACTGGTACGGCGACCAGCCCCCTGGGCAAACGCAGGTTTGCGGCGTGCAGGGCGATACGGCGGAAACCGCCGACTGGTTCAACTCCCGGCACATCATCCTGTGGGGCGTGAATCCGATAGTGACGCGCATTCCGGACGCGCACTATCTGACTGAAGCAGCGCTGAACGGAACCAAGATCGTCTGCGTTACGCCGGACTACAACGCCTCGGCGATCAAGGCGGACCAGTGGGTGCACCCGAAACCGGGCACCGACGCGGCGTTGGCCTTGGGCATGGTGCAGGTGATCATCAAGAACAAGCTGTACGACACCGCCAACGTCAAGGAGCAATCCGATCTGCCGTTCCTCGTGCGTAGCGACAACAAACGTTTCCTGCGCGAATCGGATGTCGTCGAGGGCGGCAACGACGCGAAGTTCTATGCCTGGGACAGCAAAACCGGCAAGGCTGTGCTCATGAAAGGCTCATGGGGCGACGAGCCGGAAAACAAACCGGCGGCAACGCCTGCGTTCCTCGGCCGAAATACCTTGACGTTCCCGAAAGGCTATCTCGATCTCGGCGCTCTCGACCCCGCGTTGGAAGGCAGCTATTCGATCCGGCTGAAAAACGGGACAAGCGTTCAATGCCGGCCTGTGTTCGATATTTTGACCGAGCGTGTCAACAAGGATTTCACACCGGAGAAAGCCGCCACAATCACCGGCGTCAATGCGAAAGTCATCGTCCAGATGGCGACCGAATACGCAAAGGCGAAACCGGCGATGATCATCATCGGCGCCGGTACCGGGCACTGGTTCTACGGCGACGTCGTGTTGCGCACGCATCATCTGCTGTCGGCATTGACGGCCAGCGAGGGCAAGAGCGGCGGTGGCGTCAATCACTACGTTGGCCAATGGAAACCGACGCTGCTGCCCGGCGTGGCCGCGCTTTCCTTCCCGCAAGGCACGGGCAAGCATCGTTTCTGCCAGACGACGATCTGGACTCACGTTCATAGCGAGGGCTACGACGGGCTGGAAAACGTCGGCATCGACACCGCGAAATATCTGAAAAAATCGCTGTCGACGCGACAAATGCCGATGTATCCACGCGACGGCAAGGATCCGAAGGTACTGATCGTCTATCGCGGCAACTATCTGAACCAGTCCAAGGGGCAGAAATACGTGTTGCGTAATCTATGGCCGAAACTCGATTTGATCGTCAACGCCAATATCCGCATGGACACGACGGCACTGTATTCCGATGTCGTTCTTCCTTCCGCACACTGGTATGAAAAGCTCGACCTAAATATCACAGAGGAACACACCTACATCAACATGACCGAGCCGGCCATCGAGCCGATGTGGGATTCCAAGACCGATTGGGAAATCTTCAAGCAACTGGCGAAGAAGGTTGAGGCGGCGGCGAAAGCGAAAGGCCTGGGCAAGTACTACGACGAGCAGTTCAAGTGGGCGCGCGATTTGGACAACCTGTACAACCTGCAGGTCGACAACGGCAAGTTGGAGCGTGAGGAGGACGCGGTGCAGTTCATCCTCGACTCGGCGCCGCAGAGCAAGGGCATCACGCTCGACATGATCCGGCAGAACGGCCCACAGCGCTTCAAGGCGAACTGGACCTCGCCGATGAAGGAGGGCGTTCCCTACACGCCGTTCCAGTTCTTCAGCGTCGACAAGAAACCGTGGCCGACGCTGACCGGGCGGCAGCAGTTTTACATGGACCACGAGGTTTTCTTCGAAATGGGCGTGGAACTGCCGATCTATCAGCCTCCGCTCGACGCCGACAAATTCCCGCTGCGTTTCAACACACCGCACGGCCGTTACGGCATCCATTCGACCTTCAAGGACAACGTCTTGATGCTGCGCTTGCAGCGCGGCGGGCCAATGGCCGAAATTTCACCGGTCGACGCGAAAGCGCGTGGCATCCAGGACAACGATTGGGTGGAAATGTGGAATGACCACGGCAGGGTCGTATGTCGCGTCAAGATCCGATCCGCCGAACCGGCAGGCCATGTGTCGATGTTCCATACGCCCGAGCTGTACATGGATTTGATCGAAGGGGGTTCGCAAAGCGTGTGTCCGATCCGCCTGCAACCGACGCAACTCGTCGGCGATTACGGGCATCTGCTGTTCCGGCCGAACTATTACGGGCCGGGCGGCAATCAGCGCGACGTTTGCGTCGAAATGCGCCGCTACACCGGCGCCATCCCCGGATCGCTTTGAGTTGAGCCGATTCAACGGACAAGGAAACGAATCATGACCAAGATGACCACCGCGAAACGACAAATCGTTTTCATCGCGGACTTGAACAAATGCATCGGCTGCCAGACCTGTACCGTCGCCTGTAAGCGCTTGTGGAGCAGCAACCCTGGCCAATCGTTCATGTATTGGCGCAACGTTGAAACCGCTCCCGGCGTTGGCTACCCGCGCAATTGGGCCACCAAGGGCGGCGGCTGGAAAGACGGCGAGGTCGTGCATGGGCGCAAGCCGGCGTTGGGCGAGTACGGCGTTCCCTTCGAGTTCGATTACCAGGGTCGATTGTTCGAGGGCAACCCCGGACGTGTGCGCCCATCGCCAGCGCCGCGCTGGGCGCCGAACTGGGACGAGGACCAGGGGCAGGGCGAATTTCCCAATAACTATTACTTCTACGTGCCGCGCATGTGCAACCACTGCGACAAACCGGCCTGTCTGGAAGCCTGTCCGAACGATGCCATCTACAAGCGCATGGAGGACGGCCTCGTCATCATTCACAAGGACAAATGCAAAGGCTCGCAAAACTGTATCGAAGCCTGTCCTTACGCCAAGCCGTTCTACAACGCGACCGAGGTCAAGGCCAACAAATGTATCGGTTGCTTCCCGCGCGTCGAAAAAAACGTCGCGCCAGCCTGCGTCGCTCAGTGCGTTGGCCGCGCGATGCACGTCGGTTTCATCGACGACGTGAACAGCTCGGTCCACAAGCTGGTACGGCAATTCAAGGTAGCGCTGCCATTGCATGCCGAATTCGGTACGGAACCGAACATGTATTACGTACCGCCCATTCTCGGGCCATCCGTGGAGGATGGGCAGGGGCAACCGACCGGCAAGACGCGAATTCCGAAAGAACTGCTCGTGTCGATGTTCGGCAAGGAAGTAGACCGGGTGCTCGATGTCTTGCGTGAAGAGCGCGCCAAGAAACAGGCGGGCGGCAAATCGGAGCTGATGGATGTTTTGATCAGCACGCGCAGCACCGACATGATGTTTTCGCCGCTGACCTGACTCCACCCTGGGACCGCTCGATTTCCGCATTCGCGCACGAGGACAAAAACGTGAATTCAATACATTGGCGCTGGCTGTTGCCATTTCTGTTGCTGCCGGGTTTGTGTTTTGGCGCGGGCGGCGGAGAAAAGCCACGCTTCATGGGCGTCAAGGTATGTACCAAATGTCATTACGATCACGGCGACTCCTGGGGGACGACGACGCATGCGCGTTCCTTGGATTCGCTGAAACCCGGTGCGAAAGCGGAAGAAAAGCGCAAAGCGGGGCTCGATTCGGCGGCGGATTACACGAAGGATGAAAAATGCCTGAGTTGTCATACCACCGGATTTGGCGAGGAGGGCGGTTATACCGCCGGCGGCAGCCCCGTGCTCAGCTCGGTTGGCTGTGAATCGTGCCATGGCGCAGGCGGGCTTTTCCGCAACGAACATGGCGATGCCGATTCCCTGTTCAAGAAGGAAGGGAAAAAATCGGTGCGTGGCAGGCTTGTCGGGGCAGGGCAGAACTTCGATTACAAGAGTGCCTGTGTGCGCTGCCACGACAACTACGAAGGTACGGCCAATCCATCGGCCAAAGCGCCTTTCAGTCCATTCACGCCGAAAATCGACGCCAAATACCAGTTCGATTATCAGAAGGCGTTGCATTCCGTCGGCAACGGAAAGGCGATCCATACGCACTACAAGTTGATCGGCGTTTTCGAGGGTGATCCCATTCCCGCCGAGCGTACCGAATTTCAGAAAACGGCGATCGATCCGCCCGCCGAATGACCTAGCATCGGGGATAAATCATGCGGAGCACCCAAGACATCACAGCGGCGCGACTGGTAATGTATCAATTGCTGGCGCGGGGATTTTCCTATCCGACAGAAGCCTTCTTTCAGGCACTGGAAAGCGGGGAATACCGCGAGCACTTGCAGCAAGCGGCGGAAATCTTATGTTTGGCGCTCGATGCCGAGGATTTCACTCATCCCGAAGGGGTGAGCCTTACGGATCAGGAAGCCGAATATCTGAAAGCGTTCGAATTGAACATGCCGCAGAAGAGCTGTTCGCTGTATGCCGGCAGTTACCTGTCGGGCACCGAGCGCGGCAGTGTGTTGCTTTCCGTACGGCGTATATTCGATCAGTTTGGCGTCGCCCCCGACCCGAACTTGGATGAACCCGCCGATTTTCTTGCCGGTGAGCTCGAATTCATGCAGTTTCTCATCGCCAAGGAATGTCAGGCATGCGAACTGAAACGGGATGATGGGCCTTACCGTCGGGCACAGAGCGACTTTCTGCAACACCACCTGGCTCTGTGGATCCCCGCTTTCGCAACGGCGGCCGACGCTTTGCTCGCCTATCCCCTTTATCGCTATCTGGCGGAAACGCTAGACCGCTTCATTCAGCATGAGATGGCCTATGTAGGAGCCGATGTGAAAGACCGCGCACCCGAGGCAGCCGATTCATCAGTGCCTTCCGCCGCCGCTTGCTAAGCGAGACAGCCCGAGTATGGAAAGGGCGGCTCCCTGTTTTGAGGCGAAACTCAGAATACGCAGCTTCACCGTGGTGACGGGTAGGGCGCGCAGGCCGGTGTAATGAGATTGGCGGCTAAAGCCTACTCTGGCCGCATCTGCGGAAACAGAATCACATCACGGATCGAGGGGCTGTCGGTAAGCAGCATGACGAGGCGGTCAATACCGATACCACAGCCACCGGTAGGCGGCAGGCCGAATTCGAGGGCGCGGATGTAATCGGCATCGTAGTACATGGCCTCCTCATCGCCCGCATTTTTGGCCTTTACTTGCTCCTGCAAGCGGGCAGCCTGATCTTCCGGATCGTTAAGCTCGGAAAAGCCGTTGGCGATCTCACGGCCGACGATGAAAAGCTCGAAGCGTTCGGTGATATCAGGATTGGCGTCGTTGCGGCGGGCGAGGGGAGACACTTCCGCTGGGTAATCGATGATGAAGGTCGGCTCCCACAAATCCGCCTCGGTCGTTTCCTCGAACAACATCAGTTGCAGACTGCCCAGCCCGACATCCGCTCTGGCTTGCACACCCATATCGGCAAGCTTGGCGCGGAGCCAAGCGGCATTGTTGAGCTGCTCAACAGAAAAACCAGGGTGATATTTATGAATGGCATCAACGATGGTCAGACGCGCAAAGGGCTTGGAAAGATCAAGTTCGCGCCCCTGATAGACGAAGCTTTCAGCGCCAAGCGCCTCGCGCGCGGCCTGACGAATAAGCCCTTCGGTGAAATTCATTAGCGACTTGTAATTCGCATACGCTTCGTAGAATTCCATCATGGTGAATTCCGGGTTGTGGCGCGGGCTCAAGCCTTCATTCCGGAAATTACGATTGATTTCAAAAACTTTCTCGAACCCGCCAACCACCAAGCGCTTGAGATAAAGCTCAGGCGCGATGCGCAGAAACAATTCCATATCGAGCGCATTGTGATGGGTCGTGAACGGCTTGGCCGCAGCACCGCCAGGAATAGGGTGCATCATCGGCGTTTCGACTTCTAGAAAGCCGTGATTGATCATGTAGTTACGGATCGACTGCACCATGCGGCTGCGCGCAACGAAGGTAAAGCGCGTCTGCTCACTCATGATCAAGTCGATATACCGCTGGCGGTATTTCTGCTCGACATCGGTAAGGCCGTGGAATTTGTCCGGCAACGGCCGCAAGGTTTTGGTCAGCAGGCGGATTTCGGTAGCTTGTACGGTCAGTTCGCCGGTTTTGGTCTTGAACAAGGTCCCGACGCAACCAACGATGTCGCCAATATCCCAATGCTTGAAATCAGCATAAGCCTCTTCACCAATGGCGTCGCGCGTTACATAGAGCTGAATGCGGCCAGACAAGTCTTGAATGGTGATGAAGCTCGCCTTGCCCATGACGCGCTTGAGCATGATCCGGCCCGCAACCCGAACCTCCACCGGCATGCCTTGCAATGTGTCGGCGTCTTTTTCGCCATAAACCTCATCGAGCTTGCCCGCAGTATTTTCGCGCGAAAAATCGTTAGGGAAAGCTTTGCCGGATTGGCGCCAAGCGGCGAGCTTCTCGCGGCGCTCGGCAATGATGTGGTTTTCGTCTTGGACGGAAGGCGAGCTAGTCTGATCGGACATGATAGGCAAAACATTTCAAAGGACGTTGATTGTCGCAGGCATAGCGGACACGGGCAAATGTTATGGGGAGACCACGGCAATCAACGCATGGCAAGCGCGCTATTTTATACTTAACATAATACCAATCGCTCCCCCTTTGTCTGCTGACGCAGCGTCGGCAGAGGAGGGTGCTGTCAGGGCGGCAATTGTCGTGACTGTCACGCATGCCGCTGTTCTCACTGACATGTGCGCGATTCTCTGCCAGTAGCTTTTGCGGTTTTCGTCTTTTTCCCGCTCTGCGTTTGCCTGGGCGATCACTTGCATGGGATCGATGTTGAGCAGTTCTGCTACTCGTGCGGCGGTGTAGTCGTCTATGACGCGTTCTCCGCTTTCATACCTTGACATTGCGCCACCTGTTACTCCGAGTGCTTCAGCTAGTGCGGCGCTTGTTTTGCTTCCGGTCTTCCTTCTGGCGGCATCTAGGTATTCGGTCGTTTTCATGGTGTTTCCTGGGGGTTCCTTCAACCTCTGCACGATAGGTTGAATCTTTCCACTTGACAAGAATCTTTCCAGGTGGAAATATCCGCTTGCATTCTTTCCATCTGGAAAGATTTCAATCGGGGCTTTCCCTATGTCGTCACCGCTGCAGCCTTCCTCAGAGCATGAACTTCGTAAAGATGTAGGCCCATGCAAGCAGCATGATCGCCGCTGCGATTCTTGCCATGAGTTCTGCGGTCCTTCTGTCAGTGGTTCTCTTGAGCACGACTTTGATCAGTATCGAGGCGATGAGGATAAGCATTGTCACGATTGCAAACGTGGTGACCTTGCCTGCAAGTATCGAGAGGCCGTCCGTGAGTTTGTTCATTTCTCTACTCCCCTTTTAATTTTTGCTGCGGGCCTTTTTATTGGCTTGATGATAGCCCGCCATCATTTTCGCCCGTTTTTCTAATTAGTCGGAGCTTTCCTTACTTCGTCTCAGAGCATCTCAGTTCATTCATTTCTGCTTTTGCAATCTTTCTCTGTTCTGTTAGCCGCGAAGTTGATCTTGTTCTTGCTTGTGCGTCTATGTTCTTTATTCGATCTCTTAGCGTTTGGCATCTTGAGGGGTTTTTTTCTTCTAAATCGCTATTTTTTATTGCTGCGATTTTTCCTCTCGGTTTTTCTTCATAAGTTTGGCTTTGTGGTTTTTGAGTTGGCGCAGGAACGATTGAAAGCATTCCGCCATCTGTTTCGTTTATTTCATCGCCACACGGGACGTTTTGATAAGTCACTTTCCCTTTTTTTGTGCATTTGTAAATCCCGTTATCCACGATCTTTTGATCTATTTCTTTTTTTTGAGCGGGTTTTTTGAGTTCCTCGATGATCAATATGTCTTCTCCCCGATTTTTGGAGGGCATTGGTTTCATTTCTTCTGATTTTATTTTCTGTTGATCCATCCATAGAAAATAGCCTAGTCCGCTTATCAATGCTGCCGTCAAGATTACCGATATGACTATTGATTTCATTTTTATCACACAGGAGAGCAAGATGATTAAGGTTGAAATTACCGACGAAACCTTCCAAATCAAACAAGGGACAAGCCAGCGTACCGGCAAGCCCTACAGTATCCGCGAACAAGAAGCTTGGGGCTACTTCTACAGCCCGGACGGCAAAGCGCACCCGCACCCGCAACGCATCCGCGTTTCCCTGGGTGATATGCAAGAGCCGTACAAGCGCGGTATGTACCAGATCGCGCCCGAATCGTTCTACCCGGATCGCTTCGGGCAAGTGACGTGCCGCGTTCAGCTTCGCCCGGCAGCTCCGGCTGTCGCCAAAGCTGCGTGACTGTCACGTAATGGGCGCGTCTCTTCACCCCTACCTTTCCAGCACGGACGATCCGGCAATCCGGCTCGTTCGTGCCCACTACTGGTTCGTAGTGGACATGAACTGTAATCACACAGCGTACTGGCGCGATCAGATCGCCCAGTGTGAAGCCGCCTACACAGCTTACCGTAGCGCCCAATACCAATCCCGTAGTCAAGCCGAACGCGATCACTACAGCCCCCCGAATATCGGGCGCGAGCTACTTGATTTCGTTCGCCTTGGTTATGAAGCCGCCGCCCGCAAGCCTTGGGGCGGGAAAAACGTCAGCATCCCGGAGTTGTCATGCTCCTAATCGACTGGCTCACACTCCGAATCAAACTTGACGAGATTCACGCCCCCGCGCTTCTAGAGCGCATCCGCTCATGCCTCGGTTTGATCCAGTGTTGGAGCCCAGATGGTGAATTGACATGGCAAAAGCATAGCCTTGATATCGACCGCCTTCGCTCCGACACAGTAGGGTTGGTCTGGCAAGTGCAGGGGGACGGCAAAGACCAATATCTAGCAATAGCCGGAAGCCCCGCCAGCATCCGCAACAACGGAATCAACGTTTTCGGCGATTTGAATATCAGTGACGGCGCCCAAACTCTCATCCGGCTTGCCCGCAAAGCCCTTAATTGCATTCTCCCGGGCATTGAACACTGGCAGTGCCGCCGCATCGACATTACCGGTAACTACCTTCTGCCCGATCCTGAGAGCGTCAAACAAGCCCTCCAAATGCTCATGGTGAGCGATGGCGGCAGGCGTAAAGCAGGCAGCGCAAAAAACGGCGGCGATACGGTCACCTGGAATCCCACATCCGACTTAGCGAAGGGCAAGGCTTATCACAAAGGCCCACAGCTAGAACACCTGTGCAAAAAACGGCACCTGGAAATATCAGCCGATTATTTGAGTGCCGCCTATCGGCTTTTAAGACTTGAGCATACGCGTGGCGCGCGCTGGTTTAGAAGATTGGAAGAGTCTGGAAAAAATTGGTTGGATTTGACGCCCGAAGACCTGGAAGAACTCTACAGGGACTTTTTCGGGAAGCTGGTGAATGGTGTGGAGGTAAAGGACATGGACCGGGATGACACGATAAAGCTTATTCAAGATGCGAACTGCATTACCCACGGCAAAGCATCCGCCGCTTTCACAACGATGCTGAACATTCGTCAATTCGGCTTTGAGGTCGTGAAGGGTTACATGCCGCATTCGACGTTTTGCCGCCATTTAAAGCACCTTCGCGCGGCTGGCATTACCGATGCTGACATGCGTACGGCAAAAGTGATTCCCATTCGTCCGGTCAAGATCGTTCTTGCTGAGCCGGTTAGCAGTTGGGAACAGATTTTGAAGGCCGCGTAATGCTTTGCGCGCACATAGACGCCTCCGGAAACATCCGCCCGCTCGACCCCCAGCCGGCGCGCGTTTTCGATTGCGCACTCGTTATTCAGTCAGGAACGGAAGTCACGAGCAATCCGTTTCTGATGACTAGAACAGAAGCCTATGGACTCGGTATTTCAATAGCCGTTCTTTGGGTCACTGTCGGCGCGATTAAACATTTCTCGCGCCGTTTTTTTTAACAACCTTGGAGGTTTTGAAATGACTGAACTGATTGCTGCGATCAACGGCTTTTTGCCCGATGCAACCGCCGCTGGCGTCGCCATGGCGATGATCGGTATCACGCTGGCCGTTATCTCTCTCGTGCGCCGCAAGGCGTAATTCACCGTGCTCGCCCCCGCCCCTCGCGCCCCGAGCGGACCGAAGGGACGGGAGGGGCGGGGGCGAGCATTCTTGGGAACCATCATGGAATCCTTTGACGGTTTTTGGATTTTCGTAGCGATTATCGGAACTGCTTGGATCATCGCGTCATGATGCGCCTTTTTTTTATTCTTTTTCTTTCCCTTTTTTCTTCCCACGTTTTTGCAGGCTTATATACCTGCGGTCCTTTTGTTGCTGGCGATCCAAATAAAACCGGAACTACGGGTGAGCAATATTTGTCAATTTGCATAGCTAATAAAAAATCGAATATTTCCGGGATGGGGCAGCGGGTTGTGGAAGAGCGTACCGAGCCTAGTCTCCCAGCGGGCACTAACCCTAGGACTGTTACTTGGTACGGATATTATTGCCCTACCGGTTTTGGATGGGATTCCGCAAAAAAAACATGCTTACCCCCGTGCCCTGAGGGGCAGGTGCGCGATCCACTTACAGGTCAATGCAAGCCCGATCCATGTAAATCAAAAGCGCGTCAGACTGCGACCGAGGGCTATTTCGATATCGGCACAGACCCGGCAGGAAGGGTACCGACAACCGGCTGCTATGACGGCTGTCTTGCTATTTTCAGCGGCCAGAGTCCTGCGGGCGAGGCCGATGTTGGCGGCGTCAAACACTATTTCGCTAAAGGTTCTTATGAGTACAACGGCATGTCATGCTCTAGCTCCGACTCTTCTGGTTCCCCTGGTAGTGCTAAACCCGGCGACACTGCGGGCAATGGGGGCGGGGGCGGTGATGGAAGTGGGGACGGGGAGGATAACGGCGAGGGTGATGACGATACTGGCGGCGACGATGAAGGCGGTGAAGACGATACCGGTACGGGTGGCGGCGGAGATAACGGGGACGATGAAGGCGAGGATGACGAAGGCGATGAGCGCTCTGCCGGTGGCGGCTGCGGCTCGTTTTATTGCTCCGGCGACGCAATCGATTGCGCAATTGCGCGCTCGAATTACGAATTGCTCTGTTTAGAGCAAAAGAAGAAATACACCGACACGAACGATTGTGCTTCTGCGCCTGTCTGCGATGGCGATCCGATTCTCTGCGCGACCGCGCTGACCGCTTTTAAACAACGCTGTCAGATGAAATGGGCGGAAACGCAAAACGAGTTTTCCGACGAATTCTTGACCGCGAAAGCGCAATTCGATAGCAAGAACGTTCCAGAATTAATTAAAGAACAGGATGCGTCTGAGTGGTTCAAGCTCGGCACCCACGTATCCGGCTCGGTCCAGTGCCCGGCTGATTTCGTTGTGCCGGTCTTCGGACATGAGGTTTCAGTCCCTACGTCTTTTCTCTGCCAATACCTCGTAATCATCGCGCTTGTTTTGAAGACATTGGCTTGGCTCTTTGTTGGTCGGCTCATTTTCGGAGAACTCTGATATGGCTTTGCCCATTTTTGCCGCCTCATTGGCCGGCATGATCCTCAGTAGTCTTACGGTTTTTTTTGCAACGCGAATTCCAGTCATTCTCACGTCGCTCGGGTTGTCGGTAGTCGTCTATGCTGGCTTGAGCGTTTTGGCTGGCCAGATTGTTGAAGGCGTTCAATCCGCCATGAGCGGCGCGGGTTCCATCTCATACGGTGGAATGGCGGTCAATGCGATGGGCATTCTTGGCGCTGCCGGCGTGTGGGATGCGATCAACATCGTTCTATCGGGCTACGTGTCTATCGCAACGATCAAGGCGTCAAAGCTCGCGCTGACGAAGCTACAGTCATGATTTACCTGATTACGGGGCTGCCGGGCAACGGCAAGACGCTCTACACGCTTTGGCATCTGCGTGACCGCGCCGCGAAAGAGAATCGCCCGGTTTTCATTAGCGGCGTTCCAGATCTTGCGATTGATGGCTGGAATGAGATTGATGAAAGCCAGGCACAACGCTGGTTTGAACTGCCCGATGGGGCAATCATCGTCATCGATGAGGCGCAACGGATTTTTCGACCGAGGGCAGGGCGGGGCGATCCACCCGCGCACGTTGCGCAGTTGGAGACGCACCGGCACAAGGGTTACGACATTTACCTCATCACTCAGCACCCGGCGCTGATTGACCAGAATGTCCGCCGTCTGGCCGGCATCCATCGCCACGTCCAGCGCACTTTCGGTATGCAACGCGCGACGATCCACGAGTGGGGCGAGGTTCATCTCGACTGCGAGCGCCGCCGCGCCGATTCGAGCAAGACTGTTTGGAAATTCCCCAAGGACGTGTACAAGCTCTACAAGAGCGCGGAAGTGCACACGCACAAGGTGCACATGCCGAAGCAAGTCTGGTATTTGCTCGGGTGTCTCGCCGTTCTCGCGTTCTGTCTCGCGTTCGTCTATTTGCGTACAGGCTCGCGCTTGAAGACCGTCGAACCCCCTACGGCGGTACCTGGGTCAGTTGTCGAGCCGCCGCGTGAGCGCAACGGCTTGATCGACGCCGGATTTTCCCGGCCAGCGGAGAAACCGCCGATGACGCGCGAGGAGTACGTGGCAAGCCTGGCTCCCCGGATCGCGGGTTTTCCGCACACTTCGCCGCGCTATGATGAGGTCACGAAGCCCGTCGAGGCGCCTTATCCGGCCGCGTGCGTGAGGATGGCCGAGAAATGCCTTTGCTACAGCCAGCAAGCTACGCTGATGAACGTGGATGCGCCGACGTGCCAAACAATCGTTGAGCGCGGATTTTTCATCGATTGGGAGCAGCGAGAGCGGCAGGACAGCCGCCAGTGGGCCGAGAAACGCCAGGATGAGGGGGTACGCACTGCTGGCACGACCGAACTCCACCAGGGCGGTTTAATCGCAAACAGTGGAAGTTATGGCGGTGTCAGATGAAGATACTGACGCTTGATGGGGTTCTTATTTTTGCCGCCAATGATGTCTCGATTGACCAAACATCCGCCGATCTTCCGATTCGCTTCCCTGTCGTCGTCAAGCCTCGTACGCGCGCCTGGCTTGAACATCGCTCCAAGGCTTTGAATCTGTCTATTGCTGGGCTTTCAGGCTTGATTCTTGACCAGTGCTGCGCCAAGACATTGGGCAGTGACAGTCACGAATAGCATTTTTCTATTGTTTTAAGTGACTGTCACACTAAATACAATTGGTCATTTACAGTGACAGTCACTATAATAAAGCCATGGAGGATTGAGAAATGGCTAAGCAAACCGCAGATGTTTTTACGGCCGAATTGCAGTTGCAGCGTAAAAGAGGCCGCCCGAAGACTGGTAATGCAATGACTCCGGCTCAACGCAAGCGAAAAAGCCGTATGCGTGGGCATGATTTAGTTTGGCGTGGCAGTGATTATTCGGTTATTTCTACCTCTTCTTTACTTGAAGAGTTCTCTCAATGTATATATTTTGGATATAGTTTTTACGCTGAGAGAATTGCTAAAGAATTAGTTGGTCGATCACAAAAAATTAATGAGAAAAGAAGTAAGTGCATTGAAGGAACAGAAAACCTTGACATCTACGCTCCGAAGAAGGGTTCGAATGTAGAAGACTGGAATGTGGTTCAGGATTCTGCACAGCATGTCGAAGAAATTAAGCCGCTGTATGGTGTCGGTTGGAATGCGGCCTACAGTGTCACCATTGAGGATGCCACCCGCATTTATTTGGTTGGGGAAGAGTGAGCAGCCCGCAAGATTGAACGGCGTGACAGTCACGGAATCACGGTCACGCCCCGAACCTTCCTTCTGAAGACCATCAGCCGGCCAGGTTGCACCCACGATTCACGCCAGCAGCGTGGCACGGCTGACGATCAACCCCGCACGCCGAAGCTAAAGACCACGGCCAACTAGTCTGCACCGCCGACCGAACCGGACGTTACGCAGTAACGGCAGGCGCATCGACTAAATGTGACCGTCACGCCTTTTTGCGTCCGAAACCTGTTTCACGGATTTTTTGAAATGAGAGCGCGGAGTAGGGGGTTTGAGTCCGGGTCCGTATGTAACACCCGGACTTTGTCTCACGGGTGAGACTTTTCTCGAAAATTTTTCACATTATGAAAAACATCTGCCGGATTGTTTCACGGAAATTTGAGATGTTTCAGGGGGTCTCGGGAGCGGCGATGCGGTCGAGCATGAATCCCATTTTTGACTCAAGCCGAAGCTGTCGGCGGTAGAACTCGGTTTTCTGTTCGGCGGCGTGCAGCGCTTCCGAAAGCCGTTCGAGTTCTTTTTCTGACTGTCTGATTCGGTATTCCAACGCTGTCACTTGTTGGCAGCGATAGAACAGCGCCCGGAGTTCACCGGCATCGAACGGACGCCGCCAGTATGCGTGATGCAGTACACCTTGGTCGCCCGTGCGGCCGGCGAGGCGGAAACCTTCCCATGATGATCCGAGAAGGTCTTCAAGCTCGATGGATTGATTCCCGGTCAGCGTTCCCGGGCGTGGTTTAGCGGCGGGCATGCTTGGGATGCTGCCACAGGCGCGTAGAAGGCTTAGGCGTGGATAAGGCGGTGGAAGTGGCTGTATTTCTGTGTGGCTGCTTGTAGAGCGGTCTGCAGAGTGTTTTTGAACCGCTTGACGTTATTTAACATAATACCAATTATGGCGGTTTTTGTTTTCTGAGAACAGATGCTTATGCTGTGTTTTGCCGACTCTGACTGCAACCTAGTCATCCTTGTCATGGCGATCAAAAAACCTGCTCGGCGTTTCTCCAAACTGCCGCTTGAACATGCTCGCAAACGCACTTGGGCTGTTGTAACCGAGGTTAAGTGCCACGTCGACGACGCGCTCGCCCGCGGCCAGTTGCTCAAGCCCGATGAGCAAGCGCGCCTGCTGGCGCCACTGGCCAAAGCTCATGCCCGTCTCGCGCGCGAAGAGCCGCTGGAGCGTTTTCGGGTCGGCGCCGACGCGCTCGCCCCAGTCTGCCAGTGTTGAGTTGTCGTCGGGTGTGCGGCTGATGCCCCTGCAGACGGCTGCGAGCCTCGGATCGCGCGGTTGCGGCAGTTTGAGCGGCAGCACCGGCAGCACGGAAAGTTCGTCGAGCAGGAGCCGCATCAGGCGCCCGTCGCGGGAATCAGGTGAATAGCCGGATTTCACGTCGACCGCTGCCAGAATCAGCTCGCGCAGCAGCGGCGAAATCGCTACGACTTCGCAGCGTGTCGGAAGATCGGGCGCCGCATCCGGCCAGACGAAGAGCGAGCGCATCAGTACCGGCCCGACTGTGCGGATCGAGTGCATCGTCCCCGCCGGAACCCAGATGCCGCGCGAGGGTGGCACGACCCACTGCCCGGCGGATGTCGTTACGACCATTACACCGCTTGTCGCATGGACGAGTTGGGCGGTCGGATGGCGGTGTATCGGCGATTCGTAACCGGGTGCGTAGTCGACACCCTTGGCCGTCACCGGGTCCGGCCGGCGGTCGTGATCGCCCCCGGAAGGCATTTCTTGAATGTTGTCCGTTTCGCGACGATCCATGACCTATCCCCGAGAGAGGGGTGCCAATTCTAAGCCTAGGATTCGTCCCGGGCCAGACAAAGTGAAGCGCCCGCCTCTTCCCAAGCACTGACGATAAAGCGCCATGGAAACCCCAACCAGCACCGCCCCCACTGCCAAACGCGAAGGCCCCGCCTATCGCGTGATCGGCGCCATCAGCGTTTCGCACATGATCAACGACATGATGCAGTCGACGATCCTGGCGATCTATCCGCTGCTCAAGACCAACTTCGGCCTCAGTTTTGGCCAGATCGGCCTGATCACGCTGACCTACCAGCTCACCGCTTCGCTGCTGCAGCCGCTGGTCGGCCTCTATACCGACAAACACCACAAGCCGTATTCGCTCCCGGTCGGCATGAGCTTCACGCTCGTGGGCCTGTTGCTGCTTGCCTTCGCCACAAGCTACACCTCGCTGCTATTCGCGGCCGCGCTCGTCGGCACCGGGTCGTCGATCTTCCATCCGGAATCCTCGCGCGTTGCGCGCATGGCCTCGGGCGGCCAGCATGGGCTCGCTCAGTCGCTGTTCCAGGTTGGCGGCAATTTCGGCAGTTCGCTCGGACCATTGCTTGCGGCGGCGATCATCGTGCCCTTCGGCCAACACAGCGTGGCATGGTTCGCGGGCGCGGCGCTCGTCGGCATAGCGCTGCTATATCAGGTCAGCCGCTGGTACGCGGCGCACCAGGCGGCCCAGCGCGGCAAGCCGCGTGCAGTGCATGTCACGCTGCCGCGCAACCGGGTGATCGGCGCAGTCAGCGTGCTGCTTCTACTGGTGTTCTCCAAGCATTTCTATATGGCGGGCCTGCAGAGCTATCTCACGTTCTACTTGATCAGCAAGTTTCAGCTCTCGGTCCAGAGCGCGCAGTTGCATCTGTTCCTCTTCCTGTTCTCCGTGGCGGCCGGAACCGTGATCGGCGGCCCGATCGGCGATCGCATCGGCCGCAAGCGGGTGATCTGGTTCTCGATCCTCGGCGTCGCGCCGTTCTCGCTCGCGCTGCCGTATGCAAGTCTGTTCTGGACGAGCGTGCTCACCGTGGTGATCGGCTTCATCATCGCTTCGGCCTTCTCGGCGATCGTGGTGTATGCGCAGGAACTCATGCCGGGCAAGGTTGGCACCGTCGCCGGGCTCTTTTTCGGCTTTGCGTTCGGGGTCGCTGGCCTGGGTGCGGGCGCGCTTGGCTATCTCGCGGATGCGACGAGCATCGAGCACATCTATCACATCTGCTCGTTTCTGCCACTGCTCGGTATCGTCACGATCTTCCTGCCGGAAATTGAGCGACATCCTCCAACGGTTGCGATGCCGGAACCACAGAAGGCCTGATTCCAAATAACCGCCCGACTCCGCATTCAAGGTAAACACCCTTGAATGCGGGGTCGGGGTCGATTACGCCGTTTCGCCTTGCAAAACCGGTTTCACCTGGGTGCTGACAGATATAGGACGCGGCTTGGTTTGCCCGGTCGGCTCCACATTTTTCAGGAGCAGATTGGATAAGGCGGGAATCAATACCAGCGCGCCCATCATGTTCCAGACGAACATGAAGGTGAGCAGAATACCCATATCGGCCTGGAATTTGATCGGCGACCACGCCCAAGTGATCACACCAACCGCCAGCGTGACGCCAACGAGAGCGACAACCTTGCCGGTGAAATGCAATGCATGCTGGTAAGCTTCCAGCAGCGTTGCCCCTGCGCGCTGCTGCGCAAGCTGTATGCTGAGCAAATAGAGCGCATAGTCGACGCCAATCCCTACCCCGAGCGCGATTACCGGGAGCGTGGCCACCTTGACGCCCATGCCTAGCGCAACCATCAGGGCCTCGCACAGAATCGAGGTGATCGCCAGCGGCACGACGGCAACGATCACCGCGCGCCAGTTGCGAAAGGTGATGAAACACAGCACGATCACCGCCGCATAAACGTAGAGCAGCATCATGCGGTTCGCTTCCTTGACCACGATATTGGTCGCCGCCTCGATGCCGGCGGTGCCGGCCGCCAGCAGGAACTGCCGATCGGGCGTCGAATGCTCGCGCGCGAACAGGTCGGCGACCGCAACCACGCGTTCCAGCGTTTCCGCCTTATGGTCGGCCAGATAGGCGACAACCGGCATGATCGAGCATGCGTTGTTGAACAGATCGGGGTTGCTCGTACTGGCGGTGCGCGCGGCGTAGTTCAGCACATCCTGGTT
Source organism: Azoarcus sp. (assembly GCA_031546845.1). Lineage (GTDB taxonomy): Bacteria > Pseudomonadota > Gammaproteobacteria > Burkholderiales > Rhodocyclaceae > Azoarcus. The sequence goes on along the minus strand of JAVBJT010000036.1, from coordinate 48,069 downwards.
GGGGGAAATCGTCAGCCACTTGCTGCTGCCTTCGAAACTGCTGGCTGTGATCTTACGAATCGCATCCGGTAGCGACACGGTCGTTTGCACGCCTGGAATTTGTTGCAGCGTCCATCCGAGCCGATCGGTTTCCATCAAGGTCGCGTATTCCAGGCAACCTTCCGGTTTGGTTTTTACGATCACCGCGAACTGGTCGCTCGATAGCGCGTATTTGCTCGTGATGTAGGCGTTGTCGAGGTTGTAGCGTGAGTTCGCGCGCAGTTCCGGCGCCCCCGCATCCAGATCGCCGATTTTCAGGTGAGTGCTGACCACGTAGCCAACCACGGTCACGCCTAGCGACCAGGCCACAATGCCAACGGCCCAGCCGCGCCGGGTAAAGATTTCGAGAAAGCGCCACAGACCGGTGTTCTGTTTCTGGTCGGCTCGCAGGGCGCGCGCCGCCGCGCGCTTGCTGACGCCGACATAGGACAACAACACCGGCAGCAGCACAAGATTGGTGACGACCAACAACGCCACGCCAATGCTGGCGGTAATCGCGAGTTGTTTGATCGATGGGATATCGATCATCATCAGCACCGCGAAACCGACCGCATCGGCCGCCAATGCCGTCATGCCGGCGACGAACAGGCGACGAAAGGTGTAACGCGCGGCAACCAGGCAGTGCGCGCCACGGCCGATGTCCTGCATGATGCCGTTCATTTTCTGCGCGCCGTGCGAGACGCCGATCGCGAAAACCAGGAACGGCACCAGAATGGAGTATGGATCGAGTTGGTAGCCGAACCAGGTGATCAGGCCCAGTTGCCACAAAACAGCGATCGCCGAGCACGCCAGCACGAGTAAGGCGCTGCGGATGCAGTGAGTCCAGCCATAGATGATCAAACCCGCGATGACCGCCGACGCGGCAAAATAAAAAATCATTTTGTTCAGCGCGCTGAGCAGATCGCCCACGACTTTCGCGAAACCGACGATATGGATGTCGATTTCAGCGCCATCCTTGGTTTTTGAATATTTGGCGCGTACCGCTTCGAGACGCTTGCTGAACGCGTGGTAGTCGAGTTCCGCCCCGGTAGCCGAATCCTTGTCCATCAGCGGCAGAAAGATCATGCTCGATTTGTAATCGTTGCCGACCAGGCTGCCCAGGATCTGCGCGCGTGCAATGTTTTGCCGTAATTGATCGTTATCCTGCTGTGAACCGCTGTAGTTGTCGGGCATGACGGGGCCGCCGGTGAAGCCCTCCTCGGTCACCTCGTTCCAGCGCACCACAGGCATCCAGATCGACTTGACACCCGCGCGGCTGACGCCCGGCGTCAGAAACAACTCGTCGTTGATCTGCTTCAGCGTTTGCAGATAAGCGGGATCGAAGATGTCGCCCTGTTTGTTTTCGACCACGACCCGGACGGCGTTGCCAAGCCCTTTCAGCTCGTTGCGATTGTCGAGAAAGTTCTTGATGTAGGGTTGGTTCTGCGGAAGCATCCGCTCGAACGCCGCGTTCAAGGTGACATGCAGGGCCTGGTACCCGAGCGCCACCGTCATCAACCCGCAGACCAGTATGATTAGCAAGCGGTTGTTGAAAATCAGGCGCTCGAACCGGCTGCCGGAATTTCGATCGAAATGCGTCAGTTCACGAACTGTCGGCATCGCTTCGTCGTTCATCATCATCGCCTTGCTCCGGTCCCGCTTATTTCAGAGGTTGAAACCGCGTACCACCGATACCGGCCAGCGCCACGGTCTGCTCGCCGGTTTCGATCGTGGCGAAAATCGGCGTGGGCTGCTCGATCTTGAGGCGCTTGAAACTTGCGCCGTCGTTGGCGCTCAGCAGTACATGGCCTGCTTGGCTGACCAGAACAACCATGCCATCGTCGCCGACAAAACCGCTGGTCAACCCAGCCTTCACGCCGGTTTCGACCTTCTCCCAGTGCGCACCGTCATCGATGGTGCGATACGCATTGCCACTCAGGCCATACACTAGAATTACTTTTTTATTTCCGGTTACGCCGAAAAGCGTACCGTTGTATGGCTGGGGAAAATCAACGAAGCGCTGGGTGGCGGAATCGAACTTGAGTAGCAAGCCTTGCTCTCCTGCAATCAGAACTTTGTCGCCGACCTTGCGGATTGCGTACAAATGCAGCGCGCGCGGGTTGTCGATACGGTCCAGCCAGGGCTGCCAACTCTTGCCGCCGTCTTCCGTGCGAAAAATCAGATTGAAGGCGCCGACCGCATAGCCTTTTTGGTCGTTCTCAAACCAGACGTCGAGAAAAGGTTTATCCGCGCCCTGCCCGGCCATCGCCTCGGCATCTCTTTTCAACTGTTGGGCCATGGGGTCGTCGGGATTGGACGGGCGGCTGTATTTTTTGAGAATCAGCTCTGCCGCCTGCTTGCCATCGAGCTGTTTTTCCCACGTCGAGCCACCATCGCTCGTATGAAGGATCACCCCCTCATGGCCGACGGCCCAACCTTGCCGCACGCTCGCGAAATAGACCGCCGTCAGATCGGAACTGACCGGTACGGCCGCCTGAATCCAGGTTTTGCCGTCGTCGGAGTGGAGAATGTAACCGCGCGAACCAACGGCAATCAGTCTCTCTCCCGCTCTCGCCAGGCCGTTGAACGGCACGCGCATGGAAAGATCGCTTTGGACCGCGGGCAGATCGAGCGGCGATTTGAACGCGCTATTGAACGCGCCATCGGCCGCAATCGCCGGGACGGCTGTCATCGCCGCCACGAGCAGGCTCATCACCCAAAATGCTGTATGCAACACGCTCTAAGCTCCAGGATTCAGTTTATTCAAACGGCGGGCCGGTGCGGCTCAAACAGGATCGCGCGTATGGCGCACCGCCGGGAGCAAGGAAACGGGGGAGCTTTTCGGCTCCCCCGCTTGAAAACACGGTTGTTTTACCGCACCCCCTGCCCCGCCAGACTGTCGCCCGTCCAGTAGGTGTCCGGCTGGCGTGTCTCGGTGATCTTGATGCCGTAGATGCTGGGCCAGATGTTGATGTAATAGGTGCCGGCTATCAGATCGTAATGCCCGGTAGTGAATGTGGTCGGCGTCGGGATATCGTAGGACTGCGTCAGGTAGGCAAAACCAATCCGCCACAGTTGCCCTCGCCCGTCGTACTGGTCGACCGCCATGGCCGCCCAACTGTCCTCATCCACGTAGAAGGTCCGGCGCGAGTAGATATGGCGCTGGCCTTCCTTGAGCGTGGCATCGACCACCCAGACGCGATGCAACTCCCAGCGGACATAGTCGGGGTTGATCGACTTGGCGAGAAAGACCTTGTCCGGATCTTCCGCATAGGTGAAGCGGTAGGTGTTGTACGGAATGTAGATTTCTTTCTTGCCGACCAGCTTGAAATCGAAGCGGTCCATCTTGCCGTTGAACAGATTGACGTCGTCGTAGGTCGACATGCCCGCCGTACTGGAGTTGGGCGTGTCGTAGGCAAGGTCCGGCGCGAGCCGGACGCGGCGCTGGCCAGGCAGGTACTGCCATGCCCGGCGCCCGCCCCTCTCGGTGTAGTCGATCGGGTCGATCGACATGAGCGCCTCGCCGGCTCGGCGCGCGGGACCGACGTAGTTGATCCTGGTGCGGTTCATTATGTCGGGCTCGACAGGCTTGCTGTTGTCGTAATAGACGCTTTCGATATGGAAGCTGCCCTGGGCGGAAAGCACTAGCTTGCCGGCGCTGTCGATGTTGTAGGCGCTGAATTTCGGCACCAGCAGGGTGTCGCCGTTGTAACGGCCGAGGAAATTCTCCATCACTTCCGCACCGCTTTTCGGAATGGGGAAAGGAATGCCGCCGCGCGCACCGCGCATGGTCACGCCGTCGGGGTCCATCTTGGCCCGGGTGGCATTCTTGAAGGTGTTCTCATAGACCTCCTTGGGATAGGCCGCCGTCCGGTGGGTCGGATAAACGTCGATACGGTAGCCGGGCACTGTCTTGAGCAACGCCTTCGCGCCCTCGGTCAGCTTGTCCGCGTACTGGTCCACGTTTTTCGCATCGATCGAGAACAGCGGCTTTTCGTTGGCGAACGGATCCACCCGGATATTCTTGGTCTTGTCAAAGCCAGCCGGCGCGCTAGTCAATCCACCCGCGTAGGCAGGAATCGTCCCGTCCTTGTTGCCTTCCTTTTCCGCGCCCACAGCGGTCAGCGTCGTCCCTAACGCCTTGGCCTCCTCGGGAGATACGGCGGCGTGCAGGAGGGTAGCCTGGACGCTCAACAGACCGGCGAGGAGCCATGTTTTTTTCAAAGTGACCATGCCTGAAACCTCTTAGATGGTTGTCTTGAAAGTCAGATAAATAGCGCCGCGGTCCTGGAGGAAGGTCCCGTTGCCATTGACGGTGGTGATCGCGCCAGTCACCGGGTCGGTGCTCGCCTTGCCGAAGTAATCGACATACTTCAGATCGAAGCGGTACTTGTTGTAGACGTCCAGGCCGATACCGACGGAGAAACTGCCCGCGTTTTCATTGCCGCCGAAGGAGACCGCGGAATTGCCCTTGAGGCCGACCGAGTAAGACAGAGGCATTGAAAGATCGGCGCCTGGAAAGACTTGGTACCAGGTCGGCGTGAGATTGAAGGCGAGGCCGAAATAATCCCGGGTCACGCGGTCGATCAGGTTGTAATTCGAGTTGCCCTTGAAATACTGGTCGCCCTGCGACACCGACAGATAACGGTTCCAGGTCAGTTCGGCGGCCCAGGTCAAGTTGTCGAAAACCGGAGCGAGATCGAGCGTGCCGAGCGCATTGAGCACACCATGCACGGTTTCTCCGCGTGCGCCGAGGGTGTCGCCCCTGCTCGGCAGCGCGGCGGGGTTCGCCACCGAGACCGTGGTGCTCGTCAGCGGCATGTCCTTGCGGTAGTTCAGATCGAGACCGAAGCTGATCCCCGCGATCTGCTTCGACAGACTGAAGCCGTACAGACTTACATCACTGGCGTAATTGAGCACATATTGACGGGTCGAACTGATCAGGATGAGCTGCGGCAGTTTGTCGGAGAAGCGCCGCGCGTAGAAGCCGGCGGTGCCGTCGAGCCATTCCGGGCTCCAGCGCAGCGCGAGCCCCCAGTCGCCGGTATTCTCCGGGGTAATGTCCTTTCCATGGGTGAAACGCACCCCTGGCCGCACGATCAGGGATTCGCCGCCGAATTGCAGGGCGTCGTTGAAGCCCAGATAAGTGCCGCCTTCAGGGATCCGGCTCGCGTCCCATCTGAAGAAGTACTGCCCCGCGACCGACACATCCTGTAAAACCTGCATCTGCGCGGATAATTGCGCCAATGGCCGATAGAGCTCCTTTGCCTCAACGCCTGGATTGGCGAAACCCTTGGCCTGATCGAGCGGAGCCTGGCCATAGGTGTCGCCGTGAATCGCGCCGCCGCCGAGCAGCGCCTCGCCCCAGTTCACCGTATGGCGGCCCGCGCGGACGGTCAGCGGACGGCCGCCGATATCGAAGGAGCCGAACACGAGCGCATCCAGAATTTCACCGGAGGGGCCGTTGTAGTAACGGTCGCTATAGTGGCTCAGACCGAAACCGGGCTTGCCATCCTCGTAATGATTGGTGGTAGCAAGGCTATCGTTGTCGAAACTACCCCGATAGGCCTGGTCGTACCACGACGCGGCGCTGACCCGAACGCCGTAAGCCTGCTTATAGACGGCATCAAACTCCGTCAGCAGGTCGATCCGATTGGTGACGATGCTGCCTTTCTTGAAGTTGCGGTCGCCATCGTCCGCATTGGCATTGCCGAGAACCGCGCTATCCTGGCTTTCCAAGCGCTTGCCCAGGTTGTAGCGGATGGTGTTGTCGAGACGGATTTTGTAGTCATCGTCGCCCGTTCCGATCTCGAAGGCATCCGCGTTACCCATGAAACCGGCGGCGCAAAGGCTCAGCGCGGCCATGTTGAGCACATTGCGCCGCGGGAGGGCATACCGTCCCGGCTTGGTATTTCTCATTCTTGGATCTCCTCGCCCCCTTGCGTGGCATCGCCGCTGCCTGGGGTTGCTTTGATTTATCGCGAAAGCATGCCGTGTCGCCGCGGCTGAACCGGAGCGTTTGAAAACACCAGAATCCAGCCAGATCTCGATTGCGCCCTGCCCCGGCAAGCGGAAAGCCGATCCTGCCGGTGTGCATACATAGTGCAGGGCGATCGCATGCAGGCACCTACCCGCGGCGGGTAGGGAGCCCCCTACCCCGCCCTGAATCGCTACCCTTTAACCGGTCGGTCGAAGCCTGCTGCCGGCGATGAGTTACTCCAGCCCCGCGTGCTTGGTGTCACCGTCTTTTTTCATCGCCGCCGTGTCCATCCGCACCAGACCAAAGGCGGTTCCGTACAGCAGGCGTCCTTCCGAATCGATCTTGATCGGCGCATACATGCCATTGAAGATCGGATCGGTGCCGGTACGGATGCTCATCACTGTTTTGCCGCTCTTCAGATCCATTCCGATGTAATGGCGATCATTCCAACGGTCGGTGAAATAGCCGTCGATGATCGCCATGTGCCCAGCGCCGCTGATCATCGGGACAATCGAGATCGAGGACACATCGGTGCGCGCCCACTGCTGCTTCCAGGCATGTTTGCGCGAATCCCACAGGAAAGTAGCGGCGCCGGCCGGGCCCGGGCGGGTCGCGCCATTGATCAGGCTGACGTAGTAACTCGCATCGTCCAGCAACGGTTTATCGTCGGCCGCGATGTTATTGACCACGAATGCGTAATTTCCATACACGGCAACGGATTGTTCCGACTGAATCGTATCGATGCCCGCCCCGAAATCGACCTCACGCTGATCCGCGACGCGCGGCGACTGGGTACCCGGCTTCTGTTTCCAACCCTCGGGGATGCGGTCGCGCCAAAAGGCCACCATGCGCATTTTCTTGGCGCCATCGGTAATCACGACCAGCTTGTCGTCATCGGGTCCGAAACCCATCAGCGTTGGCGTGGAGCCGGTGCCATCGGCGATTTTCGGCTGTGGCATCTTGATGCCACGATCATAGCCAACCTTCCATGCACCGCTGGCTTCGTCATCGTGGATCTTGCCGTTCTGGTCCACCACCAGCCGGTACATCGTGGTGTTTGAAGCGACATAAATCGCGCCGCCCAGATTTTCCTCACCCGTCGCAAAACTATTGAGGAACAACTCATCGCTGCCGGAAACCGAATAGACATCGATCACCTCAAGCGTTTCACGGTTGAGCGTGATGACATTGCCGCCCAAGGTATTGGCCACCAGATAGCCGTTGTAGCTCATGCCCAGGCCAAACAGCATGTCGACCGGAAGCCGCGTGCCCCGCTTGGCTTTTTCGTTGTTGAACAGCGAGGCCGGCAGCACGACGTCCTTGGTCAGCTTCATCTCCGATTGCGGATTCCTGGGATCGATTTGATCGATACGGAAAACCTGGCGGCCGCTACAGCCGACGAACGCGTCCTCCCGGGTCAGCAACGCATAGACGGCGCCGTTCGCAATCTGGTCGGCTCCCGCGCTCAGCATCCGGTTCGGCTGCGATTTCATGTAATCGAGCAGACCCTTTTCATCGCGAGCAGCCAGAAATTTTTGCACGCTCTCCGCCTGCTCCAAGCGCTGCTCTGGTGTAATCGGAGCGTAGTTCGGCAGCTTGACCGGGATGCCGGTACGCGCGAGTTCGACGAATTTGCCGTTATCCACTCTGGCTTTGCGCAGCGAAAAACCCGCCCACCACCAATAGACTTCCTTGCCGCCAACCTTGTCGGTGAAGACCGGCAGGCCGATCGACTCGTTCGGAATAATTTGGACCGAAGCCGGCGTTACTTCATACGCGCCTCGCGGCACCGCGAATTCCACGCTATCGGTCGCGGCATCGTTCCAGTGTGTTTGATTGTTGTACGACTGGGCGAGAAAGGGGTTTGCTGCCGGGAACGCGGCAAGCGGCGCACCCGCTGGAGACAAGGCATGAACGGGCACCGCCATGCCCAGACCTGCCGCGGCGACAAATGCGGCAAGCCGGTTTCGGAAAGAGCGAGAACGAAGGCTGCGAGCCAAATGAAAGGACGAATGACAATGCACAACTTTCTCCAAGGCAAGATGGCGTGACAGGGGGAAAACAGTGGCGGAGCCGGACGTTGGATTGGCGTCAGGCCGCTTCCTTGATCATGTCGGCCGCTTTTTCGCCGATCATGATCGCTGGTGCATTGGTGTTGCCGCCGATCAACGCGGGGATGATCGAGGCATCGGCAACGCGCAGGTTCTCCACGCCCCTGACGCGCAGCTTGGGGTCGACAACGGCTGTGTCGTCTATACCCATTTTGCAGGTACCCACGGGGTGATAAAGGCAGTCGGCATGACTGCGAGCGAAATCGCGGATCGTGCCGTCGTTGGCGAAATATTCACTCAGCATTTGGCGGCCGCCCAGTTCTTGCAATGCGGGCTGGGTCAGGATGCGCCGCAGTATTTTGATGCCATCGATCAGGCTATCCATGTCGCTCACTTCCGACATCAGGCGCGTATCGATCAAGGGGGCGTCGCGCATGTCGGGCGACCGCAACGCCAAATAACCCCGGCTCTTCGGGCGCAATACGCAGGCGTGCAAGGAGTAGCCGTGCCCAAGCCGACGCCTGCTGCCCATGTTGCGGTTGCCGATTAAGGCATTGACGAACACCAGATTCAAATCCGGCCGCCTCAGATTCGCCCGGCTCTTGACGAAAGCGCCGGCCTCGCAAAAGTTGGAACTCACCATGCCGGAGCGGTCGCGCCGATAGCGCATAATCTCGGACAGCAGGCGCATGCCCCCTTTCAGCGTCGCGCCAAAAAGATCGGTCGTTTGCAATTGGACGTTGAGCACGATGTCGAGATGATCCTGCAGGTTCCGCCCGACACCGGGCAGATCGTGGACCACATCGACCCCCATCTCGCGCAGATGGGCTACCGGCCCCACGCCGGAAGCAAGCAGCAGTTGGGGTGAATTGAACACGCCGCCGCTGAGGATGACTTCGCGGCGCGCGCGCAGGGTCTGCTCGTTGCCGGCGCGCGAAACCTTGACGCCAACCGCGCGCTTGCCCTCGAACACGATCTTGAGCGCCTGGGTTTCAACCAGCACATCCAGATTACTGCGCCCGCCATTGAAATGCGTATCGGCCTTGTTGCCGCGATGCAGATAAGCGCGGGCTGTATTCCAGCGCTCGCCATTGTGTTGGGTGACTTGATACAGGCCGGCGCCTTCCTGCTCCGGGCCGTTGAAGTCGTCGTTGTACGGAATACCGGCCTGGACCGCCGCCTTGACGAAAGCATGGGAAAAACGGTTCGGGGTACGTAAATCGCTGACGTACAGCGGCCCTGTTCCGCCGTGCAATTCATCGTCATTCCGCTCGGCGAAACGCTCGTTGTGCTCGCTGCGCTTGAAATAGGGCAGGACTTCCTTGAAGCTCCAACCCTTGCAGCCCGCCTCCGCCCAATCGTCGTAATCCGTGCGGTGGCCACGGATATAGACCATGCCGTTCAGCGAAGAAGAGCCGCCGAGCACCTTACCGCGCGGCTGGTAGGACGGCCGGCCATTCAACCCAGGCTGCGGTTCGGTGTAATAGCCATAGTTGTAAGGCCCTGGGCGCACCACCGTCTTGGCGAGCCCGATTGGTGTCCAGATCGAAAAATGGTGATCGTCCGACCCGGCTTCGAGCAAAGCCACCGTCACCCCCGGCATTTCAGCCAGACGCGCAGCCACCGCGCAGCCAGCCGAACCCGCGCCGACCACGATGTAGTCATACTCCCCCGCAGCAGCTTTCTGGCCGCCGTTATTTTTCTCGCTGCTCATTCGGATTCCCCTCTGCCTCTTTGTTTTTGTTTCTGACTCAACCGCTTTGACGGAAAGCGCCGGCGTTTCAGGCTCCGCCCGCCATGGATTTGTATTCAGTGAATTCGGCCAAACCGGCTTCGCCGAACTCGCGCCCGTTGCCGGATGTTTTGACGCCGCCGAAAGGCGCGCTCATATCGAGCCGCGCACCGTTGATCTGCACCGAGCCGGCTCGAATGCGCCGCCCGACGCGCCGCGCGCGCGCCAGGTCGGCGGACCAGACATAGGACGCCAGGCCATAAGGCGTATCGTTGGCGATCGCGATCGCCTCCTCTTCGCTGTCGTAAGGGATCATGACCAGCACCGGGCCGAAGATCTCCTCGCGCGCGATATTCATGTCGTTACGCACGTCTGCGAAGATCGTCGGCCGCGCATAGAAGCCCCGTGTCAGCCCTTCCGGCCGCCCCGGCCCGCCGGCGATCAGGCGCGCGCCTTCGGCGATGCCGGCCTGGATCATCTGCTGCACGCGCTCATACTGGGCACGATTGGAGATCGGTCCGAGCTTACTCGTCGGCTCTTGCGGATCGCCCACGGTCAGTGCGTTCGCGGTGGCCGCCGCGATGGCGGTCGCCTGCTCGTACTGGGGGTGCGGCACCAGCATGCGCGTCGGCGCGATGCAGGTCTGGCCCGAGTTCATCATGCAACTGATGACGCCCGTGGAAACCGCCGTCTTCAGGTCGGCGTCGTCGAGAATCACGTTCGGCGACTTACCGCCCAGTTCCTGCGTGACTCGCTTGACCGTCGGCGCGGCCTGAATCGCCACATCGATGCCCGCGCGCGTCGAGCCGGTGATCGAAACCATGTCGATGCCGGGATGGCGCGCCAACGCACTGCCGACCACCCTTCCCTCGCCAAAAATCATGTTGAAGACGCCGGGCGGTACGCCGGCCGCATGAACGATTTCGGCGAAGATTCGCGCATCCAGCGGCGTGATTTCGGACGGCTTGAGCACCATCGTGCAACCGGCCGCCAAGGCCGGCGCCACTTTTGCCGCGATCTGATTCAGCGGCCAGTTCCACGGCGTGATCAAGGCGGCCACGCCGACAGGCTCGCGCACGATCCGGGTCGTGCCGCGCGTGGCTTCGAACGAAAAATCCTTGAGCGCGGCCAAGGTGGCTTGAATCTGGCCGAGTCCGACGGCGGCCTGCAGTTCATTGCATAGCCAAAGCGGCGCGCCCATTTCAGTGCATACCGCTTGTGCGATTTCGCCGAAACGCGCCTTGTACAAATCAGCCATCCGCGTCAGTACACCCATGCGCATCTCGCGCGTACTTTCGGCCCAAGCCGGTGCGGCCGCACATGCCGCCGCGACAGCGTGGTCGACATCCGCCTCGGTGCCCATGGAAAGCCTGCCGATTACGGCCTCGGTGGCCGGGTTGACGATGTCCACGACGCGGGCGCCGGAGGCGGCTTCCACCCACTGGCCGTTGATATAAAAGGTATTCAAGGATTCCATGGGCGATTCCTGATCGGTTGCATGTTCTTAAGCGGCGCCGGCATGGTTTGCCCGGCCACCGCGAAGCACCGCGCCAAGTGGCGCCATCCTATAAGCCTTACACCATGAGGCTGTCTCCACGGCCACACCGGCAGTGCCCAGCAAATTAAGTGGTGGCGCTGGAGAGGGGAACCACCCAAAACAGGTGGGCTCGTTTCGCCCCCTCACGAAGACACTGTTCTCAAAGTCAAAACGGCCTCAGCAAACCGTACCGCACACTTGGCCCCATGCCCCCCGCCAAGGGTGGCACGCATCTGGGCAGCCATGGCTTACCGTGGCGTCGCGCAGGCTCGAAGCATGCCCGACGCTGGATTTTCATCGCCACCGCTATCTTGGGAATTTTGGGGGTTGGACTGCACATGGGCGTTCTGAACGGTATTCGCGTACTTGAATTCGAGGCAATCGGGCCCGGGCCTTTCGGTACGATGCTACTGGCCGACATGGGCGCGGACGTGCTGCGCATCGACCGCCCGGTCGCGCCTGACGACCTGGGGCCGAAAAAGACCGGAAAACATATCGAGGTCACCGCGCGCGGCCGGCGTTCGGTCATGCTGAACCTCAAGAAGCCCGAGGCTGTCGCGGCTGCCCTGGATTTGATCGAGCGCGCCGATGTCATCATCGAAGGATTCCGCCCCGGTACGATGGAACGGCTAGGACTTGGCCCGGAAGCTGCCCTCGCCCGCAATCCGAAGCTCGTCTACGGCCGGATGACCGGTTGGGGCCAGACCGGCCCGATGGCGGCGCGGGCCGGGCACGATCTCAATTACATCGCGCTCTCCGGCGTACTGTCGGGTATCGGGCGCACGGGGCAGGCGCCGGTGCCGCCGCTGAACCTGGTGGGCGACTATGGCGGCGGCGGCATGCTGCTCGTCGTCGGCGTACTGGGCGCTTTGTTGAATGTGCAGCGCGGCGGCAAGGGTCAGGTTGTCGATGCCGCGATGATCGAAGGCGCGGCCCAGTTGGGTGCGGTGATCTGGGGACTGATCGCTTCGGGCAACTGGCGCCAGGAGCGCGAAAGCAATCTGCTCGATGGCGGCACCCCCTGGTACGACAGCTATCGCACCAAGGACGGTCAATACATGTCGGTCGGCGCGGTCGAATCGCGCTTCTACGCCGAGTTGCTCGAAAAACTCGGGCTTGCCGGCAAGGCGCTGCCGAAGCAGCACGACCGCGACTGCTGGCCCGTGCTGCGCCAGCACTTCGAGACGGCTTTCCTGAGCAAAACCCGCGACGAATGGTGCGCAATCTTCGCGGGCAGCGACGCTTGCGTCGCGCCGGTGCTGGGCTTCTCGGAAGCGCCTTCACACCCGCAGCATCAGGCACGCGGTAGCTTCGTCGAAATAGCCGGTGTCGTTCAGCCCGCGCCAGCGCCGCGCTTTTCCGCCACGCCCTCCGAAATTCGCCGCCCCGCGCCGCAACGCGGCGAACAAGGGCTCGCGGCATTGCGCGACTGGGGTTTCAACGATGAGGCGATCGGACGCCTCCGTGAGCGCGGGCTCGGCTATCTCGCCTGATCCAAACAAGTTCAAGAACCTTGCAGGAGACAAACAATGAAAGTAATTGTCGCGGTCAAACGCGTGGCCGACTACAACGTCAAAGTCCGGGTCAGGCCGGATAACACGGGCGTCGATCTGGACAACATCAAAATGAGCATGAATCCCTTCGACGAAATCGCCGTCGAGGAAGCGGTCCGGCTCAAGGAAAAAGGCATGGCCACCGAAGTCATCGCCGTATCCTGCGGTACGGCGGCATGCCAGGAAACGCTGCGTACCGCGCTGGCTATCGGCGCCGACCGGGGCATTCTGGTCGAAACCGACGCCGAGCTTCAGCCCCTGGCCGTGGCCAAACTGCTCAAGGCGCTGGCCGATAAGGAACAACCGCAACTGATCATCCTCGGCAAGCAGGCTATCGACGACGACTGCAACCAGACCGGCCAGATGCTTGCCGCGCTCGCCAGGCGTCCGCAGGCCACATTTGCCAGCAAGCTTGAACCAAGCGCCGACAACATAACCGTCACGCGCGAAGTCGACGGCGGCCTGGAAACACTCAAGCTCGGCCTGCCAGCGATCATTACCACCGACCTGCGCTTGAACGAGCCACGCTACGCCACCCTGCCGAACATCATGAAGGCGAAGAAAAAATCGCTCGATACCGTGACGCCGGAACAGTTAGGCGTCGATGTCGCGCCGCGTCTGAGTACGCTCAAGGCCACCGAGCCCGCCAAGCGCGGCGGCGGTATGAAAGTGCCCGATGTCGCGACCCTGATAGAAAAACTCAGAAACGAAGCCAAAGTCATTTGAGGATGACCCCATGACCGCACGCACCAACGTACTGGTGGTCGCCGAACACGACCACGTTTCCATCAAAACCGCCACCCGCAACGCCGTCACCGCGGCGCAGGCCTGCGGCGGCGAGGTGCATGTGCTCGTTGCCGGCCACAATGCCGCGGCGGCGGCACAGGCCGCCGCGAAAATCGCGGGCGTCGCGCGCGTTTTGCATGCCGATGCACCGCATCATGCGGATAGTCTGGCTGAAAACCTGGCAGATCAGGTCGTCGCGCTCGCGGATTGCTACAGCCACATCGTTTTCCCCGCGACGACGATGGGCAAGAACACCGCGCCGCGCGTTGCCGCGCTGCTCGATGTCGCCCAGCTATCGGACATTACACGCGTGGTTTGCGCCGACACCTTCGAACGTCCGATTTATGCGGGAAATGTGATCGTCACCGTTAAAAGCCACGATCCAGTCAAGATCATCACCACGCGCACGACCGGCTTCGATGCCGCCGCGGCCGATGGCGGCTCGGCGACGGTCGAAAGCGTTGCGGCTACAGCCGATACGGGATTGTCCGCCTTCATCGGCCGCGAATTGACCAAGAGCGACCGCCCGGAATTGTCCGGCGCGCAAATCGTCGTCAGCGGCGGCCGCGCCCTGGGCAGCAACGAGCAATTCCTCAATGTGCTCGCCCCGCTCGCGGATAAGCTCGGCGCCGCCTTGGGCGCCAGCCGCGCGGCGGTCGATGCCGGTTATGCCCCGAACGACTGGCAGGTTGGCCAGACCGGCAAGATCGTCGCCCCGCAACTCTATGTTGCCTGCGGTATCTCCGGCGCGATTCAGCACCAGGCCGGCATGAAGGACTCGAAGATCATCGTCGCGATCAACAAGGATCCCGACGCGCCGATTTTCGAAATTGCCGATTACGGCCTAGAAGCAGATCTGTTCGATGTCGTGCCAAAACTGGTGGCGGCGCTTTGAGAATCCATCCCGCAAATTAATTTCGACCGATTGGCCCCTCCGTTCGAGCCGCAAATGGGTTAATGCTCGTTTGCGGCTCTTTTTTTGTGCGGTTCAGGATTGGTGGCCGGAGTCTGCCAGGGATGATTCAGTGCCGAGAGTGCGGCGAGGCCGATGCCATCGGGCATCGAAAAAGGTCACGCGGCATCACGTCACACGCGATGACGGACGATGCCGCGTGTGCGTCTTACTGCAAATTGCCGGCCACCACCAACGTCTGCGCGGTCACGTAGTTCGATTCCGGAATGCAGAAAAGATAGACGCCGCCGGCGGCCTCCTCGACCGTGCCACCGCGCCCCAATGGGTTGCGCGCGGCATGGGTCTTGAGCATTTCCGGGTTCAGGCCGACGCGGATGTCGCGGCCGTCGATCTTCACCGTGGCGCCGGCCTTGGCGTCGGCCGAGGTCATGCGGGTATGGATCAGACCGAATGCCACGGCATTGACATTGACGTTGAAGCGGCCCCACTCGCGCGCCATCGCGCGGGTCATGCCGAGCACACCGGCCTTGGCGCCGGAGTAATTGAGCTGTCCGGCGTTGCCGTTCAAGCCCGACACCGAGGAGATATTGACGATCTTGCGGTAGACCTCGCGCCCGGCGTCCACGTCGGCGGCATGCAACGCCTTGATGTGCGGATAAGCGGCGCGCAGGATGCGAAACGGCGCGGTCATGTGGCAATCGATGATCGCGTACCACTGTTCGTCGGTCATCTTCTGGACCACGTCGTCCCAGGTGTAACCGGCATTGTTGATCAGGATATCGATGCCGCCGAACTTGCTCATCGCCGCGCCGATGAAGCGGTCAGCAAAATCCGGTGCGCTGACGTTACCGGACACGGCTACCGCATCGGTGCCCATTTTTTTCAACTCGGCCACGGTTTCGTGTGCCGGTTCTTCGTCCAGATCGTTGATGACCAGGCGCGCGCCTTCGCTGGCAAGCTTGCGTGCAATGGCGTGGCCGATGCCGCGACCGGAACCGGTGACAAGAGCGACTTTACCGTCGAGTTTTCCCATAGTATCGATACTCCCAAAACTGATAGATATTTTTACAGCGCAAGCACCGCATCGCCGAGAATGCGTACTTCGCCGTACTGGTTTGCAGTTTGAATTTCGAGCTTGACCCGCTTTTCGCCGCCGGTTTCGAACTTGTCGACGACCTTGCCGCTGCAGGTGACGATGTGGCCGAGTTGGGTGATGCCGACGAAGCGCACGCCGAACTCACGCAACTGACGCTGATCCACCCACTGCGTCAGCAGACGGCCCAGCCAGGCCATCGACAGCATGCCGTGGGCGAACACGTCGGGCATGCCCGCCTTGCGCACATAATCGATATCGATATGTACGCGGTTGTGGTCGCCGGAGGCGCCGGCGAACAACGCCAGCGTGGTTCGATTAACGGGAGACAGCGTCAGCGGCGGTAGCGTGTCGCCGACCTTGATGGAATCGAAAGTGATTTGGCTCATTCGAAGGCTCCCTTTCAACGCTGCACGATGACGCTGCGCAGATCCGCCACATGCTCGCCACGGTGGTTGCTGACGTGGGTTTCGCGGACGATGAACCACAACGCGCCGTTTTTCTTGTCGTAGATATCGGCGATGCGGCTTTCGAACAGCAACCCGTCGCCGGCATAGGCCATGCGGTGATAGTTGAAGGACTCCTCACCGTGCAGGATGCGGGCAAGATCAATGCCGATCTGATCGCGCCAGCTCGTGTCCGGCTGTTCGAACTCCAGCGAGAACAAAAAGGTTGGCGGCAACGGCAAGCCGGGGTGGCCCGCATCCCGCGCCGCCGACTCATCGAAATAAATCGGATTGGTTTCGCCGATCGCCTTGGCGAAAAAACGCAAGCGCCAGGCGTCGGCGCTGGCCTTGAACGGCGGCAGCCGCTTGCCGATGTGGCTTTTGTCGATCATCGTGGGGCCCCCTCCCGGAATAGCGCTCAGGCGGTTTTCTTGTAGATGGTGACCACGCAGGCGCCGCCGAGACCGACGTTGTGCGCCATTGCAATGCGGGCTCCTTCAACCTGGCGCTTTTCCATCTTGCCGCGCAGTTGATTGGTCAGTTCGAAACACTGCGCCAGGCCGGTCGCGCCAAGAGGATGCCCCTTGGACAACAAGCCGCCGGAGGGATTGACCACCCATTTGCCGCCGTAAGTGTTGTCACCGTCGCGGACCAGCTTTTCTCCGCAGCCCTCGTCGCACAGGCCGAGCGCTTCGTAGCTGATGAGCTCGTTCTGCGCAAAGCAGTCGTGCAGTTCGATGAGTTGGATGTCGCCAGGACCGACGCCGGCCTGCTTATAAGCGCTCATAGCGGCGGCGCGGGTCATATCGAAACCGACCACGCGGATCATGTCCTTGGCGGAATACGTGCTCGGCGTATCGGTGGTCACCGCCTGGCCGGCGATCAGCACGTCGGTACGCAGGCCGTGCTTGCGGGCAAAATCCTCCGATACCACCACCGCGGCGGCGGCGCCGCAGGTCGGCGGGCAAGCCATCAGGCGGGTCAGCACGCCTTCCCACAGCATCGTCGCGGCCATTACATCCTCGGTGGTGATCACATTGCGGAACACCGCCAGCGGGTTGTGCTCAGCGTGACGGCTGGCCTTGGCGCGGATCGCAGCGAAGGTTGCCAGCTTGGTGCCGTACTTCTTCATGTGCGCCATGCCGGCGCCGGCGAACTGGCGGATCGCGTTCGACAGCCCTTCGGGGCGGCCGACGAGTTCATCGACGATGTCGTTGGCGCGTTCCAGCGCACTGGCCCGATCCGTCCATACCGACCGCAGGGCGCCTGGCCCCATGAACTCGAAACCGACCGCCAGCGCGCAATCGACAGCGCCGCTGGCCACCGCCTGGCGGGCCAGGAACAGCGCCGAGGAGCCGGTGGCGCAGTTGTTATTGACGTTCATGACCGGGATGCCGGTCATGCCGACGCGGTACAGCGCCTTTTGCCCGCAGGTGGAGTCGCCGTAGACATAACCGGCATACGCCTGCTGAATGGCGCCGTATTCAACGCCGGCATCGGCCAGAGCCTGACGTACGGCGGTTTCTCCCATCACATCGTAGGTGTCGCTGCTGCCGGGTTTCTTGAAGGGGATCATGCCCACGCCGGCAACGAAAACTTTTCTGCTCATTTGCTTGTTCTCCGTGCGAGAAAAATACTGGGGTCGGGGGTTAAAGCTTGCGGGACACTAAATCGCGCATCACTTCGCTGGTGCCGCCGTAGATGCGGGTCACGCGGGCATCGGCGAAAGCGCGCGCGACCGGGTACTCAAGCATGTAGCCGTAGCCGCCGTGCAGTTGCACCATTTCGTCCAGCGCCTTTCCGAGCGTCTCGGTGGCGAACAGCTTGGCTATGGCGGCTTCTTCCAGCGTCAGGCGGCGGCGCATATGCTCGCTGAGGTAGTAATCGACCATCAGGCGCACGGCGATGGCTTGCGCCTTGATGTCGGCGAGCCTGAATTTGGTGTTCTGGAAATCCCACACCGTCTGGCCGAAAGCCTTGCGATCCTTGACGTAATTCAGCGTGTGCTCCAGGCAGGCTTCGAGCTTGGCGGCGGCGCCGATGGCGATCGACAGGCGTTCCTGCGGCAGCTCGCCCATCAGATAGGCAAAGCCCTTGCCTTCTTCACCCATCAAATTGCCCACTGGTACGCGAACGTCATCGAAGAACAGTTCCGCGGTATCCTGCGCATGCTGACCGACCTTCTCCAACTTGCGGCCACGGCGGAAGCCTTTGCGCGTGGCCTCGACCATGATCAGGCTGACCCCCTTCGCGCCGGCGGCGGGATCGGTCTTGCAGACCATAACGATCAGATCGGCATTGAGGCCGTTGCTGATGAAGGTCTTGCTGCCGTTGATGACGTATTCGTCACCGTCGCGGATGGCGGTGGTACGGATCGCCTTCAGATCGGAGCCGGTGCCGGGCTCGGTCATGCCGATGGCGAGAATCGACTCGCCGGAGCACACTCCCGGCAGCCAGAGGCGCTTCTGCTCTTCGTTGCAGATGCGGACAATGTACGGAGCGATGATGTCCGAATGGACCGAGAAGCCCAGGCCGCTGACGCCGGAGCGGTTGACCTCCTCGTTGAACACCGCGGCATGACCGAAGTCACCGCCACCGCCGCCGTATTCCTCCGGCAAGGTCAGGCACAACAGCCCTTCCCGGCCGGCTTTGAGCCAGGTTTCGCGATCCACCTTGCCAGCCTTGTCCCAATCGGCCTGCCTCGGCAGGCATTCGCGCTCGAGAAAGCGGCGCGCAGTTTCGCGCAGCATTTCATGGTCTTCGCGGAAAACGGTGCGGTTGATATGCATAACTTTGTCCTTGGCAGACTGCAGGTAGGGAAGAGAAAACGACTCGGCGGAGAAAGGACTGCTCAGCGAAAACTGGCGATATGCGCGGCCGGCGATTCGCGATACAGCTCATCGACCAGATGCGCGCGGCGGTTGCGTGTGGCGGCCTGATTCACATAGCCCTTGTCGGCGATTTCGTTGGCGTCGGCCGACGGCGGTTCGGCCATCAACATCAGCCGCTCGATGTGCAGGCTGGCGCCGCCTGGGCGCTGCGCCTGCAAGCGTTCGCACAATGCAGCGACAACGGTCGGGTGCTGGCTGAGCGCGGCGGCATCCAAGCCGCTCAGTTCCGGTGCCAACTGCTGGCAGGCGGCCACGTTCGGCCATGCCAGCGCGGCGATATAGCTGTTGTCGTGACCGCAGATCACCGCATCGGTCAACAGCGGCGCGCACAGATCGAGCAGGGTCAGGCGTACTCCGCCGGTGCGCACCCACGTGCCATTTGTCAGCTTGAAATCCTCGACCACGCGGCCAGCAAACAACAGCCCACGGGTGACGTCGGCCGGGTCAGCCAGACGCACCGCATCGCCGAGGCGGAAAAAACCTTCCTCGTCGAAGGCTGCAGCGGTTAGTTCCGGGTGCTTGATGTAGCCGGCGAAGATGTTCGCGCCGCGCATGCGGATCTCGTAGCGGCCGTCGCCGCTTTCCAGCGGGATCAATTTCACTTTCGAGCCAGGCACCGGCATGCCGATGTTGCCGCTGGTGTTGCCCGGCTGGCTGCAATAGGTGCCCATGCCGCATGTTTCGGTGGAAGCCAGGCCGGTGCAGAATACGATGCGCTCGCCGATGGTCCGCTCGGCTACCGCCTGGATTCGCTCCCACACGCTTTGCGGCAGGCTGGCGCCGCCGTAACCAAAGAAATGAGCTTTGGAAAACAAATTGCGTGCGAGCGCTTCGTCGCGTTCCAGTTCCGCTGCGAGAATCGCCCATGCCGATGGCACGGTAGTGAAGATGGTCGGTGCGACTTCACGCAGATTGCGCACGGTTTTTTCGATCAGGCCAGGCATCGGCCGGCCATCGTCGATGTAATGGGTGGCGCCGAACTGCACCGAGCGGCCGAAGTTCAGCACCCCACCGAGACCGTGATACCACGGCAGCCAATCCAGAAACACCGGCTGCTCGCCGAGCAAGAACGCAAGGTTGTCAGCGTAATACGCTGCCACCGCCTTGAAATTGCCGTAAGTGAGATTCACGCCCTTCGGCACGCCGGTCGAGCCGGAAGTAAACAACACGCGCGCGGTATATTCAGATCGAATCGCCGCATGCGCGGTTTCGACCGTGTCTTGGCGCGCGGGCGTCAGCTCTGTAGTAATCAAATCGGCCCACGACCACTGCCCCGGCTGTGCGTTGTGTACGGCGATGACGGTAGACCGCTCGCCAAGCCTCAGCACATCCAGCGCTTTGGCAAAGGCGCTGGCGTCCTGCACGAATACCGCGGCCGGCGGAACCAATTCAGCCACGCCGTGCAGACGAACGAAATCCTTGCTGAGCAAAGAATACGATGGCGATACCGGCGCGACTGGAATGCCCACGTATTCGCAAGCCAGCAACAACACCGCCTGCTCGACGGAGTTGCCCGACAGCAGCATCAGCGGACGCGTCTGCCCGAAACCGTGCTCCAGCAACGCCGCGCCCACTGTCTGTACCTGCCGCCACAATTCGCGCCAGTTCAAACGACGCCAGGCACCGGTGGCGTCGCGCTCACAAAAAGCGGGCGCATCGCCACGCAACCGCGCCCACTGCGGAATGAAATCGGCAAAGCTGAACTGCGCGATATCCGGCGGTGGCTTGGACGAACGCAGAATCAGGGTGCCGTCGGGACGGCGTTCGGTCAGAATTCTGTGCTGCGGGATACGAACGGTGCGGTAGGACACCGTGCTCTGCGCAGCGCTTCGCTGCTGGGTCATGCTGTCCGCTATCACATCTGTTCCCCTGACAAAAACATTGCGATGAAACATGCCCGTAGTGCCATTACGTCAATGCCATTGCGCATTTGGTCGCGCCCCATATTCAAACGCTGCCGGCGACTCAGGATCATGCCGGCGCCAAGGAGTGTGTTTTGGCGCTGTGGTTTCGGCGCGAGTCCGCAGCCGCTACGGATGCGATGAATTCAGTGCTAGGGTAGTCGGCGCCTGTCGCCGGCAAGACCACCCGAGATGGGTGGCGGGGGCGGAACGCTTTTTTTACTGGAAACCCCGCGAGGCACTGGTTGTTTTACGCACAAGCGCACGACGTGGGGATTGAGCGACGCCCGCCCGGGAAAGCGAAAGCCGCATCGATGAGGACAACTCAAGGACAAGCGGCTTACTGAACGCTCAAATATGCCGGCAAATACTGATGCTCAAGCGCTGTGTCCGTATCGATCCCGCGCGCTCATCCAAGCGCGTGCGCGTCATGCGCGTGAGGAGCGGTGTCGAAATTCAGATCGCGCACGCGCGCTACCGCTTCGTCCCGGCTAGATACACCGAGCTTCCCGTAAATGTTTTTCAGATGCCATTTCACGGTTTCCGGGGAAATGCCCAGCGTGCGCGCGATTTTTTTGTTCGGTAACGCCTGGGCAAGCAGGCTGACGACCTTTGCTTCGCGCTCGCTCAAGGCTTCAATAAACCGTTGGGCGGTGGCATTAGAGGTGGCAGCGGTAGCCTCCGACACCTCCGACAGAAGTTGGGCCGCCTGCAAACGGCTGAGATAGAAGGACAGAATCGGATCGGGTGGTTCACTCTGCATGACTTGCGTGATCAACCCCAAGGCCGTGGGCCCCGCATCGATCAAAGTGCGAACGAGACCAAGCCGGCTCGCGCGTGGCAACACATCCAGGACCGTTTGGCGCGCCGCCTCCAAGCGGCCAAGCCGGGCATCGATCAACGCGGTCTGCATCTGGAAGGCGACCCAATGCCGTTGCCAGCCGCGCGCTTCGCACAAAGCAATCAAAGCGCGGAGCTTGCTTGAGGCGGTATTGAAGTCCTCATGGGCGAGAAGCCAATGGATATGCGCGCGTTCAACCGCAACATGAATTTCATCGCTGAAGATTGTCGAGGGCGCGCGGCATCGGGCGGTCAGTTCATCCAACCTGGCGAGCCCGGATTGCGCCGCATCGAATTGACCGCGCAATAGATGCCGGCAAACTTGCTCGGATACGCTCGCCGCCGCCAACCGATCCAAGCCGAACCGGGTCGCGTATTCTTCGAGCCGCGCGAGATACGCAAAGGTTTCTTGCGGTTGCCCCGCAACCCAGTGGATCGCGGCGAGCGTCATGAAAACCCGCAGCACCGTATCCGGAATCGACACGCGCTCAAGGATGTCGATATGGTCTTCCAGGAGCTTGCGCGCCGCTGCCAGTTCGTTGGTCTCGTAAAGCACCTCCCCCAGCAAGGCCGACGAAAGGCTTGTGGATTCGGAGGCTTGCCCACCCACACGCTTGGACTCGAACAGAACATCGCGATAAATCCGCTCGGCCTGGACGAATTTCCCTTCAAGCGAATAACTGAACCCCATCAGGCAACGGCCGTTGAGCATACCGGCTGCGGCACCCAGCAAAACAGCGCCGTTAACCAGCAGCTTGGGCGATTCGGTCTGGATACGACGCGCTTCTTCATATTCGCCTTTGTGCGCGTAAAACCAGGACAAAATGTTGTTGCAACTGCCAACCATCAAGCCATCGGCATTCTCCGGGACTTGCATCAAGGTCGGAACCAGTTCGACGACGGCATCCACGTTATCCTGCTGAACGCCAAGCACCACTTGCAGCACCGTCAACTGATACAAAGCCGAATGATCATCTGGCGCAATGTCGCGCTGGAGCGCCCGAATATCTGCCGCGCACGCTTCAAAATTCTGCGCGTAGAGATGAAGCATCGCCATCCAGAGGCGCAAATCGATGTGCTTATGGATTTCATCGGCTGGCAAAAGGCGGATCAGATTGGCCAGCTTTCTGAAACCGCTGATCCGTAGCGTCTTGGCCATCTGCCGCACGAGCTGGACCGCCGTATCAAGCTCCCCCGCGAGCAAGGCATGGCGTACCGCCTCTTCGGCATGATCGTGGTCGCGGAACCAGATCCACGCCGCCCGATGCACTTCGCGCTGAGCATCGCTGCTTTGCGCGCGGAAACGGCCAAGCAGAATTTCCCGAAACAAGGGGTTGAAGCTATACCAACCCGAATGACCGGCGTCGGCGCTACTGCCCATGACCGGGGTAATGAACAGATTTTCGTTCTCAAGCTTGGCCAGCAGGGCAAGCACATCAGCCGGCTGTTGTTGCACGCCGCCGAGCGCAATACATAGCGAATTGCATAGCCGGGCGCAGACGGACATGCTGATCAGCAGCGTTACCTCGAGCGACGATAGGCGGGAGAAAACTTCCCGCTCGAACAACTCATCGAGCGTTCTGGCGTCCGGCAAGGAAGCAGGACTGAGTGCGCGCGCCGAAGTCAATTCGGCTTTTTCCTGTCCGACCCGCTTCAAGCGAATGGCGAACAGTTGCAGGCCGGTTACCCAACCATCGGTCAGTTCGTGGATCCGGCGCACTTCGCGTGGATTGATTTCGCCAAGTTGAGCCTTGAGGAAAGTCTCGGTTTCCTCGAGCGTGAAACGCAGATCGCAGGCGTCCAACTCTAGTACGAGATCTTGCGCGCGCAATCTACCGAGAGAAAGCGGTACGGCGGTACGCGACACCAGGACAATATGTAGGTTTGAGGGCGCAAAATCGAGCAGCCACTGGAGCGCTTCGAGATTTTGCCCATTCGTCATGCAATGGACATCATCCAGGATCAGCGCGATATCGTTCGGATGTTGGGCGATGCCGCGCACCAGGGCGATGACGATGCGCTCTATCGCTTCTTCATTGACCCCGCGCTCCAGCAAAAGCGCCGCCTCGTTGCTTATTTCCACGCCGATCTGCGCCAGACTGGCGATCAACCCATCCAGGCAGCGCGCCAGATCGTTCTCTTCGGCGGTGAAGGTTTGCCATGCAATATCGAATCCCAAAAGGAGCAGCGACTCGCGCCACGCCAGCAGCAAGCTGGTCTTTCCGCAGCCGACCGGTCCCTGGAGCACGATACAACGCCGACGGCGCGCCTTGAGCATCTGGTCGAGCAGACGCTCGCGCGCAATGACCCGGCAAGCGCTGGAGGAAAATGTCCGCTTGGTTTCGGCGCGGGACTCGCCGGAAGCAAGGCCCGCCGCCTCTTCCGCGAAGCGGGTGACGGGTTGCGCAAGGATCGCCGCCGCAACCAAGGGCAAGTGCTGCGCATAAGCCGCACACGCGGATTGATGTAGCTTGTTCATGCGGCGTTCTCCTCCCAGCCCCTCAGCAAGCCTGCTGCCGTTTCGACGACAGGCGGGAGAAACGCTTCGACCCAATGCTGGCGGCGAACTTTGGTGCTCGGAGATGAACCTCGGGATACCTGTTTTTGCTCCGAACAACGCGCCGCCGCTGTGATTTCGGCATTGCCAGCAGCCGAAACGCGACTTGGGTAGAAGCTCCGCGAATGTCTTTTGAAACGCCAGGCTGCGGTTTATATAAGTAGAAATCCGATTCCTTCAGCCACTGCGTAGCGTACATACCCCACCGGGTCCAGGAGCCAGGCCATCCGATGATGCAGCACGCAATCCCGATCGAAGACCTTGCTTCCCCCTTTATTACGCGGTAGGGGTACTCTTCGAACGGAAAATGAATAGTCTCTGCTTATGAATAAATAAGCAATTTGCGGTGCAACAAAAGCGAGTGTCCGAACGCGCCGCCAAAAACCGAACGAACCCGGCACGACCGGGTGGACAGACAGCGGCGCGAGCAAGCTCGATACCCCGCTAAGCATCGCCGCCGGCACGCTCTTTCCCTCTGAACGGAAAAGCGGTGTGGTTCCGGGTGGACCACAGGCGAGGGCCTGACGGCAATCCACCTATAATCGCGTCACCGTTGATCGTAAAAACAAGGAGGCCCCATGACTATCGCCGATACCACTCTCGATCTCGTTTTTCGCTCCGCGCGCAGCGTCAACCGCTTTATGGATCGCGCGGTTCCGGACGATGCGCTACGCAGGATTTACGATCTGCTCAAATGGGGGCCGACTTCGATGAACTGCCAGCCGGCGCGCTATCTGTTCATCAAAAGCCCAGAAGCCAAGGCCCGGCTCAAACCGGCTCTGTCACCGGGCAACGTGGATAAAACGATGGCCGCGCCGGTAACGGCTATCGTCGCGCTCGATACGCGCTTTTACGAGCACTTGCCGACGCAGTATCCGGCGGTCGCGGGCGCGCGTGACTTGTTCGCCGGCAACACGAGCCTGGCCGAATCGACCGCTTTCCGCAACAGCAGCCTGCAAGGCGCTTATCTGATCGTGGCCGCGCGCTTGCAAGGCCTGGACTGCGGGCCGATGAGCGGCTTCGATGCCGACAAGCTGAATGCGGAGTTTTTCCCCGATGGTCGCTACAAAGCCAATTTCCTGGTGAATATCGGCTATGGCGACCATGCCGGCGACTATCCGCGCGGCTCGCGTCTGGCTTTTGACGAGGCTGCCGACATTCTTTGATTTTTCTTGCGGCAGCCGTCGTTTTCATACGGATTTGCATTCAATTGGATAACAAGGCGACCCAACGCAGTTAGACGATTGAAGGCGAAGCCGTATCACAACCCGGCAATGGCGAGGTATTTCATCTCCATATATTCGTCCAAGCCATGCCGGGAACCCTCGCGCCCGAGACCGGACTGCTTGACGCCACCGAAAGGCGCGACCTCGTTCGAAATCAAGCCAGTGTTGATGCCGACCATGCCGTATTCGAGCTTGCCCGCGACACGCCATACACGGCCGATATCGCGCGAGTAGAAATAAGCGGCCAAGCCGTATTCCGTATCGTTGGCCATGCGGACCGCTTCGTCTTCGGTATGGAAACGGAACAGCGGCGCTACCGGGCCGAAAATTTCCTCCCGCGCCATCGCCATCGTGGTGGTTACGTCGGCCAGAATGGACGGCTCAAACCAGGTGCCGCCGAGCACATGGCGCTTGCCGCCCGCGATGATGCGCGCACCTTGGGATGTGGCATCGGCAATGAGCCGTTCGACCTTGGTCACGGCGGCTTCGTCGATCAACGGCCCCTGCGTCACACCGTCATCCATGCCATTGCCGACTTTGAGCCCTGCAACCGCCTTGGCCAGTTTGGCGGCGAAAGCATCGTAGATACCGTTTTGTACCAAAAAACGATTACTGCATACGCAGGTTTGACCCGCGTTGCGATATTTCGACGCGATGGCGCCGGCAACCGCCGCGTCGGCGTCGGCATCGTCGAAAACGATGAAAGGCGCATTGCCGCCCAGTTCGAGCGATAGTTTTTTGAGTGTCGGCGCGCATTGGCGCATCAGCAGGCGGCCGACTTCGGTGGAGCCGGTGAAGCTGAGCTTGCGTACCGCCGGGTTGGCGGTCAGTTCGCCGCCAATCGCGGCGGCGGCATCGACATCGCCAGTCACGACGTTGAAAACGCCCGCCGGCACCCCCGCCTGCATCGCCAGTTCGGCCAGTGCCAACGCCGATAGCGGCGTCTGCTCGGCGGGCTTGAGAATCATGGTGCAGCCGGCAGCAAGCGCGGGGCCGGCTTTGCGTGTAATCATCGCCGACGGAAAATTCCACGGCGTGATCGCGGCACACACGCCGATCGGCTCTTTCGTCACGACAAGGCGCCGATCGGCAAGCGGCGGTGGAATTACCTCGCCGTAAGCGCGCTTGGCTTCTTCGGCGAACCATTCCAAGAAAGAGGCGGCATAAACGATTTCGCCCCTCGACTCGGCCAAGGGCTTACCTTGCTCGGCGGTCATGATGCGGGCAAGGTCTTCCTGGTTCGCCAGCATCAATTCACACCAGCGGCGGATGATTTTTGCTCGGTCGGCGGCGGTTCGCTCACGCCAACCGGCAAATGCCCGCTCTGCGGCTTCGATCGCTCGCCGGGTTTCAGCGGCGCCACAGCACGGAATACGGGCAATGCTTTCGCCGTTGGCGGGGTTGGTAACGGCAAAGGTGCCGCCGCCATCGGCGGCAACCCATTGGCCGTCGATATAGCTTGCCTGCCGTAACAAGTTGGGATTATTCAATTGCAGCATGGTTGAGTATTCCTCGCTCTTTCTTACTCAAAATCGGTTTTCCGCGTGCATCGGGTTGAGTACGGCACGCCCGACGATGGATTCAAGGCTGTTCTGTGCGTGACATTCCATCCATCGGCGCGGCGCTCGAAAACCTTGCCTGACAAAATCTTCACAAATGCCGGAAGATACTCCCGCGCCTATCTAGCTTATTCCAAAACAAGCGCCTACCTGTTTGCGCCTTCTCGATCCAGCCGGCACACTACGCGTCGCTCCAGGCTACCCCAATCGCCCTCAACCGATGGCTTTCGTCCGAGCAAGGCCGTAAGCGCATTTTCCACAACCGAATATCGGCCAGACCGCTCATCAATCGCATGGCTCCAATGACATCTCGCGTCGAATCCCCCTCCCCGTCCCGCGCGCAAGCCCCTTCCCTGCTGAAGCACTTGGCATTCACGCTGCTCAGCGCCTTGGTCTTGCTGGCGATGTTCTCGCTGCTGCGCGTGGCGCTATTGGCTTACAACCATGAGCTAATCGGTTCGACATCCGCTGAGTCGTTCGCCGAGGCATTCGGCAACGGAGTGCGCTTCGACCTGCGGGTAGTCGTGTTCGCCTGCTTGCCGTTGCTGCTGGCCTTATCCGCGAACAGATTCATGGCCGCAAGACGCCCTCTTCGACTCTGGCTGACCGTGGTGGCAAGTTTGATGCTGTTTCTCGGTTTGATCGAGCTCGACTTTTACCGTGAATTCCATCAACGCCTGAATGGCCTTGTGTTCCAGTACATCAAGGAAGATCCGAAAACCGTGCTGAGCATGTTGTGGTACGGCTTTCCGGTGCTACGTTACCTGCTTGCCTGGGTGCTTGTGACCTGGCTGTTGGCCTTCCTGTTCAAGCGCATCGATCACGCGACCCGATTCACCGCGCCGGTTTCCGTGTCGCCCACGCAACGCTGGTTGGTATTATTGGTATGCGTATCGATCTCCGCCTTGGCCGTTCGCGGCACCCTGCGCCACGGTCCGCCGCTGCGCTGGGGTGATGCCTTTACGACCGACTCCATGTTCGCCAACCACCTGGGGTTGAACGGCACCCTGACGCTGCTCACGGCGGCCAAAACCACTTTTTCCGACCATCGGGACAATGCCTGGAATGGCACCCTGCCCGAAGACGAGGCCCTGCGAATCGCGCGCGATATGCTGCTGACGCCCTCGGACCAACTGGTCGACGCCGACCGTGCCGCCGTGCGCCGCGACTATACCCCGCCAGCCGAAGGCAAATTGCCGGCGGTGCGCAATGTAGTGGTCATTCTGCTCGAAAGCTTTGCCGGACATTACGTCGGCGCGCTTGGTAACAAGGACGGCATCACGCCCTACTTCGACGCTTTGGCGAAGGAAGGGGTGCTGTTCACACGGCTGTTTTCCAACGGCACGCATACCCACCAGGGCATGTTCGCCACCATGGCCTGCTTCCCGAACCTGCCCGCCTTTGAATACCTCATGCAGATGCCCGAAGGCGGCCACGCTTTTTCCGGTTTGCCGCAGCTTTTGAGCCCCCGCGATTACGCCGATATTTACGTCTACAACGGTTCTTTCTCCTGGGATAACCAGTCGGGTTTTTTCAGCAACCAGGGCATGACCACCTTCATCGGCCGCGACGATTACACGAACCCCGTATTTTCCGATCCGACCTGGGGCGTTTCCGATCAGGACATGTTCCAGCGGGGGGCGGATGAGTTGGCCCGCCTCGAGGGCGGCAAACCGTTTTATGCGCTGCTGCAATCGCTTTCCAATCACACGCCGTATGCCTTGCCGAAAGAGCTGCCCGTCGCGCCGGTAACCGGGCATGGTTCGCTCGATGAGCATTTGACCGCGATGCGCTACTCGGATTGGGCCTTGGGGCAGTTCTTTGAAAAAGCGCGCAAGGCGCCCTATTTCAAGGACACGCTGTTCATCATCGTCGGCGATCACGGTTTCGGCAGCACCGAGCAATTGACCGAGATGGATCTGTACCGCTTCAACGTACCCTTGCTTTTGATCGCGCCCGGCATCCAGGAAAAATTCGGCGCCACGCGCGATACCGTTGCCACGCAAGTGGATATTGTGCCGACCATCATGGGGCGTCTAGGTTTGCCGGTGCGCCACCAATGCTGGGGGCGCGATTTGCTGGCGCTGCCGGCGGGCGATCCCGGCTTCGCTGTCATCAAGCCATCCGGCAGCGATCAGACCGTCGCCTTCATTCGCGGCGACCGGATTCTGGTCCAGCCCAAAGGACTCTCCGCACGGGTGTACAGCTACCAACTCGGTGGCAACCCCCGCAGTGAACGGATCGAGGCGGCGCCAGACGAACAGGAAATGCGGCAAAAGCTCGATGCTTTCCTGCAAACGGCAACCAACAGCTTGCTGAACAATACGGCTGGTGTCGCGGATGCCAAATAGTTGGCACTGAATTTTTACCCCCTGAGTTTTTACCCCATATCCAACTGCATCAGAATCGCATTCAAATCATCCTCATCCAATAGCGGATCGTTGAAATCGGCATCCAAACCTTGCTTGCCAGGGGGTACTGTTTGAGTAGCCCCCACTTTTATTGGTGATTGCGGTGCGGTTTGAACGAGTTTCGCCAACGCGGAAATCGTCGGATGTTCAAAAATGGATCCAGGTGTAATCGTCATTCCACGCCGTTTTGCCGCACGGCTGATTTCGAGGGCCTGCATCGAATCGCCGCCTAGCGCGAAGAAGTTGTCTTTTGGGCCGATTTCGTCGATCAGCAAAATCGTGCGCCAAATTTCGATCAACCGCTGCTCAATGTTGTTTTCCGCTTCGTCGGCAAGCGGTTTTTCGGGCGGGCCCTCGCGCTTAGGTAAAGAGCCGTGATCTTTTGATTTATCGGCACGCCTCATATCGATGTCGATATCCGGCACGACCCAGTACGATTTGGGCTCCAAGGGCGGAACCGGCAGCGGCACGGTTCGGCCCTTGGCGACGGCCTTGGAAAAATCAGGATTGCAGCCAACCGCCCATAGGCGGCCAATGGCGGTCAATAGGGATTGCCGGTCAATCATTGCGTCGGCATCGGCCGAGAAAATGACGGTGGCTTCCGGGCAGGCCGTTTTCACCAACATGCCGAGCGAAGAACCTGGGCCTACTTCGAGAAAAACCGCTTCGCCATCGCCCTGCTCCGCATCCATCAGGATGCTTTGCACGCCGTCGGCAAAGGCAACCGGATTGCGCAGATGCGAAGTCCAATATTCCGCATCCAGAATCTCACCGCTTTGCCTTATCGTGCCGGACAAGTTTGAAACCAGCGGTATTCCCAGCGCTCGGTAAGAAATCCCGGAGATTTCTCGATGCCACGCCGGCAGTACCGGATCCATTAAGCGACTATGAAAAGCGCGTGTCACGCCAAGTTGCCGGCATAGGATGCCCTGCTTTTCAAATATCGTCATTGCGGCTGCGACCGCACCCGGTTCGCCGGCCAGAACCGTTTGCCGGGGGCCGTTGTATGCCGCGATATCGAGCGTATCGAAAATATCGCCGGGCAGTTCTTTCAGTGCCGCCTGCCCTGCTGAAACGGCCAGCATCGCGCCTTCAACGGTTTGTTCCATCAGATATCCGCGCCGCGTGACCAGTGTGGCCGCATCTGTTTCCGAAATTCCACCGGCCTCACACGCCGCGATCAATTCTCCGAGGCTGTGGCCGAAGACCGCATCCGGAACCAGGCCGTATTCCCTGTAGAGGGCGCTCAAGGCGCGGCACAGTACGAATAAGGCCGGCTGCGCCCACTGCGTATGGCTGCTTTTTTCCTGTGCCTCTGCGCGGTCCTGCGGGCTTGGGAATAGCCACCGGCGCAAATCCTCCCCGAGTGTGGGCGTGAGCATGTCGCACAGCCAGTCGACCTGCCCGCGAAAACCGGCATGAGTACGGTACAAGGGTTCGGCCACGCCTACCCATTGGCTGCCTTGCCCTGGGAAAAGAAAAACCAGTTTCTTCTTTTTTCGGGATGCGCAATGGCGTAAGGCTTGGGCGGCAGCGGCGCAATCCGGCGCCTGTTCGTCTACGAACACCGCTCGATGCCGATAAGCGCTTCGGCCTCGCGCCAATGTATGCGCCACGTCGATGGGCGCGACCTCCGGCATGGCTTCCACGCTGCGTCCCGTCTCCGCAAGCAGCCGCTCCAACCCTTGTTCAGAGCGGGCCGACCACATATACAACCGTGGCTCCTTGATATTTTCTCTGGGAGACGCGGCGGGAGGCGAGGATAAAATGACATGCGCGTTCGTTCCACCAATGCCGAAAGAACTGACGCCGGCATACAAATCCTTGCCGGCGGGCAAGGCCAGACGCTCGGTGCAGATGAAAAACGGGCTGCGGTCGAGATCGAGCGCGGGGTTCGGCGCCGAAAAATTCAGCGAGGCCGGCAGGGTGCGATGCCGCAGAGCCAATACTGCCTTGATGAACCCCGTTACACCACTTGCAGCGTCCAGGTGGCCGAGGTTCGATTTGATCGACCCCAAAGCGCAATAGCTTCTACGCGAACTGCCGTAGGCCTGGGTCAGCGCACGCACTTCGACTGGATCGCCAAGCAGGGTTGCCGTGCCGTGCGCTTCCACGAATGCAATTTCGTCTGGCGCTATGTCGGAAACGTCGAGCGCTTCGGCGACAACGGCTGTCTGGCCGTTGACGCTCGGCGCGGTATAGCCCGCCTTGTCGTTTCCATCGTTATTGACGGCGCTGCCGCGAACGACGGCGTAAATGCAGTCGTTATCGGCAAGCGCATCGTCAAGGCGGCGCAGTGCCACCACGCCGATGCCGTCGCCGAAGATCGTTCCCGCTGCACTGGCGTCGAATGGGCGGCACAGTCCATCCGGCGAGCGAATGCCTTCGGGCGTGTAAAGGTAGCCCACTGCCCCCATTGCGGACACCGTTGCGCCTCCGGCAAGCGCCAGATCGGCCTCCCCGCTCAGCAATGCCTGAACAGCCTGGTGAATCGCCACCAGGGAGGTGGAGCACGCCGTTTGCACCGCGACTGCGGGGCCGCGCAAATTCAATTTGTACGCGACCCGGCTGACCATGAAATCCTTGTCGGTACCCATCGCCAATTGCAAGGGGTCTCGTTCCCTGAACGCCGAGGAGCGCAGCAGATTGTGCAGAAAGTAGGTGCTGATGCTGCTCCCGGCATAGACGCCGGTGCGTAATCCCCGCGCTTCGGGTGCCGGATACCCGGCTTGCTCAAGCGTTTCCTTGCAGCAGGTCAGGAACAGGCGCTGCTGCGGGTCGGTCATCATCGCTTCCGCTGGCGTCATGCCGAATGCTTCCGCGTCGAATAAATCCGGGTCGTCCAGAACTGCGCACCGGAATACATAGCTCGGGTCGGACAGATACGGCGCATGCAACGTCTTCGCCAATGCAGCGCGCTCCACCGGGCGCGTCAGATTCTCCCCGGCCAGCAACGCCCGCCATAGCGCCTCGACGCTCGGTGCGCCGGGAAAGCGCCCGGACATGCCGATTACCGCAATCGCATTTTCACTCATGCCGCCAGCAGTTCCATTTCGCGCTCCAGAACCGCGCCGATACGTATCTGGTCGCCGATCAGAACCTCGATATCCAGCTCAGTCGCCAGCGGATTCAGCAAAACGGCGCGCAAAAGCGTCAACGGCTGCCCGGGATATTGATGAAGCGCACGCACGGTACGGGAAACAAAGCTGTTCCCTTCCTTGCGCTGGCGCTTCTGCAACAAGACATTGAAGCGATTGATGCAGTCGTTTTCCGCCGCATTCAATTTCCGTCCGCGCAATACGCTCGGAATGTACCGGTACAAAAGCACATTCATGACCGGCTCGGCAGCCAGCTCGAAAGCGCCGGATGCTTTCAGGCTCCGGGCCATCGCGCGGCTGCGTTTCAAGCTGGCGGAAAGCATTACGTCATAACCGTGCCCGCCGATGAGATGCAATGCCGCATGCATGTACAGCGCTGTTGCAGGGCGTGTGCCTTCGAGCGTGAAACGCCCTTGGTCGAGCGAGGTCGAGCGCACCGCATAGGGCGCGTGATGGCGTACGGCCGTCGATAACGACGGGTTTTTCAGAAACAGCATTCCCGAGCCAATCGGCAACATGAGTTGCTTGTGGCCGTCGATCGTCACGGAATCGGCCCCTTCTATACCGCGCAGCAGGCCTTTCCCTTCGTTGCAGAACAATAGCCCGCCGCCCCAGGCGGCATCGATATGGACGTGAATGCCTTTTTCCTTGCCGAGCATGCATATTTTTTGCAGCGGATCGATGCTACCGAAATCCGTGGTTCCCGCCACGCCGATTAATGCGACTACCTTGCGCTTTTTCTTCGCGCATTCTTCCAACGTGGCGTTCATTGCATCCAGATCGACCCGGTTTTCGGCATCGGTCGGCAGGCGCAGCAAGCTCAGCCCCATCATATCCGCGCCTTTGTCGAAGGAGTAATGCATCAGTTCGGAGCCGATAATGACCGCATCCTCATAGCCCTGCTCCCGCAACAAACGGTGCCGGTTGGATGCACCCGGAACCGCGTTGCAAAAGGCGATCCACAGAGCGGAGATATTCGCTATCGTTCCGCCGCTGGTGAATTTACCGAGCACCGTCGAAGAGTCCTGAAGATGCTCGTCGTAAAACGCCTCCTCCAAACCGAATATTTTCCGATGGATTACGCCAAGCACTTGCCTTTCCAGAAAGGTCAGGCCACGGCTGGATTCCATTTTCATCATGTTCTGATTGAGCGTTTGCACCAGCCGCCCGAACTCCGGCACAAACCGAGGCAAAGGCGAAGTCATATGCCCCAGGTAGGTTGGCGAAGCCAGGTGGGAGCAATGGGGCAGCACGTCCTTGCTCATGAATTCGGCGTATTTCCGGGGGGACCACGGATAACCCGGCATGGCCGTGGAGGTGAATTTCTCCTGTATCTGGGGCATTGGAGAAATATCGGCATTGTCTTTCCGGCTTCTGAAATGACCGCTCATTTCATCCACCCAGTCGCTCAATACCGAAACATCGCCGTGGAACAACTCATCGATAAAGTCCGCTTCCATCGTATCGCCCAATTCATTGGTATCAATCAATTTAATGTTCATGTTCTTTCCACTTCACGATTTCTACGGATGACACGACGGCGGTTTTCTCTGTGCTCGCGGGGAGAATCCATATTCCCACGGTCAAAAAGATGAGCCGTCAGACGATTTACGCTGGGGTATTGCAAAAGCGTTGTGATATCCACCTCCACTTCGAGCTGACCGAGAATCAAGCGCTGGAATTGGATGAGCTCCACGGATGTGCCGCCGAGATCGAAAAAATTGTCGCCCAGACCGATTTCCGCCTGGGGCATGACACGTTCAAGGAGTTTGAGTAAAGATGCAGCGAACTCATCGGCAGTTTTCACCGTCAAGCTCGTCGCATTCCGTATGGCGGCTTCTTGGGCGTTTTGCTGTGCTCCAACGCCAACGGCGCACATATTCGGCCTGGTTCTTCCCGCTTGCACGGTGATTTCCACGGCCTGTTCCACATCGAGCAACTGCAGCCCCTCACGCGCAAGCTCCGCCTCATCCTCGACCCCCCGGCTCATCCCGAGCCCCTTCCACGCACTCCAACCCATCCAGCTCACCGGCACGCCCCGCGCCGAAAGCGCCAGCGCCGCCCCCAGCAGCGCCCCGTTAGCCGCCGCGTAAGCCCCCGCGAACGCCGTACCGCGCAACGCCGCAACCGAACCGAACAGCACCCACTTCGTCCGCTGCGGCTCATGGTTCCAGTTGCGCTGCAACGCATCGATCAGCGTCGCTAGCGCCGGCGCCTTCGGTGCATCGGCCCGTTCGAGCGACACACCCGTCAACTGCGCCAACGCCTGGCTTTCCAGCACGCCCGACAAGTGATAGACCAGTCGCGGCGCGCGCGTGAGCCCCGCGCCAAGCAACGCCTGACCTGTTCGTTCGGATACGCCGAGATCGTCACGAACCCAAACTCCATCCCACTCCGCCGGTGCAACACCACGCCCCAGCAGAACAACCCGTTCACCCCCGCTGACGCAGCGCCACGCTCAAGCGCTGTGCCAACGCGCCCGCACCGCCGGTGATAAGGATGTAGTCCGCTTCGTCCGCACTTTCCGTCTCGGTTTCGATAGTTGTTTCAACTGCCGTTTCCCGCAGCCGCGTCAGTTCGCCGTCGACTTGGCGGTACCACCCCATTTCTAGAGGTTCAGGCCAGCGCAAAGTGCCGTCCGCATCACGCTCAAGCACCGTGGGCCGCCACGCCGACTGTTCGCGCTGCAACGTGGTGAGCAACCCATGCAGACGCCCCGCACGAACGGTATCGCCATGCGCAACCGGCGCGCAGAGCAGCCCTCCGCCGTGGCGCCCCGCGAAAGCGATCAGTGCACGCATCGTCTCGGCAAGCGTTTGAGGTTCGTCCGCGAGGCGCTCGTCGAGAAGCACACCGGCCAGCGGAACAGGCGGCGTGCAGCCAGCCAGTTCATCAGGACTCAGGACAGTGACCTGTCCGGGGAAGCCCAAGTCAGCGGACGCGCCCGTACCGACAATCAACCAATGTCCATCTGGAGCCTGGGAGGTACTCGGGCAAGCCTGCCAACTCAGCCGCTGAATGAGCGGCTCCGAATTGCGGGGTGCCTCGTCCAGGGCGGGCAACTCTCCCGCCGCGAGCCGCTGAGCCATGCGGGTACGCTGAATCTTGCCGCTGGTGGTTTTAAGGAAATGTTCCGACGCGATGGCAACGATGCGCTTGGGGTAAAGGCCGGTTTCAGCGATCAACCTTGTGCGGATAGCGGCGTTGGTCTGGGCGATGTCTGCGCCGGGGCGCGGGACGTAGCAAATAGCCGCCTGTTCCTGTTCGCCGTCGCGCCAGCTCAACGCCGCCGCATAGGTGGCAGTGACGCCTTCGGTGCGCTCTACACGTGCTTCAAGATCGTGGCAGAAGTAATTGACGCCATTGACGATAAGGGTTTCCTTGGCCCGCCCGGTGAGGTAGAGCCGTCCTTGGGCGATGACGCCGTTGTCGCCGCTGTCGAACCAGCCGTCGCCGACGAAGGCTGCGCGGTTGGCTTTCTCCAGGTTGTGGTAGCCACGGGTAATGGTGGGGCCACGAATCTGGAAGCGGCCGACCTGGTATTCCTCGGCGAGGCTGCCGTGATCGTCGACGATGCGGATTTCGATGCCGCCCATGACGCGACCCAGGCTGACGAAGTGGCTGGCGCCGGCTTGCACGCCTTCCTGGGTGAAGCGTAGCTGGGTGCTGGAGAGTTCTTCTTCACCGGCTTGGGCGTAGGTGATGCAGGTGCAGCATTCGGCCATGCCGAAGCTGGCAACCTGCACGTCCTGGCGCAAACCGTAGGGCATGGCGGCTTGGGCGAAGTGGGTCATGGTCTGGCCGGAGACCATTTCGCCGGCGTTGATGAGTTCGCGCACGTGGCGCAGGTCGAGTTCGGCGCTTTGCCGTTGCAGGGTTTCGGTGGCGAGTTTGTAGGCGAAGTTCGGTGCCCAACTGTGGGTGATGCGCCGCTGCGAGAGGAGTTGCAGCCAGCGCAGCGGAGCTTCGAGGATGAGGGGGGTGCTGACGTGGGTCTGGTTACGGCCGAGATAGACGTCGCGCAGGTGGAAGGTGAGCAGCGGGACGATGTGGTCGAAGGGGAGCCAGTTGAGGCTGTGGTCTTCGGCGCTGTAGCCGCGCGCATGGGTGCTGAGCGCCATGTAGGCCAGTAGCGATTCGTGGCGCTCGTCGATGCACTTGGAGTGACCGGTGCTGCCCGCGCTCAGTTGGTAGAAGGCGGTGGCCTGCGGCGCGGGGTTGGCGGCGGTGAAGCCGGGCTGAACCGGCAGTTTGGTCGTATCCAGCAGGCGTAGCTGGGGGTGGCGCGCTTGCAGCGGGGCGAACCGTTCGAGGTCCCCGGGTTGGATGAGGATGGGGGGATGGTCGAGGCTTTGCCAGGTGTGCAGCAGTTTGCTGGCGCGTTCGTCGTCGCGGTAGTCGCTGGCGTGGGCGACGGTGACGGGGGTGGCGCCGGCAAGCAGACTCCCCCAAAGAGCGTAGAGGTAGGGTTCGAGGCGTCCGGCGAGCAGGATGAGGGCGCTGCCTTCGGTGATGCCGGCCTGGCGTAA
Organism: Azoarcus sp.; assembly: GCA_031546845.1. Taxonomy (GTDB): domain Bacteria; phylum Pseudomonadota; class Gammaproteobacteria; order Burkholderiales; family Rhodocyclaceae; genus Azoarcus. The sequence continues at coordinate 10,948 of JAVBJT010000036.1, read as the reverse complement.
CTGTGAGGCAAGTTCGAGGCTGCGCTGCAAGAGTTGGGGGTAGGTGATGCGGGTTTCGCCGTGTTCTTCGATCAGGGTGAGGCCGTGCTCGGGGTGACGCGCGGCGGTGCGGGCGAGCATCTGGGGGAGATTGCGCGGGAGATCGGACGGGAGTACGACCTGACCACCGTGTTGGTAGGCGGGGGGACGGCGGAATAGCGCTAGTTCGTCCAACGTACTTGAAGGCGACGATACAAGCGCTTCCAGAAGACGGCCGTAAGCGTCTAAAAAGCGCTCCATCGTGCTCGCACTGAAAAGAGCTCGGGCGTATTCAAGTTGCACGATCAGGCCGGCATCGGTCCGGCTGGCTTGCAGCAGCAGGTCGAATTTGGCTTCGCTGGCGGTCGATGGGTCGATGGTCGCGCTGATGCCGGGCAGGTCCGGCCCGTCGAACGGGGCGTTCTGGTAGATGCACATCGCCTGAACCAGCGGCGTATGCCCGGCGTCGCGGGATTGCCCACTTAGCTGGACGATGCGGTCGAACGGCTGGTCCTGGTGCGCCATGGCCTGCCGCCTCGATGCAGCGACGGCGGCTACCGCCTCGCCCACGGTGAGGCCGTCCGCCAGTTCGATTCGTACCGGAACGGTATTGGCGAAGAAGCCGACGATATTTTCCAGGTCGGGGTGCGGGTGCCGGGCCGCTGCTGCGGTGCCGAGAACCATGTCGTTCGCGCCACCCCAGCCTTTGAGGCAGCACGCGAACGCGGCAAGCAGCGTATCGTAGAAATCCTGGTTAGCTTCCGTGGCGCGGGCCAGCAGTTTGTCGCAGGTTGCGGCAGCGAACGTCCGATGCAGCACGGCCGCCTCTCCGGGCTCTCCGATGCGGCGCGGGGAGTCGGCGGGAAGATCGAGCTGCTTCGGCGCGCCGTCGAGATAATCGCGCCAGAATGTGTCGAGTCGGTCGCGGCGTGTTTCCTCGGCCAGCCACCGCCGTTGCCAGACACCGTAGTCGGAGTACTGGAGCGTCAGCGGCGCGAGGGTTTCGCCACGGTAGAGCGCGCCCAGATCGCGGAACAAGACGCTCATCGACCACCCATCGGCAATGATGTGATGCAGGCAGACGACGATGGTGAAACGGCTGCCCTCGCCTTCCAGCACGGAAACCCGCATCAGCGGCGGTTGGGCCAGATCGAACGGCGTGTTCTGTTGCTTCGCGGTTTCCTCGCCGATGGGGGTTTCCAGATCGCCGAGCACGCGGCGATAAGCCGGCGAAATCCAGACGCTCGGCACAACCTGAAGCCGTGCCCGGCTGATACCGTCGTCGCCCACTGTTTCGACGAAGCCGCTGCGCAGCGCTTCATGGCGCTGCGCCAAGCCGTTGAACGCATGGGCCAGCCGGCTCATGTCCAGCGCGCCCGCAAGGCGCAGCGTGAAGGTCATGTTGTAGCTGACCGATGCCCGGTTCACCTGCTGCAGGAACCACAAACGATGCTGGTTCAGCGACAGTTCGACGGCACCGTCGCCGGTGCGGCGTGGAATATCGACGCTGGCCGTGTCGGCCGCCTCGATCCAAACGGCCTGCTCCCACAGCCGGGGGTGCGTGAAGATATCGGCCATGCCGACCTCCACACCGAAAGCAGCCCGCAAGCGCCCAGCCAGACGGGCCGCCGCGAGCGAGTGCCCGCCGCAATGGAAGAAATGATCGTTTCTGCCCGGATCGACCGATAGCAGCTCATTCCAGATCGCGGCAATGCGCCGTTCGATCTCGCTTTGCGGATCGGCCCGTTCCTCATCGGAGGAAGGGTTCATCGACGCCAGTGCGTGACGATCCACCTTGCCGTTCGGCAGTTTGGGAAGCCGTTCGAGCACCAGCAGCCGCGTGGGAACCATGTAGCCGGGCAAACGCTGCGCCAGCGCCCGCCTGACCGCGTCCGCGTCACGCGCCGCGCCGGTCAGCACGAGCGCAGCGCGCAGTTCGGTTTCTCCGTCCGCGCCTTGTGCGGCAAAGACGAACTGTTCTTCGACGGCCTCGATGTTCTGCAATACCGCGGCGACTTCGCCGAGTTCGACCCGGTTGCCGCGCACTTTCACCAGATCGTCGCGGCGACCGTGGTAGTAAAGCCATCCATCCGCTCCGCAATGGGCGATATCGCCCATCGAGAGCGCCTTTTCCGCGCCGACCGTGGCGAATGGAGCATGCCGCCCATCCATGTAGCCGGCGAACAGATGGTCTCCGCCCACATGCAAAACGCCGGGCAACCCCTGCGGGCGCACGCGCCCCCAACGGTCGAGCAGGTACAACTCGCATCCGGGCAAGGCGGCGCCGATCGGAATGGAATCCGGCACGGGACGAGGCACTTCATAGCCGGCTACGTCGTTGACTTCGGACGATCCGTACAGGTTGACCACCCGCACTTGCGGCAATGCCGCATAGAAGGCGCGCATCAGCGGCGCCTCCAGTGCCTCACCGCTGCAGAACAGATATTGCAACGAACCGAGCCTCGACAACGCGGCTTCACCGGCTTGCAGCCAGCCGCGCAGCAGACTCGGCACAACCGCTATGCGTGTAATCTGGCGCTGGCCGATCAGTTCCGCCAGCACCAGCGGGTCGCGCGCATCCCCGGCAATGACGACCGCCGCGCCCGCCGCCAGCGGGTCCAGCACTTCCCACAAGGCGTCGACGAAGCTGAGCGTGGTGCGCTGGCAATAGCGGTCCTGCGGGGCAAGCGGATAATCCGCCCTCATCCACGCCATGCGGCTCGCCGCCGACCCGAGCGTGGCCTTCACGCCCTTGGGCTGTCCGGTGGAGCCGGAGGTGTACAGCAGCGCGAAAACGTCTTCCGGCTTCGATGGATGCGGCACAGCCAACGCCTCATCGCCGCCGACGGCCATGCTGCGCGCGGCCCCCATATCCTGCCCTTCGCCGTCCCGATGCAGGCACAGCAAAGGCTTGGCATCCGCGACGATATAGCGCAGCCGCTCCAACGGCTGGGCCGGGTCCAACGGCACATAAACCGCCCCGGTATACAAGCAAGCCAGTAGCGCGGCCACTTGCTCCGGGCTACGTGGCATATTGACGCCCACCGCATCGCCCGGGCCGACACCAGCTTGCCGAAGCTGCACAACGATACCGCCCGCCATCCGGTCGAGTTGGGTAAAGCTGATGTGCCGCTCACCATCGATCAGCGCCGTGTTCGCGCCGTTCAACGCGAAACCCTCTTGCAGCATCTCCACCGGGCTGCGGTACGCGGATGGGGCTGCACGCCTGGAAACAGGCTGGTCGTCAGCGCCCGGCAACGCATCCAGGCGACTGTCGGGATTGCGCAGCACCGCCGCCAGCAGCCGTTCATAGGATCGGAGCAGATGCTGCACCGTTTCCGCTTTGAACAACGCCCGGTTGTAGTTCATTTGCAGGCGCAATCCGTCCGGGTCCGGCCACACGTACAGCTCGAAATCCATATGCGCGGTCTGGATGCGCACATCCAGCATCTGCAACGCCGTCGCGCCCAACGCGGAGAGCTGCGACGCGGCCGCCTGCATGACGAAACCGACCTGATACAGCGGATGGCGGCTGATGTCGCCTCCGCCCCCCAGCGCCTGCACCAGGCGAGGGAAAGGCAGCGCTTGATGATCGAGCGCGCGCCGGCGATGCTCGGCCGTGCGCTCGACCAACTCGGCGAACGTCATGGCCGGCTGCAAATGCGTGCGCGACACTTGGTTGTTGACGAAGCAGCCGATCAGGTTCTGCGTTTGCGGATGTTCGCGGCCCGCGTCGTAAATGCCGACGAAGAAATCGTCCTGGTCCGCGTAATGCCCGAGGAGCGCCTGGTACGCGGCCAGCAGTGCCACGAACAGCGTCGTGCCTCGCTCACTCGCCAGTTGCTCGACGCCAGCCAGAATGCCGGCCGGAATCCGATGGCCTTGCACTGCGCCGGCCATGCCGCGCTGTGCCGTGCGAGGCGCGTCGGTCGGCAATGCCAAGTCCTGGCCGCCCTCCAGCGCGTTTCGCCAGAACGCCAGATCGTCCGCCTCTGCCGCCGCCACACGTTGGCGGTTCCATACGGCGTAATCTCCATACGAAATTTCCGCCGCCACCGGTTTGTCGCCATGCGAACCTTGCAGCGCGCGATATTCGGCGGCAAGTTCGCTCAGAAAAACCTGGATCGACCACCCATCGAAACCGATATGGTGGAAATTCAACAAAATGCCGTAGCCGCCCTCGGCAAGCGGAAACAGATGCACGCGCCATGCCGGGGCATGCTCAAGATCGAAGCGCCGTTGCGCCGCCAGCGCGAAAGTGTCCTGCAACGCCGCTGCCGCGATTCGCTCCTCGATCACGAGCGGCGGCTCGACCGCGCAGATGCGCCGTTGCCGTGGCCCGGCATCGGTCGCGACATAAACGCAGGCCAGCGGAAAATGCCGCTGCTGCAATGCCGATAGCGCCTGGCGCAGCAATTCGATCTGCAAGGTTTTGTCGCTGCGCAGACCGAACAGAATGGTGTAGCCCGAATCGCCGCCGGCCAACTGCTCGACCAGCCACACGCTTTCCTGGCTCCACGACAGCGGATATTCCTCTTGCCGCAGCGCTGGAATGTGCCTTTCCGCCCCGCTGCCGGCATTGCTCAGCAACGCGGCCTGCCCGGCCAACGATGCGTGGTCGAACAAGCGGGCCAGCGGCAATTCCTTGCCGAATCGCGCCCGCATCGCCGCATTCAGCCGCACCGCCAGCAAGGAATCGCCGCCCAGCGCGAAAAAATTATCGTCCGGCCCGGCGGGCGCTCGGCCCAGCAGGTCTTTCCACAATTCGGCCAGTGTTCGCTCGACGTCGTTCAGCGCGCGTCCGTCAGCGCCTTGCGCTGGTGAAGCCGCCACGGCCTGCGCCGTCTGCTCCAGCAAACGCGGCATATCCACCTTGCCATTACCGGTAAGCGGAAGCTGCTCGGTCTGCAACCATATGGAGGGCACCATCGCCGAACTCAAATCCCGCTCGGCGCGGCGATGCAGTTCCGCTTCGGCAAGCGGCGCCTGCCCCGGCGCCAGCACCAACGTCACGGCCAAACGGTCTTGGTAAAGGTAGGCGAGCGCGCGGACGATCTCCGGCCAGTTTTCGAGCACGGCCTGAATTTCGCCAGTTTCGACACGGTTGCCGCGCACCTTGAGCTGGCCGTCGCGGCGGCCGATGAATTCGATGCGGCCATCCGGACGATAACGGCCCAGATCGCCCGTGCGGTACAGCCGCTCTCCGCTATGCGGATCGGTGATGAACGCCTCGGCGGTGCGTTGCGCATCGTTGAGATAACCACGCGCCAGCGCGGCGCCGCCGCAGTACATCTCGCCCGTGACCCAATCGGGACGGTCGCGCAGATCGTCGTCGAGAATCCGGTAGGTGCAGTTCGGCAATGGATAACCATAGGGAACGCTGCGCCAATCGAGCTCTTCGCGCACTTGGTTGACGATGTTCCACACGGTCGTTTCAGTCGGCCCACCGATGCTGTAGAGCGCGACTTCGGGCGCGATGCGGCGCAGCCGCTCGTGCAGCATCGGTGGCACCCAATCGCCGCCGACGATCACGGTACGCAGCGCCGGGCATTGTTTGCCATGCGGCTCGGCCCACGTCAGCAGCATTTCCAGCGCGGCCGGCACGCTGTTCCAGAAAGTCACCGCATGCGCTTCGATCAGTGCCATCCAGTGCGCCGGGTCTTTGCGCTGGCGTTCATCCGGCAAAACGAGCGCTGCGCCGGCGCAAAACGCGCCGAACAGGTCGTAGAGAGGGTCGCCCGGGAATCGTGTGAAATTCTCAACAAAACGATTTAATTTATTGTTTTTAAGAGGAAATTTTCGACATTTCCATTATTCTGCTTCCAGGATTCGGAACCCGTCGTTCAACACTTCGACCTTACGCCGAAAATCCAATACATAGTCGCCAAAGCGATTGATGTGCTCCAATCGGTATGGTGCTAGTCCGGATAGAACTTCCTGGGTGATCACAGCTCCCTCGGCCTGAAGTCGCTTTAACACCCGACTCATTCCGACCACGTTGTGCAAAATGACCATGTTGGTGACAAGATGGTTATATTTGATGACCTTGCGTTGCTCGTGGCGCAGGTTTTCGGCGATCTCCCCTTCTCCGCCGAAGAGGAGTTTTTTCGCGAAACCATTGAATTGCTCCGACTTGTTGGTTTCCACATGGATGAGCCGGCGCAACTCGACGTTACCAACGTATTTCAACAGGAACATGGTTCGGACCACCTTGCCGAGTTCCTTGAAGGCGAAATACAGCTTGTTTTTTCGGCTGTAGGTACCCAGGCGGCGCAGGATGGCCGATGCTGAAATTTTCCCGAGCTTGATGGATACGGCCACGCGCAACATGTCCGGCAGATGTGTCTCGATCATCTGCCAGTTGATGTCATCACTGAATAACCGGTCGATATGCGCGAATTTCTTGTCGCCCTCGGGCCGATGAAACACCAGATCCTTGATGCCACGGATGCGCGGCATCAGCTTGATACCCAAGAGGTAGGAAAGCGCAAACACTGTATAGCTCTGGGCCTGGGTGTCTCCATGGACGGTGTCTGGACGGATATCCGAGGTGTTGGTCATCAGCCCGTCGAGGATGTGCGTACCTTCGTAGGTGCCGCAGGAAATGAAGTGGCTGAATAGTGCAATGAATTTGTCGGAGACATGGTAATAGCCGATCCCACCATAGCCGCCGTAGCGGATGTGATGCTCGGAAATCAGGTTTTGCTCGTAGAGGTTCCATTTCGTGCCATCGGCCGAGGCGTGCCTTCCCGATCCCCAATAGCTGGGCAATTCAAATTTGTTGTAGGTATTGATGACCTTGACGATGGCTTTTTCCAGCACTTCTTCTGTAACGTATTTGATGTTGAGCCAAGCGATCTGTTTGCGGCTCATTCCCCGAATCGACCGTGCCGTCTGGGTCGGTCCGAGGTTGCAGCCGTAACAAAACAAGGTGCTGATCACCCTTGGGCGTAATTCCTCGATCCGGCTTTCGGTTCCCATCAAGGGACGGAACAATTTATGCAATTGAAGCCAGCGCTCTGTGTCAATTAGCACGTCGACGATGCTGACTTTCTCCATATGCTCTGTGATCAACTGGTCGATCTGCCGGATACCGGGCAGCGGTTCGCTGGCGGGCGGTTTTTTCAGGATCAATCGGCCATCAACGATTTCGGCATAGGCGTTGTCCGGAAACTCGGCATCGACGGCCTCGGCTGTCTCCAGTAAGGCCGCCTTCAGTGTCTGGGTAAATATCCTGGGAGCGGTTTCAACACCGGTGACCTCGCCATATTGGGCCAACTCGCGATTCAGGGTGTCGTCGTCAACGAGTTGCTCCCGGTAATCGTCATAACGTTCGCCATGCCGAATGAACAGATCGCCAGATTTCAGTTCATCGCGGATTGCATACAGGACCGCCAGTTCGAAGTAACGGCGATTCATGGTAACGACTTGCCCATCGGCGCGCTCGGAGATAACCAGTTTCCGCCAAGCTGTGGAGAGCCATAAAAAATCCTCATCGGCATTCAGCTCGACCAGCGATAGCGGGACTGTTTCATGCCGGGAGTCGCGCAGTGCCTGTAGCGCTTTTCTCATCCGAATCAAGGTATCGTCTTCGCTGGTGCTTTGGGGGTTGACGATCTCGATGCAGTTGAGCAATTGAGCCCGCACGGCCTTGTATGGCTGAATGAGAAAAGGCAGATGATTGCGTCCAGCGTAGGCCATGTGTTCATCGCAGATGGCTACAAGGTCATCGACATCGGCAATCAAGCTGCCACCGATGGCTTCCACCCGTTGATGATCTGTACCGTCGATCCGGTAAGCCAGCAACATTTCCTTCAACTGCCCAACCAGACGATCAGTACGCTGCAGATGTTCCTGCTGGTATTCACCCAGCTTGCTGCGTGCCTGATTGTCCAATTTCTGAAGCATGCGGACGAACAGGTCCGCTGCATCGTCGAGCGTCTGGGCAAACTGCGAGCGGATGTAGATGACGGCCAGCGCATAGCGCTTCTGCGGTTTCAGCTCCGCCATTTCCGCCGCGTCCAACGAGCGGGCGATGTAACGGTACTGCTTGAGTTTCGGGACAGGAATGTCGGGTTTGGGGAGCTGGTCGACCAGCAACTGGAGTCGGCGAATATGCTGAAGGTAAGAGCGGGTTTCCTTATTGGTTGGCTTTTTCGGTTCCCGCTTGAGTAGGTTCCAGGTACTGCTGGTCTCGCTCGGTTTGACCTCGAATAGGCTGTCGATCAGGACTTTCATCCTGGCATCGATCTGATCGGTAATGCCTGCAAAATGGGTGTTGTGAATTTTTTCCCGGGCTTGAATGGCTAGACGATCGAGCGTTGAGAAACCAGGCAACTCGTATCGATGATGCACCAGTTCTTCAAGCATCACGTTGATGATGTCAGCCACGACATGCCGGCTGTCCGCTGCGGTTTCTGCGACATGTTGCAACCAGGCGCGCCCTTGATCATCCAGCGGGCGAACATTCAGATAGCGTCGTAGCGCAGCAATCAAGGTGGCGCGCGCTGCCGTTCGGTCGAACTGCCGGAGTTCTTCGACCCTGGCCGGTCGATGTCTTGTTTGAGTCACAATGTGCTGACGAATCATCGCCGGCACATCCTTGATGTGGACGAAGTAACCCAAACGCTGAAACAGCTTCAAGTAAATGAATGCAGCCGAGCGGGCCACGGGACGCTTTACGGTTTTGTCAATGAAAGCGATCTCATCGAATGTCAGGGTATAAACCTCTTCGAGATCCTGTGCCGAGGGGTCAGCCTTCAGGCGGGGATACGCGGTTTCGTGAAGCTGGGTCATGCAAAATCAGTCCCAGTGCCTGCCGGTAGCCAGGTCGCGGCAGATTACTTCCAAAAAGCATTCACGAGCATCGGCGATGCGATGGAGTTCGTCGAGCAACGTGTAAAGGTGATCGTCAAGAATGTCGGTCGAGGGCATCGGGACTGAAATTTGATAACGATGGCCGTCCTTATCCAGCGGTTGCGCTTGAAAGCGGGCAAGGCAGGTACTTGCCATGTCTCGTAAGGCACTGGCGGCACCCCGTTTGCCGCCGTTGAAGGGTGATAGATCGATGGAAACCTCGATTGTTGTGTGGGCTACTTCAGGCAGGCTCGGTAACTGTGGGGTAGAAACTGTCGCCGTTTCCGGCAGCGCCCGGTCCAAACCCTGCTCGAAACGTGCTTTACGGTCGGTATTAACTCCATCCAGATAGCGCATGGCGACCTTCACGTCGCGCCAGCCCACATAATTCATCAGTTCCCGTAGATCCCAGCCGCTCATGCCTGCCCACTGGGCAAACCCGCGGCGTAGTGAATGGCTGCTGAAAGCCTCGGCATTAGCCACGCCCGCCTGTCCCAGCAACCGGCGAAGCATCGGAATGATGCTGCTCGGGATCAGTCCGGTTTCAGACAAATGCCCCCAGCGATCGATCTTGCGGAACAACGGGCCTATCGTCAGTTTGGACAAGGCCAGCCAGTCTTCGACTGCTTCGACCGGACACAGCCGGGACAGTGCCGGGCAGGAGTAGCTTCGTCCTTCCAGGTTTCGATCTCCCTTGCTACGCGGCAAGAAACAGGTCAGACCCTCGCCTGGTTTGATCTCGATGAATTCGATGCAAAGGTTGGTTAGTTCGTCAGACCGGAATCCGCGCCAGAAACCGAGGAGAATCAGGGCTCGATCCCGCGAGTGCCGCAGGGTACTGGTCGAATCTCCTCTGCTGATCGCCGCAGTTGTGGCCTCTGTCAGCCAGTCGGCAACTCCACGCAAAATTTCCAATTCCAGTGGCTTGGCCTGTTTTTCCTGGACCGGATGCAGGGTTCGGATGCCTTTGAGCAATTGCCGAATTTTCGGGGCCTTGGTCGGGTCTGGAAAGCCATGATCCTGATGCCAGCGCGACAGCGCCGCGAGGCGGTGCTTCAGCGTGTTCAGCGACAAGAGCCCAGCATACTCAGCAAGGTAACGGGCAATCGAGTCGATGGTCGCCGGCAGCAAGCCTCCCCACTCGACCTCGAAGTGTTGGATAGCCGACGCGTAGCTGCGTCGGGTGTTGGCTCGTTCCGCTGCATCGAGGTAGAGATTGATCTGGCTCATCGCACCCTTGATTGGATCTGGTGTGCTATCGCAGAAAGAGATATAGCCTCTTCTGGTTTCCGACTTGCTTTATTCCTCAGAAAAATCACTCAAATCAATAGGCGTCGGATTAATCTGGGACTCAACAGATGTTGTCCGTACCGCCGTACAGCGTATCGTTGCCCGCGCCACCCAACAGCACGTCGCTGTAGTCAGTCCCGATCAAAATAGAATCAACAGTAGCCACGACTTCTCCTCAAAAAATCCAGCCGACATCCCAGTAACAAGGCAATGGGGCCGGATCGCTCCAGCCCCTTTTCCTCATTCCCCCGCTCTGCTTCCCCTACTTCCAGTTTGCTGCGATCACCGTCGCCAGTGCAGCTTGATAATCCGGCGGCAAAGAAGTCTGCCCAGCGGCCGGAGGCGCGAACGCCGCCATCGCCTGCACCAGATTATCCACCTGGCTATCCAGCAAGGTTCTATCGGCCGTCTTGAACTGCTCCACGTGATGCTGCTGGCCAACATACCAATCCTGGATCGTCACCTTGTCGTCGGTGCCGATCAGGCTCAACTCCAGGCTGTCATCGATGCGGCGCAGCCAGATCTGATTGGCCGCGATATCGGCGCCGAATTTCAGCAGGTCGGCCACCCCTGCGGTGGCGTCGTTCTCGACGATCGTGTCCACCCCGCCGTTGCGGCCGAACAGATAGGTATCCTTGCCCAAGCCGCCGATCAGCGTGTCGTCACCCTCCCTGCCGTCGAGGATGTTGGCCGCATTGTTGCCGGTGATGCGGTTGGCCAACTCATTGCCGGTGCCGTTCAGCGTCTGCGTGCCAGTGAGCGTGAGGTGCTCGACATGCTCGGA
>JAVBJT010000019.1:0-107956 GCA_031546845.1 Azoarcus sp. | reverse complement strand
GGTGCCGGTGGCGTTGCCGGCTGCGTCGGTGCTGCTGCCGGTGATGCTCATGCCAGCGGGGGCGCCGATGAGGGTCCAGGTGAGGGGGTCGCGGTCGGGGTCGTTGGCGCTGAGGCTGGCGTTCCAGGGGGTGCCGGCGGTGGCGGTGGCGCTGTAGGTGGCGGCACTGATGAGGGGGGCGCGGTTGCGGCCGGTGGCGGCGTCGATGCGCACGGCAAGATTGGGGCCGTCTTTGACGAGGTAGAGGGCAAGGAGGTCGGGGGTGCCGGGGGTGTTGTCGTCGGCGGGGTCGGTGGCGAGCGGAGAAATGGCTGACCAGTCGGCAATGCTGCCGTCGATGGTGATGACGGCGGCCCAGGCGAGGGCGGCGGTGAGGAGGCTGGTGCCGATGAGGGCGGCAGCGAGGGTGAGGGGGTGGCGTAAGGTGAAGTGGCGGCGGGCGATCCAGGCGAGGGCGACGGCGAGTAGTAGGAGCGGGCCGAGTGTGAGGGTGGGGATGGCGCGGGGGGTGCCGCTTGCGTCGGTGATGGGGCCGGGTATGGGGCCGCCGGCGCTGAAGGCGGTGAGCCGGCCGCCGCTACTGGTTCGGGTGAGGTAGTCGCCGCTGCTGGCGAGTGCGACGGCTAGGGTGTTGGGGTTGCCGAGGGCGGTAAGGGGGAGGCTGAATTCGATGCGGTCTTCGGCGCGCAGGGCGCGGCCTAGGTCCAGCGGATGGGGAGCGGAGCCGGTGGCGGTGCCCGCGCCGAAGGCACCGGCTGCGCAGGGGGCGAGTTCGGGGGTGCCTACGGTGCCGTCTGCGGCGACAGCAAGACGTACGCGGTATTCCCAGCCGGCGCTGGAGTCGGTGCCGAAGCGGTCGGCAAGGGTGACGGCGCAGCCGGTGCTGGCGTTGCCGTCGGTGTCTAGATAAAGGTCGTAGGTGTGGGCGCTTTGGGACCAGGCGGGGGCGGCAACAAGAGCGAGCAGCGCGAGGGCGAAGCACAGGATAAGGCGCGCGAACTGGCAGGATGAGTTGGAGGCGCGCGAATCTTCGTTGAGGCCGCGATGGGCGGCGTTGTTGCAGGCCATTTAGGAAGGCCCTCGTATCGGTTGTTGTTGCTGTTCGATCGGGGGCGGCCGGGCCGCAAGCGCGGAAAAAACCGTGTGGCCGCCAAATGACAACGGGGCGTAATATCCACACGAATGACATGGATGTCAAGACTTAACTTTTACTCAAAAAGATGCTACGGGAACGCAGAAACCGCACCCCCTGCCCCGCTCAATCTTCCGGTGCGTCCTTGCCGTTCGCGGCAGCCGGCCAACCCGGAAGTGTTCGATGCGCTGAAAGCGCTGGAAGGCACCCTGCGCTGCCGCATTCTGTGTTGAATAAAAAAGCCGCCCGGGGCAAAAGCCTCGCGGGCGGCTGCAAACCTGTACGGCTTCGCGCTTAGCGGATGAAAGCCTGGGTGGTCGTGGTCGCCATGTCGCCGCCGGGCAATTTCAGGTCGCCGATGCGCTCCATCGTGTCGGCATCGAAAATCGCCACGTCGTTCAAGGTTCCGGTCAGATAGAGCTTGTTACCGGCCTTGTTCAAGGTCAGGCAGTAGTAGGCATGATCCAGCGTGGCGGTCTTGACCGGTTTCTGCTGCTTGATATCGAACTTGGTCAGATTGTTGAGCACGCTGAATATCACGTTCGGGTCCTTCGGCGAACGCATGCTGCTGAAATACACCTCGGTCACCGGGCCGAAATCGACTGTTTCGGTTTTACCCGTCGCCAGATCGATGCTGAAAAAGCCGAATAGGTAATCGGCGGTCGCCAGGTCTTTCTTCTCGTCCTTGAACTTCGCCGTGGAGTAGACCAGTGCGAACTCATGGCGATAAGTTTGCTGGTTCCACGGATACAGCACGTCGGGCGCGGCATAGTTCGGCCGGGTCCAGTTGCGGGCGGCGATGAGCACGTCGAACTTGCCCGTTTTCGGATCGACCTTGTAGATGTCCGGGCCGACGACGTACAAACTGCCATCGTCACCGCTTTGCATGATGCTCAACTGACGCGGCGCGGGAAAGCTGCGGATCGGCTTGGCGTTCAGCCCGCCGTTGGCGGCATAGACATCCAGGCGCGGGTTCTGCACCTCGTAGTGGTCGGTAAACACCATGGTCGGATTGGCTACCGCATAGACTTCCTTGCCATCGTGGCTCACCGTCATGGAAAACATGGAACGCGCGTTTTCCGAGAACTTCTGCGCCAGACTCGCGTGGAACACCTGTTTGCAGCTATCCAGTTCGATGCCGTAAATGTCCGCGTAGTGGTTGGCAAGCACGTAGGCGATACTGCGGTCGGGCGAAAGCTGGATCGTACCGGGACCGAAACCGCCCGGTATCTGGCAGGTCTTGTACAGCTTGTCGTTCTGCATATCGACGACATGCAGGTTGTTCGGATAGTTGACGGTGACCAGATATTCGCTGCCCGCCTTCAAGGCCTTGCCGCCCTCGACCGTGGCGGCGGTAGCGTTGAACGAACAAACGGCAAACAGCGCGACGGCGCCGGCTAATACTTTCTTATGCATTGGGTTTTCTCCTCGTTCCTCGGCCCGTTTATTCATTTATCTTCGGGAAACACGGTTCCCAGATTGCGCCAGTCCTTGTCGGAACTGAGCGCTTTCTTGTTCCAGTCCGGGTAGGTGGTCATCATGTCGGGCACCTGCGCCGGCCACCAGCACGGGTCGGCGCAACCGTAGAGATCGGCCTCCATCGGCTGACACAGCGAGGAAACGCCGCCGAACACGTCGACTTCCCAGCCCGGATCGGTAGTCGCGGAACAACCGGCGACGGCGCTCATCGCCACGACCTCCTCGATGCGGTCCTCGGCGGCGGCCTGTTCGAGTTTCACGGCCTTGTTATTGATCGGTTTCAAATGTTTCATGTCAGTGTCCCTTGCGCGGAGTGATGTAGCGGTCGATGAAGCCGGGGTTGTGAGCCATGATCCGGCTGTAGACTTCGATGCCGAAGTCCACCCAGTCCCTCATCAGTTCGCAATAGTGGTAAGTCGGATGTGTGGGGTCGCCGTAGCGCGCGTAGCTCTCGTGATAGCAGCCACCCGAGCACAGGTTGCGGATGCGGCAACTGTCGCAGCCGGTGCCGGTGCGGTCCAGGCGCTGAGACAGGAAGTCGTTCAATTCCGCCTGCTTCACGCCGCTATGCACATTGCCGAAGGTCGGCAGCGTGGAGCCGGTGAAACGGTGGCAAAGGTTCAATTCGCCTTTGTGGTCCACCGCCAGCATCTTCAGCCCGGCGCCGCACGGCAGAGCTTTCTTGTGTCCCTCGTGAATGTCGGTGAGGAGCTGGTGCAGATTGGAAAAACCGATGTTGCGATCTTCCAGCGCCGCTTCCAGATACCACTGGCCCAACGCCTTCATGTTGGCGAACACCTGCGTCAGTTCTTCACCGGTAAGGTTGAAGGTCGTCAGGTTGCCCGAGGTGACCGGAGCGAAGCCGACTTCGGCGAAACCGAGTTCGTTGATCAGGTGGTTCCAGATCGTTTCGATCTCGGTCGTGCCGTGCGTCAGCGTCACCCGCGCGCCCACCGGCCGGCTGGTGTAGCGCGACAGCAGCATGTCGACCTTGCGCCGCACCGTGCCGTAGGTGCCCTGCCCGCCGATGGTGACGCGGTTGCGGTCGTGCACCGCCTGCGGTCCATCGATACTCACCGACAGGCCGAAGCGATGGGCGTTGAGCCAGTCGACAATCTCCTCATTGAGCAGCGTGGCGTTGGTGGTCATGACGAACTCCACCTGCTTGCCCAGTTCGCCGAAGCGCCGCTCGCAGTAATCGACCATATGCTCGATCAGCGGGCGGTTGGACAGCGGCTCGCCGCCGAAGAACACCACGGTGTAGCGCGGCTCGTCGGGCGACTCCTTGAGCAGCATCTCCACCGAGGCTTCGGCGGTATCCGTGCCCATGCGCTTGCCGGCCGACGGCTTGGCAAGGTCTTCCTTGTAGCAGTAGGTGCAGCTCAGATTGCAGCCCGTGTTGACGTTCAACACCACGGTATTGAGCGCGGTGCGCTCGACGCGCTGCACGCCGATTTCCGGCGTTAGCGGAGAGCCGTCGTTGACCAGTTCCAACGCGATCAACTCGCGCAGCGTCTCGTCGATCTCGGCAACGTCGAAACGTCCGCCCAGGCGCTGCGCCAACTCGTCCGGCGAGCAGGCACGCCCGCGCAGGGTATCGATAATGCCCCCGGTCAGTTCGTCGCTGGCGAACAACGAACTGCTGGGGATGTGGAACAACAGCCGGCCGGCATCCACCCGCACTTCATGCAGGTTGCGCTCGACCAAGTTCAGCATGGCGCCCATATCAACCTCCCGGAACTTGCTCAACCCGCCGCAATGGCGGGATTCACGTTTTCAGTTCAATCCGGTTCCGTCGATCACGGAAGCGGCGGGTTGTTCCAGCGCTGCACGGTAACGATCAGGTGCCCCTCGCCCTTGTGCGACTGCCCCGCGGCATCGACGTCGGCGATCACTTTCAGGTTGCCCGCGTTGTTGGTGGACATCTTGCGCGCCGGGTTCGGGCCCGCGTCGCCCGGCGTGAAGATGCCGCTCCCGGCGTCCATTACCCCCGCGAACTTCACATCCTCGTCTTCCTTCGCACGCTCGTTGAAGGGCTCCACCGACCATTTCGCCGGGAATACGCCAATGCGGTAGGGTTTGCCATCGGCGCCCTTACCCCAGGCCTCGGCATCGAAGCGGCCCTGCACCTTGGGCGTGGAGCCGCCGTTGCCGCCGATGCGCGCAATGGAGAACTCCGGCACCACCTTCACTTCGGCAATATCCTTGTACACCGCCAGACTGCCGCCCGTGGCCGAGCCGACGCTCACCTCGTGCATGCCGGCGTCGGCATCGGCCGCGGCCTTGACCTTGACCGTTACGCGTTCCGGGGTTTGCGCGACCACCGACACCACCTGAATGCCCTTGCCGAAGGACGGCGCGCCTTGCAGCGAACTGCCGACGATACTGACCTCGGTCTCCTCGCCCGCCTTGACGTAGCCCGGCTGCACGCCCAGCACAAGCGTCGTGCCTTTTTGCGCGGCAACGAAATCCAGGCCGCGCTCGTCGTGCGTCTTGTCGAACATGCGCCCACGCATTTCACCCTTCAAGGCGCTGAATACCTGGCGCATCGTCACGTCGCCGATCTTGACGCTGCCGCGCCATTCGTAACCGTTGTACAGCACCGCGCTGCCATCGCCATCGAACGGGCTGCCATCGGCATACTTGCCCTTCACCGTCACCTTGAACTGATCTTTATCGGTGCTGGCCACCTTCATCACGCCGGCCACGTCGCCCTTGCCCGGCATGTGCCCGCTGAAGCTCCAATCGCCCACCAACGAAGCGGCTTGCGGGCGCTGCTTCTGCCAATCGGCCCAAGCCTGGCTCTCCAGCGGATAAGCCTTGGCCAGCGCCGGCACAACCTCCTTGATCGCCAAGCCAAACCAGTCGCGGTCGCGCGACATCATCTGATATTCCAGAGACGGCCACCGGCCCATGTGGAAATGGACCAATCGGCCCCACTCTCCTTCCGGGCGGCGCTGCAAGGCAAAACGCGCACCCGAGTGGCAACGCGCGCACATTTCCGTCAATTGGGTATCGAAGCTTTCGATGGTATTCAGCCGACGCTCCATCGCGTAGCGCGCACCCTCGGTCTCGCTCGGCGCCAACCCCTGCTTATCGGCCAGATACTTGACCAGATCGCGGCGATCCTGATCGCTGATCTTCACACCGTACATCACCTGCATGCGCCCGATGCTCGCCAGCCAGCCCTCCGGCGTCTTGCGCTGGTAGCTGATGCGGAACAAGGGTTTCTCGGGTGTCAGTTGCGTCTTGTCGTCCGGCAAGTGGCACACCTTGCACTTCGCGTTGAGAATGGCCACGCCATCCTTCGCGGAAGCCGACGGCAGCACGGCACAGGCCATGACGGCCAACGCGCCGGCGCTCAAATAATGCCGAAATCGTTTCATCTCCAAGGTCATGTCTCCTCTCTATATATTGTTGTATGGCTACCCCCAGCCGCAGGCCGGGGGCGCATCGAACGAAATGCAGTGCACATTGCGTGCCAAAAACATCGAAGACTTTCACGGCAAGCCTTCCAGCCGGTTTTCAACCCAATTCACCCTGAATCGGTAGGCGTATTAGCGCTATTTTCGTATCGGTGGCGTCTAATTTCGCGATTGTTGTCTAACTCTGAGACAGGCCCGTGAGACACGCCGCCGCAACAAACTACCCCTGCGCAACGCCCTGCCGCCTGACAGCCGCGCCCAGGCCGGGCAGCAGCGCGCTACCGAGCACCATCGCCAGCAAACCGACCCAAACGAAAGATACAAACGGATAACGGCGGATAACGACCACGCTCTGCGTCTCCTCGTTCTCGCCCGCGGCGGCAACGCCGGGCGTCACCAAGCGCGACGACGCCGGCAGCCAAACCTGCACATCCTGCGACCAACCGCGAACGATAAAGGGGTGCAAGACGTAGCCGCGATCCCCCACGTGGCGCGCATAGCGGTAATCCAGCACCTCGCACAACTGCCGCACGGGCCCTTGATAACCGGGCGGCAGTTCGCGGCTGTCCTGAAAGAGCGCATGGCCGGCCACGGTCCGGTCGTCGGTCTGCAACTCCACCTGGGCGATGGCCCGATAGCCGGAGAAATTCTCCCCGCCACCGTCCGGGCGGATGCGAACCTTCATTTCCCCCGCAATGCCGTGCCATTGATCGAGCGCCTCGGATGGCGGGATGGTGATGGAGAAATAGGAATTCATCACCGTTGCGCACAAACCGCCCGCCAAGGCGATAACAGCCCCGCCATGAATCAGCGCCAAGCTGCCCGTATAGCGCAAAGTGCTCAAACGCCGCCCGCCACCCCAGGCGCGCCGCACACTCATCGCGCACCAGGCAAAGCTCGCGCCCAGCAAAAAAACGCCCCCAAGCAAAGCCGCATCGAGCCAAGGCAAAACCTCGACGATGCTTTGCGACAACACGCCTTCACCGCTGTAACGCTCCGTCAGCCATCCGCCATGCCAGGCAATCCCGCCCGACAGCGCGACCATGAAAAGCGTAACGGCAATGGAAACCACCTTGCCGAACGATCTGCGCAAAAAGGCATAGCCGCCGGCCAGGCCGAGCAGGGTCAGAATCGGCGCCAACCACGCGCCCAGCGCATAACCATCCACATCCCAACGCTCGAAGGCCCTGCGCAGTTCGACCAACTCCTCGGCGTCCGCCCAGGTCGTTAAGGTTTCGAAAAAAGGCATCAGATCGGAGGCTTTCTCGACGTGCAGCCACTCGTAGAGATGAGCCTTGAAGAGCACCCCGGCGGCCAGGAGCGCGGCGGCGGCGAAAAGATAAATTGCCAGATCGAGCGCCCAATCTGACACATTGCGCGACACACCGCGCGATGCACTACGAGGCAATGCGCTCCGGTTACGCCAACCCATCGCGGCGGCGTCCGCCCAAAAAGCCTTGCCGGCGTACCACAACGTCAAACCGGCCAGCACACCGGCCAGCGCCAGATGGCTCAGCCACGACGTCGTGCCGATATACCGGTGGGAACTCGCCAGCACCTCGCTGCGCGTCACCGACATCGCCACACACGCCAGCGCGGCAGCGAGCAGGCTCAGCACGGGCAAAAGCCGCCGCTTCGCGCCCTCCGGCCGCCAGCGCCGCGCGCCGTGCAGCACCGCCCCGGACAAGGCCCACACAGCGAAAGCCGCCGTCTGCACAGGATCCCAATGCCAGATCTGGCCAAAGGTGAAATCCTCCAAGGCCCACACCATGCCAAAACCGATGCCGGCGGTCAGCACTAGCCAGGCACGCCGGCCATAACCCAAGGCGATCGGCCCGTAAGCCGGATCGCCCTTGCTCAAGGCGCCGAGCGCCGCGCCGGCTGGCGCCAGCGTCCACGCATACGCGGCCAGAATCAGCGGCGCATGGAAAGCCATCCAGAACGTCTGCAAGTGCGCGTTCATCCCCTGGCTTGCCTGCGCGGCGAGCCACTCGGGCGGCGTCGCCGAAAACGGCCCCAGCCAGGCGGCTGTCGCCGCATACCACGCCGCGACCAAACCGTTTCCCCGCCCGCCCCAACCCGGCAAACGCGCGCCACGCATGGCGATCGCCATGCAGAACGTCGCCAACAGCAGCACCGTTCCCTCATCCCCGCCCCACACATTGGACGCCTTGAGATAAGCGGGCAGCGCCGCGCTGCTGTAAAGCCACACGTAGCGCAACTGAAAATGATCGGCGAGCAAGTGCAAAGCGAGCGCCGCACAGGCCCCGCACAAAGCGCCCAACACGGCGCGCCAGGCAAGCAGGCGAACGGAAGGCCGTAGCGCGCCCAGCACGGCGCCTACCGCCGCCAGCCACAGCAACGCGTTACCCGCCTGCGGGCGCATCCACAACAGCATGCAAGACACAACGGCGACAGCGGCCGCGACAAACGATGCCGCGCCCCCGGGCCAGCCATTGCCGGACGGTTGCATCTTCCTCAAGATCGTGTCTCCGAGCGCTTTTTAAGTTTTTTATGGATCGTTAATCGGCCGCCGCCTCAAAGAGCGCCAGCCAGTCAACGTCCTACACATTGTGTGCCATAAAACACAAAATACTTACACAACAAATTCTTAGCGCCACGCGGCCACATTCCGGCCAATACACGGGCAGCGCCCATGCGTTCCATTTCGAGACTGCTGTAACGGTCTGAGACAAGACGGCGGGCCTTCACCCACCCGTCGCGCATGCCGCATTCATCGGCAAACGCCTACCCGCTTTCGATTTTTAAAAAAACAACAAGCATGGCACCCGTTTTGCTTACGGCCCCGGATCATCCCCACACGAGAGAGTTCCACCATGTCCGCTCGTTTGCCGATCAAACCCGAATCCCAAACCTTCCTGCAACGCGCGCCGAAAATGCTCATCGGCGCCGACTGGACCTCCGCCAGCGACGGCGCGCTGATGGACCTGCGCAACCCGGCCACCGGCGAAGTGCTGTGCCAGGTACCCGCCGGCACCGCTGCCGATATCGACCGCGCCGTGCGCGCCGCGCGCCAGGCATTCGACGATTCCGCGTGGAGCCGCACCCGCCCGCGCGAACGCCAGAACATGCTGTGGAAGCTCGCCGAGTTGATGGAGCGCGACGCCGACCTGCTGGCCGAATTGGAATGCCTGAACAACGGCAAAAGCGCGGTCATGGCGCGAATGGTGGACGTGCAGTTGTGCATCGATTTTCTGCGCTACATGGCCGGCTACGCCACCAAGATCGAAGGCACCACGGTTGAGGCATCCATGCCGCTGATGCCCAGGGACGAATTCCACGGCTTCATCCGCCGCGAAGCGGTAGGCGTGGTCGGCGCCATCGTCGCGTGGAACTTCCCCCTGCTGCTGGCCTGCTGGAAGCTCGGCCCGGCGCTGGCCACCGGCTGCACGATGGTGCTCAAACCCGCCGACGAGACCCCGCTGACCGCGCTCAAGCTGGCCGAACTGGTGCTGGAGGCCGGCTACCCGCCCGGCGTGCTCAACGTCGTCACCGGCACCGGCGCCATCGCCGGCGCGGCGCTGTCGCACCATCCGCAGGTGAATAAGCTGACCTTCACCGGCTCCACCGTGGTCGGCAAGCAGATCGGCAAGGCCGCGATGGACAACATGACCCGCGTCACCCTGGAACTGGGCGGCAAATCCCCCACCATCGTGCTCGCCGACGCCGATCTGGCCACCGCCGCCGCTGGCGCGGCCCAGGCCATTTTCTTCAACCAGGGCCAGGTCTGCTCCGCCGGTTCACGCCTGTACGTGCACCGCAAGCACTTCGACAACGTGGTGGCCGACATCGCCGGCATCGCCAACGGCATGAAACTGGGTAACGGCCTGGACCCGAGCACCGACATGGGGCCGCTGGTTTCGGCCAAACAGCAAACGCGCGTCGCCAACTACATCACCCTGGGGCGCGAAAAAGGCGCCACCATTGCCTGCGGCGGCGAACAGTTCGGCCCCGGCTACTTCATCAAGCCGACGGTTATCGTCGATGTGGATCAGAAACACCCGTTGGTGCAGGAAGAAATCTTCGGCCCAGTGCTGGTCGCAATGCCCTTTGACGACATCGATGAAGCGATCCGCCTCGCCAACGACAACCCCTATGGCCTGGGCGCCAGCATCTGGTCCAACGACCTGTCGGCGGTGCACCGCATGATCCCGCGCATCAAGTCCGGCTCGGTCTGGGTCAATTGCCACAACGCCCTCGACCCAGCGCTGCCCTTCGGCGGCCACAAAATGTCTGGCCTCGGCCGCGAAATGGGCGCGGCGGCCATCGAGCACTACACCGAACTGAAAACGGTGCTCATCCGCCTCTAATCTAAGATTGCCCCTCCCTGCCGGCGCGCTATGCGCTGGTTCTTTTCCTCCC
This sequence comes from Azoarcus sp., assembly GCA_031546845.1. Classification (GTDB taxonomy): domain Bacteria; phylum Pseudomonadota; class Gammaproteobacteria; order Burkholderiales; family Rhodocyclaceae; genus Azoarcus. Next base: position 97,537 of record JAVBJT010000019.1, on the reverse strand, counting down.
CCTTGCGTGCCAGGAAGGGGGAGGTTTTCTTGTACCTTCACCGTGCTTGCGTGACAGAACAGAATAGCAACCGGAGCGGTTCAACGATCATAAGCGCGGTGTGATGCAGCACATTGATACGGACTCGCCGACGCTTCGCGGCAACCAGATCAGGGAGTCAGCGTTTTGAGCTTTTCCAGCGCGGAAGCATCGACCGGTTCCAAGGCGCGAAAACCGAGTTCGTCGAGGATGTTTTTTCCGCTCGGATCATCCGCCATGCCGCACGGAACGGCCTGAACGCGGGCCAGTGCCCCGGCCCAGGCAGGATCGACCATGAAGCAATGGAAAGCCATGCCATTTTTCGTTTCGCCAAACACTTTGAATGCGGAGCGAATATTGTTGTTCAGGCTGGCCCAGGTTTCATTGAACACAATTTCAAAAAAACTAGAGCGAATCCGGCAGGCATCAGATAAAACTCGCCATGTCATTGCTTGAATAAATTTCAAGGCAGATACAGCGCACCGATGTTGCTTATTTTTATTATGGGAATAAACAATATTTCGTGAAACATTCTACAAAATAATGAATGTTTCCGAAATCGCGCACGCTTATATCAAATCAATCGTATCTTAACGCCGCGAAACTCAGCTCTTCTGCGCTCACAAGCGAATTGCAAGCTTTTTGTAATGCGCTGATGAAATACCCATTCAATTCGCGGAATTAGAACGCGGAATTAGAATTAAATTCTGAGCTCAGCCATGCGCTGCACAATCCTCAACGACCAGCCGCTTCGCTGCTACGACTGAACATCCCCATACTGGGTAGGCATATTCGCCAGCATGCCCCCCCATTCGACCGCCTCTCCCTACCCCACGCCTGTCTGATTGACAATCGCGGCCATACCAAGCGGCACACCGGCAGCGCTATCTTGCGGCCCATCATTCGCTACAGCCAGTTGCGCCGGCACAAGCCCGCGCAACGGCTTCACGCTTGGCCGATACGCCAACCCGCACGCCGAAAGCAACGCGAAAAAAGCGCGCATCGATACTATGCTTCGCTTATCCGAAACAACATTTTATCAAATTTTAACACTACCGAGTTGGTAGTGTTTTGTATAAGCATAACCCGCAACGATCTTGTTCTTCAAGTATCCGAAGAATGGTATGTCGACGCTGTCGAAGAGGATCAAGGAAGCCAGGCTTCGAGCAGGAATCTCTCAAGAGCAATTGGCTATCCAGATCGGGATCGATCCAGCCTCCGCAAGTACGCGGATGAATCGTTATGAGCTAGGAAAGCGAACGCCAGACTTGGCACTCGTCGAGCGGATCGCCAAGGAACTTGGCGTGCCAGCAGCGTACTTCTATGCCGTACAGGACGACGAGGCAAAACTGCTGCGGTGGTTCAACGGATTAAGCAAGGAAGAACGGGCAGAACTGATGCGGAAGGTACTGAAAGAAATATGACAAAGAATTTTTACCGCGTACGCCCAGACCGAACACCATAAAACCCCGCGCTATCGTTTGCCGGCTTACAGCGAGTTCAAAAAAGCCCGCAGCGCCTTCCGTTCCTCCTTGGACAAACGCGCAAAACGATTCCGCGCGTTTTTCGCCTCACCGCCATGCCCCAAAATAGCCTCGGTCAGATTGCGTGCGCGGCCGCCGTGGAGATAGGTTAAGTTGTTTGGCGGAAATTTCCGGCGTGCCGCCGTTTGGCGCTTCACTGCATGCTTTTTGTACCGAGGTGCAGTTTTCGTCGGGGAAAATGGGCGTAGTTAATCCGTGATCGCCGTTATAGACACCCGCGATTTGTACCCGCAATGTCGGGTCTGTCAAACGAACTGTGTAATGCCCGCTCTGCAAAGCTTCCAACTGATGTTCGGTGAGGAGCGCGTAACCTTGGGGGTGCTGTGAAAGCGGACATTACACAGTTCGTTTGACAGACCCCTCTATCCGCAGCCTGGTCATCTGTGCGAACACACTCACGCAGGCTGCCGATAGCCCTGCGCTAACAACCAGCCTTGAAACAACCTACGCTGCTCGTCGGGCAGATCGGCCAGCACGCGTGCCTCCGGTTCATTGCACAAGCGCCGCAGCCAGGGGGCCAATTCCAAGCCTTGCAAGTGCCAGATTCCCAGTGGTTGATCGGGGGTGACGACCACCTCGGCCTCGTCCACCAGGTTATCGCGCAGTACCGGTGCGCGTTCGATGCGCAGTGCCGCGAAATCCGCCGCCGCGTGGCTTGGTTGTTCGTCCGGCCAACTACGCCGTGCTTGCCAGAACGGCTGCCCGGGCCACTGTTTTTCCTCGGCGTAAAAATCGCGGCCGATGCGGGCGAAGCGAAAGAACAAGGTTTCCACCCGCCGCTGGTGAAAGCGCCGGGCCAAGGCGGCGCGCTCGGGCGCGCGCAGCAGGGTATTGATGACGGCGGGCGCTTGCAGCGCGGAAGACAGCGACTGAAAGATGCCATTGCCGGATAGCGGATCGACCGCCATCGCCGCGTCGCCGACGCGGATCCAATTATCGCCACAGGCTTCCTGGCACAAAATCGCCGTGCTGGTGCGCGCATGCAGTTCCAACCCGGTTTCTTCGGCCCCCTCGAAAAAAGCCTGGGCCAGCGGCGATTCGGCGCGGCGCATACAGCAGTAATCGAGCAGATGTTCCTTGTCCGGCAAGGCGCCGCTGGCGACATCCAGGGTCAATTGCCAATAGCAGCGGCCGTCGGCCATGCGGGCCATCCAGGCCCAGCCGTCGGGCAGGCTTTCCGCCGCGCTGGACATGGGGCCGGGCTTGCCACGCCAGCGGCTGAGCAGACCGAGCGTTTCCGGGCCGCGCAAGGCCTTGCCAGGCGCATCCTGCCGCGCCAGCGGCGCTTGGCGTCCGCGGGCTTCAACGAGAAAATCCGCCCGCAGCGCGGTTGCGTCGTCCAAGAAAACCCGATGCTCCGCATCGGACGATTCGACCGCCGCCACGCGCCCTTCGATGAGCGGAATATCCGCCGCGCGCAAATCTTCGCGCAAGGCTTGGTCGAACACCGGGCGGTCGATCAGGAATTCAATGTTCTGCGCCTGTTGCCCGCCATTCCAACGCGCCAGCCGTTGCGAAGGCGTGGCGGCGCACGCCGCCGCATGCGCCAAGCCGGCCTGGCGCAAACCATCGAGCACGCGCGCGGAGACCCCCTCCAGCGCGGCAAAGCGCCGCCACGCGCTCACCACTCGAACGACATGCCCCAGGCGCCGCAAGCCCACGGCCACCGCCACGCCGGCAGGGCCGGCGCCGAGTACGAGAATCTCGCTCATCCCTTCGCCCTCGAATTCGTTTGTCCGGCAGGGTGTGGTGCGCACAACCGCTGCGACCCTGTCTCATAGTTGTCTCAAAATGCAACATTATTTCCATTTTCAATGATCGCGAACGGCGCTCAAAACCCTTCTTTTCCGTAAAACCACGCGCCGAAAACGGAATGGCGCGCTTTTTGCGGTAAACCGCCGGACGGCCTGGAAAGCGGCTTCACCCACGTGACCTACCCGGCCCGCCACATGACGCAAGCCTCGCCGCGCATGGAAGCATCGCAACAAGACCCGCCCCGAGGCGGGCAAGAATCACGCCAAACATCGAAAGATCAGAAGAATCAGGAGACATTATTGATATGTATGCACGAATTCATGAATTGTTGCGCCCGTCCTGTGCGCTGATGGTGGCCGGCCTGTGCGGGCTGGGCAGCTTTTCCGCGCACGCCTATGAGTTGTACAAGCAGGACGACACGGTGCTCAACGCCGATTTCGAGGGGCTGTTCGGCGCGATGCACAGCCAGAAAAGCTATGCCACCGTTGGCAATACCGAGCAAGGCAGCGTCAGTTGGCGCGAGGCGTATGCCAAGTACGGCATCAGCGGCAGCCTGGGGCTGGGCAACGCCGGCAGCCTGTACGGCAAGTTCAACCTGATCAGTTCCGGCACCTGGGGCGATGGCGACGCGGCCAACATCAGTTCCGGCGGCGAGCGGCGCACCTCGATCGAGGATGCTTACGCGGGCTGGCGTTCCGGCAGCCTCTTCCCGGCGCTAGGCGCGGACGGCGTGGATATTTCCTTCGGCCGCCAGTCGGTGATGGTGGGCGACGGCTTTCTGATCAACGGCGATGCGATCAACGCCGGCAACGGTCCGTTCGGCAAGGAATTCGACCGTGGCGGCGCCTATTACATCGCCGCGCGCAAGGCGTTCGATAAAACAGCAGTGATCCGCCTAGGCGGTAAGGAAGGCTGGCGCGGCGATCTGATGTGGCTGAAGTCCGACAACCGCGTCCAGGCCAATACCGAACTCTCCGTGGCCGTTCTGGAGCATGTCGCCGCGCCGGGCACGCTGGGGCTGACCTGGATACACGGCATCGATGTCGATAAGCGCTACGCCATCATTCCGTCGCGCCTCGAACGCGAGGGCATGGATACCGTCAGCCTGCGCGGAGCCGGTGGCCTGGGGGTGGAAAATCTGAACCTGTCGTTCGAATACGCCAACCAGGAACTGGACCACAGCCACGAAAGCGGCTGGTATATGGAGGGTTCGTGGACCTTTGCCGGCGCGCCGTGGAAACCCACCGCCACTTATCGCTACAGCCGTTTTTCAGAACTGTACGATCCGCTGTTCTACGGCTTCAGCCGTGGTTTCGGCACCTGGTTCCAGGGCGAGGTGGCGGCCAACTACGCCGGCCCGCTCAGCAGCAATGCCGGGGTTCACCACATTGGCCTGACGGCCTCGCCGCGCGAGGATATCGCGCTGGGCGCGCTGTATTTCAACTTCCATACGCTGGACAAGAGCCTTGGCAACCAGAGCGGGCAGGAACTGGATTTGTACTTGGTATGGACGGCCAACGCGCACCTGCAAGTCGGCCTGCTGGGCGGTCTGTACAAGCCCAAACGCAGCGCGGATGAAGGCGGCACCCAGTTGGGCAGCAACTCGACGAATCCATACCTGCAATTGACGATCATGACGACGTTCTGAAAAAACCACGGTGCCGGGCGGAGCTCGAGACGGCGGGTTGCGGGTTCGAGTCCCGTCTCCGGCACCCTCTTCGGCGCAAAACGGCAAGCCGATCCCCGCCGCGCCCTTTCAAGGCGCGGTTTTATGTTCCATGCCGTGATAGTGCGCGCCCTCGCGCATCCGTCGCAGCAGCCAATCGTTGGACGCTTCCGGGTGGGCGCTCAGCAAGGCGGCCAGATGCCCGCTGAATGCCGCGCAGCCCTGGCTGGCGCCGGCATGTCCAATGCGTTCGCTGCTTACCGCCGCGGCGAAATCAGCCTGCGGGCTGTGCAGCCAGGTCCATTCGTGCGCCGCGCAGCGCGCATCGCCGGTAACGCGAACCACGCCCAGGTAATGCGAGGGAAATACCGGTGCGCCACGCGCCGGGCTGGAAGCGCAGATCAACACCCCGTCGGACAGTAGCCCGGCGCAGGCCGCCTGCAGGATCGGCCGATCCCGGCGCACCCCCAGGCTCAGATTGATCAGACGCACCCCGCGCCCGCGCAGCCAATGCAGCGCGGCGGCGATTTGCAATGGGCTGGTGATGCCGCGATGATCGAACACTTGCGCCACGCTGAAACGCGCGGATGGCGCGCGCGCGGCAATGGCTTGCAGCACGGCGCTGCCGTGCCCAAGCGCATCATTGACCGGTTCGCCCTCGGCCACATCCTCGTCGGTCAGCCAAAAGCGCCGCGACGCGACGACGAGCGGCGCTTGCGCGGGCGCATAGCCGCTATCGACGATACCGATATGCGGCCCGCTATCCATGCCAGCCTCACGCACCGGCTTCGCACACCGCCGCTTCGGCGGCGCGAGCCGACAAACAGCCGTCCACCAACTCGAAACGCAGGTCGGCCTCGGCCAGCGTCGACGGGCGGTGGCTGATGAGAATGCGCGTACGCCCGGCAAACAGGCGGTCGATGGCGGCGATGACTTCGCGCTCGGTGGCTTCATCCACCTGCGAGGTCGCTTCGTCGAGCACAAGAATCAGCGGGTTCTGCAACAACGCACGCGCAATGGCGATGCGCTGCTTCTGCCCGCCGGAAAGCTGCTGGCCGCGCTCACCCAACGGGCTGTCCAAGCCTTCCGGCAGGCTGGCGATCAGGCCGTCGAGCTGCGCCAGCGCGGCGATCCGGGCGATTTCCTCGCGGCTCACGCCAGGCGCGCCGTAGCTCAGGTTGTCGGCCAGGCTGCCACGAAACAGCACGGTATCCTGGCTAACCACGGCGATGCGCCGGCGCAGTTCAAGCAAGTCGAGTTCGCGCAGGTCGACGCCATCGAGCAGGATGCGCCCTGTGTCGGGGTCGTAGAAGCGTTGCAGCAGATCGATCAGCGTCGACTTGCCAGCGCCGGACGGTCCGCTCACAGCCACCTTGAGACCGGCCGGAATCGTCGCCTCGACATCCCGCAGCACGGACCGGGCGCGGCCGGCGTGGCTGAAACACACCGACTCCAAGCGCAGTTCGCCCCCCGCCGGCATCGGCCGCGGCTGCAATGGCGTCCGCACATCGGGTTGCTCGCCACGCAGTTCCATAACCCGGCCCAGGCTCACGCTCATGCGCTGCAGCGTCACATACAGGCCGAGCAGGCTTTGCACCGGACCGATGGCCATGCCCAGGTAGGTGGAAAAGGCGATCAGCGAACCAAGCTGCCAATGCCCCTGCACCACCCAATAGCCGCCAACCAGAAAAGCGCTGGCGCGCGACAGGGACATCAAGGTGCCCGGCACCGCTTGCGTAAAGAATTCAGTGAGTTGCAAACGCAGCAACTGACCCATGTAACCGTGCCCCAAGCCTTCGAGCCGTTGCGCTTCGCGCGCCTGCTGGCCGGCGGATTGGATGAATTTCATCGCTGGCAGCGTTTCGACGAAGAACGACGACATGTCGGCCGAACGTTCGCGCAAGCCGCGCGCCTCGCGTTCGATCTTGCGCCGCATCCAGCGCAGCCACAGCACATCCAGCGGTATCAGCAACGCGGCCAATAGCGACAGTTGCCAGGACAGCGCCAACAACAACGCCAATGCGCCGATCAGGCCGATTACGCTGGACACCGCCGAGAACAACGAATCCACGGCGAAACGCTGGATTTCGGCAACGTCGCCATCGAGCCGCGACATCAGATCGCCAATGCGGCGGCGGCCGAAAAAGGCTGGTGACAAAGTTTGCAAGTGCCGGTACAGCGCATCGCGCAACGCGAACAGAATGCGCCCCGAGAGCCGCGTGTGCAAGTAGCGGCTGAGCCCGGACAAGGCCGTGCCAAAGAGGCCGGCGGCGATCATCGCCGCCGCGATCAGCGTCAGGCGGGAAAAATCGCGGGCGAGCAAGCCATCGTCGATCAGCAACTTGGTCAGCCAGGGTTGCGCCAGCACCAGCAGCGAAGCGAAAAACGACAGCCCAAGCAGGCCGGCAATGGCCCAGCGGTGCGGGCGAACAAAGCCGTACAGCCAATGCAGCGCATCCCGCAACGCGCGCGGGTCGTCGCTGTCGATCAAGCGGACAATGAACATCAATCGCGCAACTGCTTGAGCTTACGGTACAGGGTGGCGCGGCTGATGCCCAACGCATCGGCGGCGGCGGAAACGTTGCCCTGATAGCGTTCGAGGGATTGGCGGATCAGTTCCAACTCGTTCTCACGAATGCGCCCGCTTTGCGGCCGCTCGCGCGCGCTCAGTTCGTCGAGCATGCTATCGGGCAAATGTTCGAGGCCGATACACTGCTCTCCCTCCTCGCGCATCGCCAACGCGGTGCGCAGCACCATCTCCAACTGGCGGATGTTGCCCGGCCAGTGGTAGCCGACGAGCAAGGCGGTCAATTCCTTATCCAAGCGGGCGTCCGACGCGCCGAGCTTGACCAGCAGACCGGCGACCAGTTCACCGATATCGTCGCGCTCGCGCAAGGCGGGCAGGCGCACGCTAATGCCGTTGATGCGGTAGTACAAATCCTCGCGGAACTGCTTCTCCTCCACCAGATACTTGAGATCGCAGTGCGTGGCGCAAATCAGCGCGATATCGATATCCTGCTCCTCGCCCGCGCCTAGCGGCGCCACCTTGCGCTCCTGCAACACACGCAACAGGCGCGCCTGCAAGGCCAGCGGCATGTCGCCGATCTCGTCGAGAAACAGCGTACCGCCGTGTGCCTGCTGCAAGCGGCCGACCATGCCGCCGCGCCGCGAGCCGGTGAAAGCGCCCTCGCGGTAGCCGAACAGTTCCGATTCGATCAGGGCTTCGGGAATCGCCGCGCAATTCACCGCGACAAACGCTCTATCGCCGCGCGCGCTGGATTGATGCAGCGCGCGGGCCAGCACCTCTTTGCCGCTGCCGGTTTCGCCCAACAGCAAAACTGGCAGGTCGTTGATCAAGCCCTGGCGGGCCATGCGCAAAGTCCGCGCGTAGCGCGCGTCGCCGCCCGCGAGCGATTCTAGGCTCGGCCCGGTTTGGAGCGTTTTCCCCGCCGTTCGGCCAGGCACGGGAACAACCGGATTGCGCGGCGGCGCTTGCAAAGCCTTATAAAAATATTCGCCCTTCGACGTCTGCCAGCCGCCAACGTCGCCATGCTGCAAACGCCCCAGCAACTGCCTGCCGCCGGTGCCCAGAAAGACTTCGCAGGAGCGGTCCAGCAAAGCCTCGCGCGACATGCCGAATAACAGACAGGCTTGCGTGCTGACCGCCAACACTTTGCCTTCCTGACTCAAGGCCACCAGCCCCTGCCAGGGCGAATCGAGGTATTGCCGGCGGGAATGGAACGCCAGCACGATCTGCTTCGGATAAGCGGCGGCGAACAAACGGCTTTCGATCTGGCTCGCGGCCATGCTGAGCAACGACAGGCTTTCCCGCGGGCTGGCCAGCGGGCCTTCACGGGTCAGATCGAGCACGCCGAGCAGATGCCCCTGCGGGCTGGAGACCGGCACCGAGGTACAGGAAAAGCGCGTCAGAACATCCAGAAAATGCTCGCCGCAATCGATCTGTATCGCCTGTCTTTCCACCAGCGTCGTGCCCAGCGCGTTGGTGCCGCATACGGCTTCGCTCCAACAGGCGCCGGGAACTACCCCTTCCAGGCCGCCGCGCCGCAAGCGTTCGTGCGCGCCTTCCACAGAGAGGATATTGGCATCGGCGTCGGTCAGGATGACCAAACCGTCGCGCCCCTGGTAACGCTGCAGATAATCCAGCTCGGGCGCGGCCGCGTCCAACAGCAGCCGGTTGCCGGCCAGCAGCGCCTCCAGCCTGGCGCCGCTTTCCAAACGCGGCTCGTCGGTACGGCCGCAATCCAGGCCATGCTTGAGACTACGCCGCCAGGACGCCTCGATTTCCTTGCGCAGCACGCCGGTGGGCACATCGCCGCGTTGCTGGAGCAAGACGCGCGCGCGCGCGGTCTCAAGCAATAGATCGCTGTTCGCTGCTCTCATTATCGTCATCGCGCACCGCTCCCAGGTCGTTCGACACTCATTCCAAAAGCACGCCGCCCACGCAACGACCAAATACAACATGCACTGGAAACGACTATTTACATCCCTGCTCGCCCTCCGTAAAGAGGCATGAAAGGCCATCCCTCTCCCGCGCCGCAACATAAAGGCCGCGCCCGCCGCTTTGGCATGCTTTCTTATCCGTGCCCACGCTGGCTATACTCGCCCCTCCATTCTGCGGAGAGATCACGCCATGAAACTCGAAACCATCGCCGTCCACGGCGGCTATTCGCCCGACCCGACCACCAAGGCGGCGGCGGTGCCGATCTACCAGACGACATCCTACGCGTTCGACAACACGCAGCACGGCGCCGATTTGTTCGACCTCAAGGTGGCGGGCAACATTTACACCCGCATCATGAATCCAACCTCGGCGGTGCTGGAAGAGCGCGTCGCCGCGATGGAAGGCGGCATCGGCGCGCTCGCGGTGGCCTCCGGCATGGCCGCGATCACCTACGCGATTCAGACGATCGCCGAAACGGGCGACAACATCGTTTCCGCCTCCACGCTCTACGGCGGCACTTACAACCTGTTCGCCCATACTTTCCCACAACTCGGCATCGAGGTCCGTTTCGCCGACTACCGCGACCCGGACACGTTCGATGGCCTAATCGACGCGCGCACCAAAGCGATCTTCTGCGAATCCGTGGGTAACCCGCTGGGCAACATCACCGATTTCGAGCGCCTCGCCGCCATTGCCCATCGGCACGGCATTCCATTGATCGTCGACAACACGGTGCCGACGCCCTATCTGTGCCGCCCGTTCGAGCACGGGGCCGATATCGTCGTGCATTCGCTGACCAAGTATCTCGGCGGGCATGGCAATTCGATTGGCGGCGTCATCGTCGATTCAGGCAAATTCCCGTGGGCGGAGCACAAAGCGCGCTTCCGTCGTCTGAGCGAACCGGATCCGTCCTATCACGGCGTGGTCTATACCGAAGCGCTCGGCGCCGCAGCCTACATCGCCCGCGCCCGCGTCGTGCCGCTGCGCAACATGGGCGCCGCGCTCAGCCCGTTCAACGCCTTCCTGATCCTGCAAGGCATCGAAACCGTGGCGCTGCGCATGGACCGTATCTGCGACAACACGCTCAAGGTCGCGGAATTCCTGCGCACGCACGCCAAGGTGGAATGGGTGAATTACGCCGGCCTGAAAGACCACCGGGATTTCGCTCTGACGCAGAAATACATGGGGGGACGCGCCTCGGGCATCCTGTCGTTCGGCATCAAGGGCGGCCTGGAAGGCGGCACGCGTTTCCAGGATGCGCTGAAGCTCGTCACCCGGCTGGTGAATATCGGCGACGCCAAATCGCTGGCCTGCCACCCGGCCTCCACCACGCACCGGCAACTTGGGCCGGACGAACTGGCCAGGGCCGGCGTATCGCCCGACATGGTGCGGCTGTCGATCGGCATCGAGCATATCGACGACATTCTGGCCGACCTGACGCAAGCGCTCGCCGCGGCTTAAGGCCGTAAGCAGGTAGCACACGGGCGCGGTGGAAACCGCCGCGCCCGCTTCCAAGAGCCCGAACCCGGGCCACTATCCGGCCCGCCGTCCTTATTCAGCCCTGCCCCGCGGCCTCGTCGATAAAACGCGCCAGGGCAATATCCTTTTCGCTCAAACCACCGACATCGTGCGTGGAAAGCACGACCTCGACCCGGTTATACACGTTGCGCCATTCCGGATGGTGGTCGAGTTTTTCGGCCTTTAACGCGACACGGCTCATAAAGCCGAATGCCGCGTTGAAATCGGCAAAGCGGAAGTCGCGGCAAATCGCATCGCGCCCTTCCACCATGCGCCAATTCTTCAAGGCTGCCAACGCGGCGGCGCGTTCCGCCTCATTCAATTGCCGTGCCATTTCACTCTCCTTTGGTTCGCCCTCCCTGGCCCAAAGCGCTCGTCTGCCACGTCAGCGCAGCGAAAAGTGAACGCGGCGGCCTTCGCCTTCCGGTGCCGGGCCGACCTCGGGCGCCAACAGAAAAACCTGTTCCGCCGGCACCTGGCCGTTTTCCAGCAGCCATTGCCGGGCCGCTTGCGCCCGCCGCTGCGCCAGCGCGCGCAATGCATTGTCATCGACCTCGATGCTGGCGAGAATCAGCGCCTCCATCTCGGCCACGGGCAAACTCTTGGTCAAACCAAAGAAATTGCGCGGCTTCTTGAAATTGGCGTCGTCGTAAACCTGTTCGAGCAATTCGGCATATTCGGCTTCGGATATTTCAGTTTTCTCGGTTTCCACTCCATTCGACGGTACGGACGCCCCTGACGCCTGTCCTTTACCCTCGGCCACGGCCTTCGTCCTGGCTGCCTGGATCTGCCGATTGAATCGCGCGTGCTTGATCCCGTCGATATCGGAATCGGGATCGGCATGGCCGGTGATATCCAGACGCAACGCCGGACGATCCTTTAGCGCCTTGGCCAGGGTATCGAGCTTTTCGACCTGTCCGTCGTCGATCCGCCCAATACCCGGCGCGAAATCCAGAAAGGACATGGCCTCGCCGCCCTCGAACATCGCCCCAAGCAACGTGAACGGCGCGGTCACGGCCTTGCCGATCAGGTTGATGAAAGCCTGGATGACAAGGCCGGAGATACTGAACTGCGGATCGTCCAGCGTTCCGCTGACGGGCAGGTTGAGATTGATTTCGCCACGGCCGTTCTTGAGCAGCGATACCGCGAACTGCACCGGCAGATCGAGCGCATCGGGACTCTCGATCTTGTCGCCGAAGGTCAGCTGGTCGAGGAAAATGCGGTTGGTGGCGGTGAGCTTGCGGTTCTCGATCTTGTAGTTGAGATCGGCCGACAGCCTGCCCTTCTGAATGCCGTAGCCGACGTACTTGCCCGCATAGCTGGACAGATCGGTGAGCTCAAAATCCCGCACCGCCATGACGATGTCGAGATAACGATCCTGACGGAAAGGATTGAATTCCCCCTTGACCGACACCGGCGCGGCGTTGGCGACCTTGCCCTGCAGATCGAGCTTGGCGACGGTAGTCTGGTCGGACGACAGGCCGGAGAGGCTGCCGTTCATGCCGGTCAGATTGGCGTCGTAATGTGGCCGCACGAAACGGTCACTGAAGGCGATATTGCCGTTCTTGAAACGGATCGTACCGATACGGATCGGCGGCGGGGCATCGGTCGGCGCGGGGAGCGTGCCCGCCGGCGCGGACTGCGCACCCGCCTGATCCGGCGCGGAAGCCATTCCCACCTCGTCACCGGCCTGAATTTCCCGCAGGTTCAGCCGCCCTTCCTCGTTCAGAATCATGCGCGTCCGGAAATCCGCCAGCGCAACACTGTCGATATCAAGCGCGAACGGGGCAAGCTGTACATCGATACCGCTCAGATCGAGCGAGCGCCAACGCACGAAATCGGTCGCATTCAAGCGATCGATCGAAGCGAAATCGGCCACCCCCACATCGCCGCGAAAGCGCCCGTGGAGCGCGCTCTCGCCATCACCCTCGTGCGCTTTGACCAGTTCCAGTTCCAACGCGCCTTTCGTCGTCAGGCTGCCACGGGAAATCGCGATCTTGGTACGTTCCAGCACGTAGGACTGCAGTGGCAGCAGATCGATGTTTTGGAGATCGACATCCATGCCAAGTTTGAACGGCTCCAGGCCCAGCGTGCCCTTCACATCAAGTTTGCCCCGGTTGTTGATGCGCGAATTCAAGGCAAGCTGCGCCACTGCGCCCTTATCGGTCGACAGATTCTCAAGCTGCAAGGCGATCCCCTCGGCAGCGACGACCACCGGCTTTTCCGCCTTGCGATCCTCCATACGCGCGGACGCATCGGCAAGCACCAGCTTGGCGACATTCACCGACCACGGCGCCGTGGCGGCATCGTTCGACGACGGTCCGAGCAAGCTTTCCAGATCGAAACGGCCATTGCGGGCACGCACCGTCGATACAGCCGCCCCGTTCACGTCGATCCCGGCAACACGCACCGTGCGTTCGTGCAGCTTGACTTCCACCTCGCGCACGGTCGCGCCGGGAATGCGGATCGCCGCATCCTTCGCGCCAGCAAGCGCAACGGCGAAATCGCTCAGCGCGAGGTTTTCCGCCATCAGCTCAACCTGCGGTGCCTCGTCGCCGGACGCCTGGCCTAAAACCACGTGGTAACGCAGCGCGCCATCCACCTTGCCATCCCTCAACTCCCCGCCCGGCAAGGCGGCGGCGAAATAAGGCGCAAAACGGCCGGGGCGGAGTTGCTCCACCGTGACCGCGCCCGCCACCTCCACACGCGGCGCGATACGCACCTGATCTTGATGGCTGAATTTACCGCCGCCGTCGATGACGTAATCCAGCCGGATTTCAGCCGGCATGTCACCCACATTGGAGAGGTCGCGCAAATCGAGCGTGATGGCATCGATCTGCGCCTCGAACGGCTGCGCCAGCGTCTGATCGCGGTAATGCACGGTGCCTTCGCGGATGCGCGCCTGCGCCAGCAGAAAATCCACCGGCGACGGCTCGGCCGCCTTGCGCTGCGCACCGTTTTTCCCCTGCGCGGGCTTGGCCTCCGGCGCGGGCTTGGCCTTCGCAGCGCCGTCGATCTTGGGCAGCAGGCCAAGGAGATTGATCCCGCCGTCGGCCAGCCGCGTCAGTTCCACCTCCGGTTTGATCAAGCGCAAGCGCGAAAAATGCCATTTGTTCGTCAACGGCTGCACATCGGCCAATTCAACACCCAATTCGCCGACCGACAGCACCGCCTGACCGTTTTTATCCTGCACCGCCAGATCGTCGACCTGAATCTGCCCTTTCAGCGTAACGGCGGACGGTTTTCCCTCCGGCTGCGCGAAACCGATTTCAAGATTGGCGCCAAGACGCCCGGAAGGCAGGCGGAACGACGGCTCGAACGGTAAATAAACGAGCCAGGGGGCCAATTCGAAATCCGCCAGCACAACATCGAACACCGTCTCGCGCATTTCGCCGAAAGGCTTGCTGCGCCCCGTGAGTTGCAGCAGATCGCCATTGACCTTCGCCGACAGCGAAGGCTCGACGAAAACATCCACCTTCACCGGCAAATTGGAAATGAACGGTACGCCCAGCGTCAGCTCATCGACTTCGTGGTGCCGCCCCTTGGGCTTATCGTCCACCACGGCACGGCCGCCGGTGATCTGGATATTGCCGATGGAAAAATTCATCGGCTTGTCGCTCGGCGGTTCGGCGGCAAAACGGTCGATCACGTCCGACCAGTTGTAATGCCCTCCTCCTTCATGCACCAGATGCAAGCGCGGCCCGGCAAGCGACAGTTCGCTCAGCACCGGACCGCCTCGAATCAGCGATTCCAACTCCAGGTTGGCGCGCAGCAAATCGAAACCGAATGCCTCTTGCTGGCCATCGGCCTCCATCACCTTGGCGCCATGCACCTCGGCGGTCAAAGTGAACGGATTGAAACCGACCCGCTCTATCGACACCGTGCGCCCTAATTTCTCACTGAGAATCTGCACGCCGTAATGGCGCGCGACCGGCGGCACAATGCCAAAACATAGTATGGCAACGGCCAGCAGGACGCCCACACCCCATTTCGCCGGACGGATGAACCGCTTCAGGCGAGCCGACAGAGCCGGAGTTGGGGACGAATCAATCATTGAAGCACTCCATGAAGGACCACACCGGCATTCTCTCCACAACCGTGGGTAAAGCAATTTCGGAAAACAATCGACCGGCCCGGACACACCGAGCCACCATGCGCGCGCAAACATCCACACGCGACGTAGCGCGTGATTTTATCGGTCTTGGTGAACGATATGGCATTCATAAGCGTGAAAAATCGTATGCTCGTTTTTCCGCCCTCTCCCGAGGTATGCAGCGCAACCAGAAACATAGCCCGAAACAGGGTTTGACGTCTTTTTTCAGAAACGGTATAGTCCGCCGTTCTCGGGGTGTAGCGCAGTCCGGTAGCGCGCTTGCTTTGGGAGCAAGATGTCGGGGGTTCGAATCCCTCCACCCCGACCAGCTAACCCCGGAAGCCCGCAAGAATCTGCCCGTAGCTCAATTGGATAGAGCACCGGCCTTCTAAGCCGGGGGTTGCAGGTTCGATTCCTGCCGGGCAGGCCAGTATTGCAGCATAGGCTATCGCAACATCAGCTTCCTGGTTTCGACCTCGTCGAGACCATCAAGAGTGGCGGCATTAGCTCAGTTGGTAGAGCACTGGATTGTGGCTCCAGTTGTCACCGGTTCGATCCCGGTATGTCGCCCCAAATAAAAACAATCACTTAGAACATTCCACGCAAAGCCAAATCGCGCACTATCTTACAAAGTTTGTAAGATCACTTCGCCGCAGCAGACTTGCGCACCCTTCTCCGGTCATAGACTTTGCTCACCACGGCCTCGGTGCGGTGCCCGGTCAAATCGCTTGCTTTCCGCCCTTCCTCGGTCACGTCCGTAACCGCCTTGGCGCGCAGATCGTGGAAGGTAAATCGTTCCTTCCCCTGCTCTACCCAAGCGCCCATCATCCGCTGCCACATCGACTTGAACCCTGATGCCGTATAGGGCTGCCCGGCAGTGTTGTAGATCAGATATGTGCTGGCGATCTTCGACGGTAACGCCTTGCACGCATCGACAGCCTGGCGCAATGCTGGTGTAAATGTCACAAGGGTACTGGCACCGCGTTTGCGCTTGCCGAATACGATTCCTTCATCGGTGACTTGCGTTTTGCTGATGCGCAGCACTTGCCCCAGCGCTTTTCCGGTGAGATAAGCAACCCGCGCTGCAAGCGCAAGCCGCAGGCCGGCATCGCTCGCAGTCTTCATCGGGCTATCCGCGCCCAGGTGCCCATTGCTTTCGCAAAAGACCAAGAACGCCTCAAATTCGCTATCGGTCACGAGCCGGTCGCGCTCGATTTCTTCGTTGCGCTCTACTCCGGTGCACGGGTTGATATCGAGCGCACCTTGATTGACGAGCCGGCTAAACATCCGCGACAGGAGTGCGACTTCGCGGTTTGCGCGTATCGGCGCCTGCGCCCCGCGGTAGATGTGCAGATAGTCCCAAACGTGCTTGGGCCGGATTGCCTCCGGCGCCATTTTTCCGAAGGCTTTTTTTAGCGACACGACTTCCAGATCATTGCTGTCGAGCGTGTCACGCGAGAGCTTGCCGCGCTCGACAAGCCTGCGCCGCTCTTTCATGAGGTCGTCAAGATGATCGCTGACCGTGCCGGCCGGTGGCTCGCCGTCAAACTCAAGCAGTTTGCGCTTGGCATCGCGCAGATCGTGACCAAGGTTGATGCGCTTGTTATCGGGCGTGATCGTGTAATAAGTCGTTGCACGCTTGCCTTTATATTCGTACAGCCGACTCATGCCGAGGTCCAGCCCGGTTTTGCGCCTTCCGATCATGCCGCGCTCCACTCCGAAAAGTCGGGTTCGGTATCCCCCTTGCGTGCCGCATTCATCCCCATCCGCTGCTCGGCGTAGGCCCGCAGTACTTTGGGATTGCCCATGCGCGAGGTGGTATAGACCCATCGGCTACGGTCAAGCCACTCGATCTGCAGCCGCCTGACCGGGGTGTCGGTCAGTTCGGTAAGCTCGATTTTGGAGAGGAATGTTTTAGATTCCATTATTCGGACTCAACCAATTCAAATACCTCTATAGCCCGAACAGGCTCCAAAAGCGTTTTTCTTACTTTCCCGGCGGTAACGAGATCGTCAAGTATCCGCTCGATATGCTCTCTACTTATGCTGTACATCTTCGACATTGCGTAGAAAACATCGGCGGTCGGTGCGGGGCCGTCACCGAGAAACGCAACTACCTTGGCAGCATAATCGCCGGATTTCCCGCGCCTCGCCGCAGGGTGCTTAGCGCTTAGGACCGGGTGCCTCGCCGCCGGTAGCGGATAAGGGGGCATATCGCCCATCAGCATTGCGAGGGGGATCATGCCGGCACCTCGTTCCATACCTGGCCATCCAGCAGCCGGCCAGAGGCCTTCTTTCCGATCTTCAAAAACTTGATCGGTGCCCGCTCATTGTTCGGCTTGCTGCTCTCCATTGGGTCGTGCCATCGCTTCCCCCGCTGGTCCAGTCGCCATGCGCCACCATCGCCCGCATGAATAGGATGCTCTGCAAGTTCCCCCGCGGTGTGCTCGCCCCATTGTTTGAATAGAAATGGCACTTTTGCATCGACGCACTGGTCGCGCAGACTGCGCGCCCAATCGGGGTGCATCGGGCGCGCGTGCGGGCCGGATTCACCACCGACGACGACCCAGTCAAGATGCGAGGTTTCAAACGATTCCGCATGCCCGCGCAACGTAGCGCCACTTCGCTCGGCGCTGAACCATTCCCCGGTGAGAGCGTTCCCCCACGTACCGATGGCGTCAAAGCCGTTCCACCCGCCGAAGTCCTCGCCGCAATCTTCTTGGTAGTCAATTCGATTCAGATTCACTGGGCCGAGTAGCGGCTCGGCTGAGACCCATCGCACCGCCGCAGGCGTTTCAAGTAATGGAGGGATGCGCTCATCGGCCGTTTTTTGATCCTCGATGCTGACGCCAAGCCAGATACGCGGGTGCGGACCAGTTGCATCAATAACTTGATCCCAAATCCTGTCCGGGTCGGCGCCGCCGCCTTTGTTCACAGCGGCGCTCGCCCATTGTTTCCGGCGATCCTGCCGCAAATAATCATGCATGCGCTCTGCGCGCTTTGTCAGTACCTGGAAAATATGACCAGGCTGTTGGTCGCGCGCCCAAAGGCAGGCCCACATGATGCCAAACACGTAGTCGATGAAGTCGTCCGGCACGGCTTCATGGAAAAGGTCGCTCATGCTATTGACGAAGATCATGCGCTGCTTCGTCCATCTGACCGGCTTATCAAGCACATTGGCATGGCATTGCACGTCAGTAAACTCCCGCCCGTAGTAGCGCGTCTTCTGGTTCGCTGAAAGCCGCGTCCAGTCACGTTCCGCATAGCAATGCTTGCATCCGGCGGATACTTTCGTGCAGCCAGTGACCGGATTCCACGTCGCGTCAGTCCATTCGATATTGGTGTTCTCGCTCACGATAAAGCCCCTTTCATCAACATCCCATGCTCCGTTCGCACACCCTGCGCGACTCCGGTTTTCGTGTCGGTTATTTCAGTGCTCCATTGGCTATGGATAAGACCGATCTGAGTCATGACGATCTCCGATAAGATTTGGTAAGGGCGCGATCCACGCAACGCCCCCGGCGCCGAACGGCGTTGGCAAGGCGCGCGCGATCGTGGTGGCTGTGGGTGGCTTGGCGTAGCAGTCCGAAGTAACTATTGGCGGAGGCGAAAAGGTCTTCGGCCGGTGCCTCGGCTGTGCGATGTATGGCCTCGGCGACAGTGCGGCGGCGTGTTCGTGTGTGCCACGGCTTGATGACATGGCCGACGAAGTCGGCGCCGCGCTCGATGGGCTGCAGGACGGTCTTGCGCGGATTCAGTTGGGCATGCAGGCGTGTTTGCAGGAAGGTTTCGATCCCCGCCTTGGCGGTGTTGAGCCATTGCGGGGACTCATGCAGCAGCACGAAGTCATCGACGTAGCGGATGTAGTGCCGCGCGCCGATCTGGTGCTTGGCATACTGGTCAAGCGTGTCGAGATAGATGTTTGCGAAGAACTGCGAGGACAGATTGCCGATCGGCAGCCCAAGATGCGCCGGCTGGCTGGCCAGCCGCTTGTGGTGGGGCACACGTTGCAGTAGCGAGGGATCGCCCTTGTAACGGTAGTTCTGCCGTGGGTCGTGGTAGAGGATCGTTTCCGCAAGCTGCAGCCACCACGGTTCCTGGATGTGTTCGGCCAGCAGTCCGCGCAGAACGTGCTTGTCGATGCTGACGAAGAAATTGGCTAAATCGCACTTGAGGTAATACGCCGGCCGTGTCCAGTTGCGGGTGATGCTGCGGATTTTTGATTCCAGCCGGCGGGCCGCGTACAGGGTGCCGCGACCGGGAATGCAGGCGCAACTGTCGGCGATGAAGCGAGCGTGAATCTGCGCCGAAACCCGGTTGTACAGCAGATGATGGACGATGCGGTCGCGGAACTCGGCTGCCCACACCTCGCGTGGCTTCGGGCGGGTGATGACGAAGCACACGCTGCAGCCGGGCCGGTACGTGCCGGCGGCTAGTTCGTCGCGCAACTGTGCAAGGTTGCGCTCCTGGTCGATCTCAAAAGCCTGTGCGCTGACGCTGTTGCGCTTGTTGCGGCGGCAATCCAGATAGGCCTGGACAAGATCCTCAAAGGAAAAATCAGCATGGTGGCGCCGGGTTCTATCTGCGGACGGCTCGGGCGCGGAGCTCGTTGTCACGTCGGTTGTTGTTCTGGTTGCCGTTGTTGAAGTTCTGGCACCAGGCGTAGTCCGGGTCGGACTCGTGCTGCGCCCTGTCGTGCTATCTACACCCTCTGCCCGATCGCTCAGGCATGGGGTTGCGCCGGACCCGCCCCAGCTGCTGCCGGCGGTATCCGTGGTGCGCATGGCGGTGGCCTCGTGGGCCAGCGGCACGACCAGATTGAAAGATCGCTCAGTCATGATGGCCTTGACCCTCACGAAACGGGCGACAACGCGGAACGGCGCCAGCCACTGGCCTGCTTCCCGATGCTCGTCGTCAGTTCTGCCGCCTTGGCGTACTGCCCGGTGGAGATCAGGCGCTTATCGCGCGAGAGCCGGAGCAGCAATTCGGCAACTTGCAGCCGTTCGAGCATGGTCTCGATGTGCGGCGCTTTCTCGCGGCTGGTATTGGCCCGAAAGATGAGCGTGACGATCTCGACTGTCTCGTCGCGCAGCTTTCCGCCGATCGACGCCTTGAACTCGCGCGGCATATTGCGCGCAAGCTCGATGATGACGTCGAGCAGCGAGTACGCGGCGCGATAGATCGGAAGTTGGGTGTGGTGTGCCATGCTGATGAAAGGGCTAAATCAATGAATAATTAATCTGCGGACGGCTCGGGCGCGGAGCTCGTTGTCACGTCGGGTGATGCTCTGGTCGCCGTTGCCGAAGTACTGGCACCAGGCGTAGTCCGGGTCGGACTCGTGCTGCTGGCTCGACCAGTACCAGGCGCCCTCGAAGTGCTCTTTCAGGTTCGCGTACAACAGCGCCTGCTCTCGGCGATTGGGTAATTCGCCATCGATACCAGCGGCCCACTCTGTGGCGGCCTGGTGGCTCACCTCCTCGGCCGCGCCGGGGAGTAAAATCAGGTGATAACTACACTCGCCCTCGTGACCGATCACGGTGCCGGCGTAGTGCTCGCCCGGTTTGAGCGTGATTACCGTTTCGGGGATGAAGTGCGTCCGCACGATGGCCTGTGTTTCGAGCTTGGCGATCATCTCGGCGAGGCGGCTTTGTGTAGCCTTGATTTCTTCGATCGTGACGGTGGCGGTAGCGGTGCTCATAGCGACCTCTTAAATGGGCAAAGGGTTAAATGGGCAATCTGCGGACGGCTCGGGCGCGGAGCTCGCCGTCACGCCGGTTGTCGTACTGGTAGCCGCTGGTGAAGGTCTGGCACCAGGCGTAGTCCGGGTCGGACTCGTGCTGCTGGCTCGACCAGTACCAAGCGCGCTTGAACTCGTCGCGGTGGTGCGCGTACAGCAAGGCTTGCTCGTGCCGGTTTGGCAGTTCGCCGCCGACGCTGGTAGCCCACTCGGTAGCGGCCTCGTGTGTCACGGATTCGGCTTCGCTAGGAAGCAGAATCAGGTGATAGGGCGCGTTGCCGGTGATCTGCAAGGTGGCGACAAGGATTTCGCCATCGGCGATGGCGGGGGATTGGGTCTGCATGGGTTGCCTCATAAAGAGTGCCGATGCTCCCCGCCGAGCGGGGAACGTCGGGATTTAAGCCAGAAAAGGTTCGCCGAAAAAGAACGGGCATTCGGATTTCTCGCGGATTTCGTCGATCAGGGTTTGGGTGGCGCTTTCCAGTACCTTGTCCGGCCGAATCAGTTCAAACCAGAACGTCAGCTTGCCTTCGCGCACGCGGTAACGCAGGCGGGCATCCACCTGGTACGCGTCGCCGCACCAGAACACCTGCAGGCCAAGGGCGAAGCGGTCGAACATCTGCATCTTCGCCAGCGTCTGGTCGTCGTCGTCCTGCACGAAACTCATCTGCACGCCGCCGTTTTGCAGGCGGATCGCGCTCTTGAACCGCATATCCTGATTCGCCTCGAACGACAGCGCCATTTCCAGCATCTGCGCTCCGGTCGGCAAGCCATCGGCGCTGGCAATGTCCTTCAAGTTTTCTTCCATGAACGCCGCGAATTCGGCCTGGGAAAACTGCTTGCGGTCATGCTTGGTCCAGTTGCGCCACTCCTGCGAAAACTCCGGCGTATAGGCGCAGGTGTGATCTCGCCAGTGCGGGTCTTCGTCGCCGCCGTGGTCGTTCAAGATTGAAGTGAAAGCCACACGGCTGGCGGCGTAGTCCGTTTCGCACCACACGGTGGTGTGGCTGGGCGTGCCGTGGCGGCCGATGTAGTCGATAAAGCTTTGCACCTCGTAAGTGCGCACCTTCGCCTTTTTGCGCCGGGGCGTCATCTCCAGCTTTTCGTCGTCCCTTTCGGAAAGCGTCCATCCGGGCGGCAGTGCGATGCGGCTCAGCGCGGCGCTGATGGTCTTCATGGGCATCGGCGCCTTTAGCTCGCGGGCGAGCGTTTCGGCAATGTTGGCGGTTTTGGAAAGATCTTCGAGTGTTTGCGTATGCATCGCTTAAGCTCCTTGTGCGGTTTTCAGGTTGGTTATGGGGGTGTCGGTCGCGCCGGGGGCAACCTTCAAATCGAGCTTGGTCTGCTTCGGATCGTCCGCCACCAGGTTCCCTTCCGGCGTGGCGAACAACATTGCCTCCATCGGTTCCTCGGCGGGCTTTTTCAGCGTCACCTTGCCGGTCAGGTGCATGGCGCCGCCGCGGGTCGCCTTCTTGCAGCCGATTTCAATAAGCAGCTTGCCGGCTTTGCCGGTGGTATCGACCGCGCTCACCAGCTGGGCCATCTTGTCGCTGGCCGTATCGATGAAAATGCCGCCGCCGATGTGGCGCAGCGTGTCGGTAATCGGGCGTGTGCCCATGATTCA
The DNA here is from genome assembly GCA_031546845.1 of Azoarcus sp. Lineage (GTDB taxonomy): Bacteria > Pseudomonadota > Gammaproteobacteria > Burkholderiales > Rhodocyclaceae > Azoarcus. The sequence goes on along the minus strand of JAVBJT010000019.1, from coordinate 75,121 downwards.
ACCTCCTTACGGGTTTTGCCTGTATCGGCCCTACAGGCATGGGCGTTTGTTCAAATGCGCGCGGCTGACTTCGGTGTTCATCACGTCACGCTCTGACATGCTCGATGGCCTTTCCGGGGTCGGCGTCACGCCAGTCCGGCCAGGTCCGTGCCTCGTTTTTAGCTTGCTTGGCGGCGATAGCCCGGGCGATATGCTCCGGGCTGAAACCGGCACGCCACGCGCCATCCAGCGCGAGCAAAATCACATCCGCCCACTCCGATACATCGTCGGGCTTTGCCTCGATCTCGTTCAGTTCCTTGCGGATGTGGTCGATCACGCCGGCCGTGCGCGTGCCAGGGCCGAAGGTGCGTTCTGAGAACTCGCGCTGGCGGTGTAGGTGGGCGACAAGATCGAAAACAGGCGGCTCGCCGTTGATCGCCAAATCGCCATCGACGTCAGTGTCACCGAGGTACTGGCCGCCCTCTTCGGAGTATTCGGTGCAGTAGGCAAACAGCCCCTTGTCGTAATCAATGACCGTAACTTCGCAGTCGTTACCGCCGAAAAAATCGACCAGTTCCTTGGCTTGTCGAAGTGTGATGTTGATGCTCATGGCTGAGTCCTCTGATAAACGGCATCCCGGCGCGCAGTGCCGACATGAACAAGCGCATACACGTCACCGCGCCCGGCCCCGCGTGCTGCGGCTTTAGCTATATCGACGGCGGTTTCGGGCTTTGTGACAACGCGAGGTTTTCTTTTTGGCGCCCGCACCAGGTAGCCGACGGCGACGTCCTTCACGTCCAGCGCTTCATCGATCTGCGCTTGCAGCTCGTCGCGCTTGATCGTTGTTTGGATAAGGTCGTGGCAAACCTGCGCAACCTTGTGCTCGATGTCCGCACCCTTGATGTTCGTGAGTTGGACGGCGATCCGACCGATGAAGTCCCTCAAGTCATCAAAGGATTCCGCCTTTGCCGCTAACTGATCCCGCAGGACAGCGCGAATTTGGCGTACTTCGTCGAGTTCCTTCAGCACAGCATCAAACTGCTCCAGACGTTCCGCAGATGCGGCTACGCATCGGCTCACAAGCGGGTCCGTGGGCTTGATTGACTCAGCAAGCGCACGCATGTATCCGGCAAGGGCTTTTGTGTCCATTTCAGCCGGCGGGAGGTAGTCTTCTTTCGTCAGCTCAGGGACATGCACGGTATCGTCCTCCGCAACCGGGGCCGGTGGAGCGGCCTCCGGCGCGGGTTTTTGGACGGCAGCGCCCCCGGTGGAGACGGTCACGGAGTTGTCCGGTGCGCTGCTGCCGGTGTTTTTATCCACCTCCGGCTGGGACTGCGCCCCCGAGGCGCGGGTGTTCGTGAGCCAGTACCGCATGACTTTGCTCTTGCGGTCTTTTTCGCATTCGATAACACCGTCTTTGAGCATCGCGGTCAGCGCGACTTTTACGCGGTTCGGGGAAAGCGCCTCGCCGATTGCTGCGGCAATCACCAGCGGTGCGGCGTTATCGACAGTGGCGAGAAAAGAAGTGATGCGTTCGACGATTGGCAAGCTATGTGAGCTATTGCGGATCATTTGCAGTACTCCTATTCAAGCGCCGAAAGCCCGACGAGATAGACCGAGTCGGTCGCGTCGTTGTCATCGATTCCCGGATGGCGCTGGCGGAGGGCGACAATCAGCGCCTCCGTCCGCGCAACCTGAGCGTGCGTGAGATGAATGGTTACGGGAACACAATCGTCGCTATGCGCGATGAGTGGCGCGGGGATGCTCATCGCGTCGTCTCCAATAGCGTGGCCTTGGCGGAATGCTCTGCAGCGCGGGCGATGTCGCTGGCGGTCAGGAATGCTTCGCCGCGCTCCACCTTGCCGCGCAGGGCCTCAATCGCTCTACGGCGGCGGGTGAATTCCTCGCACGCCTGGCGCTCCATCCAGTTCAGATCCCGTTCCAGCGCGGCAAGCTGGCGGCGGCGCAGGGCGTGGCGCAAGGCGGCGATCATGATTCCGCCCTCCGCGAACGGTCTTTAATGCCCCAGTCTTGCGCCAGTTCCTCGAACTTGGCGCCAGGAACGTTAAGCGTCACGTGCACTTCGGCGAGCGGCGATTGGTCCATCACCAGAACTTTTAGGCAGTCCCGAAAAATCGCCGTATCAAGGCATCGGAAGTCCGTCAGATCGAAGGGAAAGCGCGTCCCGTTATAGAGCCCGAGCAGAAACGCCGCTACGTGCCGGCACTGGCCGCTGCCCCCATTGGCGATTTCCCACAAGCGGCGCAGGGCCGCTACGGCATCCGAGTAAGATGTTTGCATGGCTGACTCCAGGGTTAGAGCGGGGCTTTGATGGCGGCGGCGTGCTTTTTCATCGCCTCATAGCGCGTATTGATGCGGCTCGCGGCGGCTTGAAGCACGAAGGGGATCAAATCGAACGGCACGTACTCGCCGATCAGCGTTTGCAGGCTGCTTTTGCTGTTCGGGTCGATTGCGCAGGCGTGGGGAGCGACCTCGCGGAAGTGGCCTTTACCGTCGTCGTCGAAAATGAGCAGGTAGCGCGCGCCCTGCGGTATGCCTTTGGCTTGAGCGGCGCCGGCCGACAGTTTCCGCTCCATCCGATTGAAGGCGTCGATGTAGGCGACTTTGAAAGCAAGCGCCTTCTTGCCGGTGAAGCCCATCGCCAGCAGCATGAAGCCGTCGCGGGTCAGGCGGTAGCCGGGATAAGTTGCTTTGCCCCCGTTGGGCTGCTCGACCTCAATAGATGCCTCCTGAAAATTCGGGAGGCATCCGGGGGTCACTTGATCGCGTAGTGCGCGGATTGCGTTCAGCACATTGTCATGCCGCTTACCGAAGAAAACGGCAACGTCAGTGCTGGTGGTGGTGGGGATGCCATCAACGATGGCGAGCGCGGGCGCGACGGCCCGGATGGATGCGGACATGGAACGCTCCTTGTCGAGTCGTTTGAAACGACCTCGCCGGAGCGTTCTCAGGCGCGTCCGGCGCGGTCGGCCGGGAGGCTGAGAACCCAGGACAAGCTGGGCGGACTTCTTTCCCTTTCGGGTGTTGTATCCGTCGCCCTCCCGGCCTCCCAAAAAAGGAAAATCCGGGCGCAAAAAAACCGCTGACTGACGGGTGCGGGCTACCGCTTGTCCAAAGGAGTTCTCAGGCTCCATCCCTTTCGGGGCCGGCACAAGGTAAGCCCGAGCCGCGTGGCGTGTCAAGACCCTATTCATGCTGCCTCCCCCGCTTTCTTTCGTTTGCACAATCACAGAATATTGCTATTTTCTTACTGTGTCAAATGCAGAAACGAAAATAAAAAAAGCCCGCACTCGGCGGGCCTAGGCGGGAGGGTTGCTATTTTCTGCGGTAGCGGCGGTGCTCGATCATTGTTCCAACAATTGCTATCTGCTCGTTATCCGAGCGCATCGACGGATAGTCCGTATTCAGCGGGACCAGCTCAAACACCTGGACGCCTCTGTCGTTGATGCCGCGCGGGCGGAATTTCTTGAACGTTCCTTCGCCGCGTTCGTTCTTCGCCACGACAAAATCGCCCGGCAGCGGCTCGATTGAGGCATCGACGATAACGATGTCACCCTCCTTGAACTCGGGCAACATCGAATCGCCTCTGATTTTCAGCGCAAAGGCCGACGTGGATATCTCTTTGTCGCCGAGCAGCCAGTCGTCTGCGTTGCCAAAGGGGCCTGCTGCCTCGGTCCATCGCCCGGCTTGCACATAGTCGAGCAGCGGAATCCGCCGCCCTCCTATCGGCGTTTGAACTTCGCCAGCCTCCGCCCCCGATACAAGATCGGTAACAGAGCACCCCAAGGCCGTCGCAATCGCCTTGAGGTTGGCGTCACTGCAGCCTTGCTTCCCGCGCTCGATGCGGGAGAGGTTGCCCGTATCCATGCGGGCGCCGAGCCTTTCGACTCGCTCGACAAGCTCTACTAGCGTCCATTGGTGCGCGTTTCGGCGCTTTTTGATTTCTTGCCCAAGTTCCATAGCCGTCATTGTCCTCCTTGATTTGCGTTTTGCGCAGACCAAAATACGCAATACGCTGTTGATTTTTCGCTGTGAAAGTTGCAGAGTAGAGGACGAAGGAGATCAAACATGGATTGTCCATTGAGGAAAGCCCGGCTGTTAGGCGGACAAACGCTGCAAGACGTTGCTTCCGCCGTCGGCAGCGATACGGGAAACATCTCCCGCATCGAGCGAGGCCTTCAGTGGCCCGCTAAGTGGCTGATCGAGCGGCTCGTCAAGCATTTCGACGGCAAGGTCACCGAAATGGAGATTCTTTTCCCGGAGCGGTTTGTCTCTTCGTCCGGTGAGTCCGTTTGACATGAAGCATCCCTCCCTTTTTCCGTTGTCCCCGTTCACCTCCCTCGGCCGCACGCGGCCGTTTATCCCGGCCGGCGCTTGCTGGCCGGGATTCTTTTTGTGGTGGGGGCGGTTTTTGTTCATGGGAAAAAGTTTAGAGGCGGGCAGTGATAACCAATGAAAAGCGTTGAAAGGGAGTGTTATCAATGAACATCAGTGAATCTCAGGTCCAGATGACGCTGGATTTGGACCCCGGACTCACAGACCGGTTCAGATCGGCGAAAGATGCAATGGCCGCAGGCACATATCGACGCGGGCTTAAGCGTACTGCCGCTGACCTTGATGTTGCGCCGGGAAATCTGTCGGTAATGCTTTCCGACGACGGCCCGCGCCATTTAGGTACGGATTTGCTCGAGCGTTACGTTGAGCTCACGGGTGACAAGACCCCCATCTATTTTCTAGTGGCCAAGTACTGCGGCGATCAATCCGCCACGCGCGACGAAGCGCTCGAACGCGTGCATGGTTTGCTCGCCGAACTGCCGCAATTGCTCGAACGCGTTGGCGTGCAGGGCAAGCGGAGAGGAAGGTAGCGGAGATGCCGAACCTGACGGCGCAACGTTTTCTGCATCCGAAAGCGCAGATCAATGTCGCCACCTACGCGGTGCTGCTGAGCGCGGAGGACCGCGATTGGTTGAGCGCGGTGGAGACGACAGATTTGTTGAAGTGCAAGCTTCCCGCGCTGTTCGGTGTGGCCTGGCCGTGGAGCTACCGCCCGGTGGCGTTCGCGCTGCGCCGCTTGGCCAAGGCCGGGCTGGTGCAGGAACGGGTTACGACGTATCGCGGCACGCACCGCTCGAAGGAAGAACGGCGGGAATATCGGCTGATGAAAGCACAGTTGGCGCAAACGGCGCAGGCGCATCAATGGATGTGCCTGTTCCCGGCCATACACCCGATTCCGCCGGGCGTGGCGCGCAGGGTGCGCGGCAGGGATATGCGGGACTGACTATGGCAAAAACCGCACAAGACATTATCGACCAGATGGCCGAGGCCGGCATTACCGGCCCATCCGCCGCCGATCTGGTCGCTGACGGCAAATATCATAGGTTCCGGCCCGACGACGAGAAGAAAAAGAAAAAATCCGGCTGGTACATTCTTTTCGAGCACGTTACGAAGTCCGGCCAGCGGGTGTTCAACGGCGCTTTCGGCAAAGGGCCGGATACATTAAAGGTCAAACCATCCGATACCGGGTACTCGGTGGAGGAACGCGCGGAGATCGCCAAGGCGCGCAAGGAAGCGGAAAAAAGCGCGGCGGAACAAAGAAAAAGCGAAGCGGAGAAAGCGGCCGAGAAAGCCGCGCGCTTGTGGCGGATCGCCCGCGACGAGGGGGCGAGTGATTATTTGGCGCGCAAGCAGGTGCGGGCGTTCGGCGTGCGCTTTCTGAATGGTTCGGTGCTGGTCCCGGTGCGCACGGTGGAGGGGCGGCTGATTGGCTGCCAGTACATCGATGCCGAAGGTGCCAAACGCTTCAACACCGGCATGGAAAAAACGGGCCGCTTCCATTTGATCGGGGAGGCGGCAAAGGCGGAGCGCCTGCTGTTCGCCGAGGGTTACGCCACTGCCGCCTCACTGCATATGGCTACGGGGTGGCCGGTGGTGGCTGCGTTCGATGCGGGCAACGTCGAGGCCGTGGCGGCAATGCTGCGGCCGCTTTACCCGGCGGCGCAGTTTGTGTTCTGCGGCGACGACGACCGGCACCTACGCCGCCGCCTGCGCGAGCGTTTAACGAAGATCGGGGCCCCGCCGGATATCGAGCCGAACGGTACGGCCTATGTGATTGCCACCGAGACGGGCGAGATTCGCGTGCAGGCGGCGTGGGAAACCGCCGATGGCGCGCGCCGCATTGCGCTTACCGTACAGCGCGCCGGGGCAGAGGCGCGTGTGTGGAAGTTGGAGAACGCCGGGCGCAAGGTTGCGCTGGCGTGCGCGCGAAAGTTTGGCGGGGTGGCAGTCTTTCCGGCCTTTGCCGCATCCGATGCCGACGGCACGGATTTCAACGATTTGCATCTGGCCGAGGGGCTTGGCGTTGTTCGTTCGCAGGTGCTGAATGCCCTGCAGGCCGTCGCGGAGAGTGCGGCAGCCCCCAAACGGGCGCAGGCGCGCAAGGCCGGAGGCGATGGACAGGCGACGAAAAGCCAGATGGACGCGGCGCTCGAGCACTGGGCGCTGATCTACCCCACGGACACGATGTGGGATGGTCTTAAGCGCCGCATTCTGAAAGTGGGCATCGCCAGGGTTCATTACGGCCCGCTGGTGGTGGATCAATGGTTGGCGAGCCCTGGCCGGCGCACGGTGTTCGACCGCGACGTGGTGTTCGACCCGTCTCAATCGCACGACCCGGCTACGCAAATCAATCTGTTCGACGGCTGGCCGCTCAAGCCGGATGCGGGGAAGCGCTGTGACCGGATGGTGGCGCATCTTTATGACCTGTGCGACGAAGACGACGGGCTGTTCCGCTGGGTGGTTTCGTGGCTTGCGTTTCCGCTGCAGCGGCCCGGCGCGAAGATGCGCACGGCGCTTATCGTGCATGGCCCCGAGGGTACGGGAAAGTCGATCCTCTTCGATGTGATCCGCGCGATCTACGGCGAGTGCGGCCGCATGGCTACGCAGTTGCAACTGCAATCGGAATATACCGATTGGCTATCGAAGATGCTCTTTTGCGTGGCCGAGGAAGTCGTTACGCGGCAGGAACTGCGGCACCACAAGGGGCTGCTGAAAAATCTGGTCACGAATCCGATCGTGAATATTAACGAGAAGTACATGCCGCTGCGCACCGAGCGCAATCAAGCGAATTTCGCGTTTCTGTCGAACGAGATCAACCCGATGGCGCTCGATGACGGCGACCGCCGATATACGGTTATCTGGTACGAGTCTCGGCGCAACTATGACGAAGCCTATTTTAAGGCGCTGGGCGACGAGATCGACAACGGCGGCGCGGAGGCGTTTTACGCCTGGCTGCTGGCGCAGGATCTAGGGAGCTTTTCCGAGCACACCCGGCCATACGAGAACCGCGCGCGGCGCGATCTCATCCAGATCAACATGCCGGCACGCGACCGCTTCCACCAGGAATGGCAGAACAAGCTGATTGCCGACCTCAGTTATGCGCCTGCACGCGTCTGTGACGTTTACGCCGCTTTTAAACGATGGTGCGCGACCAAGGGGGAGCGCTTCATCGACAACGAGGCCACCTTTGGCCGCATGTTGGGACGGCACATGCGCAAGCCCGTGTGCCAGGGCTCGGTAAATGTTTGGGACAAGGTGGATGAGGGCGGGCATTTCGCCCGCCACAAGGTTAGGCAGAAGTGGCGCGGCACCCTCGTTATTCCGAAGGACTGGAAGCCGCCGGAGGACGCCGAGAGCAAAGAAGAGGCGCTGTGGGCGGCTATCCGCGATTTCCAAGACGGGCTTGATCTGTATCTGCAGGCCTCCCGTCAGCTATTGGCGGCATGACCATGACCACGCGTGCAAGGTTTTCGGGTTTCGTGCAAAGGGTGTGCAAGGGTTTGTGCAAGGGTTTTTCTCAATGGAATCAATCGAGTGCAAGAGTGCAAGGATTTTTGCTCCTTCTCCTTGTGCGCGCGCGAGTAATGCGCAGGCGCGCGGGCGGTGGTGTTGAGGGGCTAATCGTGCCTCGCGCGCATGGAAAAGATATTAGAAAAACCCTTGCATCCTTGCACTCGATTGATTCCATTGAGAAAAACCCTTGCACAAACCCTTGCACACCCTTTGCACGAACAACCAAATCCTTGCACAGACCGGAAAGGGAGGCGGAATGAAAGCGGTGATCGACAAGATGCGCGCGGATTTCGCCCGCGTGGCCGAGGTTCGCACCCAGCGGGGCGACTGGAGCGAGGCCGACGAAAAGGAGATTGGCGAGGCGATCAAGGCAGCAATAGCCAAGGGCGACCCGGACACGATTCTGAGTTGGGCGCTGTGGCTCGCGGACCTGTCATCGGCGATTGCGGCCTGGGATTTGATTGTGCGCGGGTCGGTGGCACGGATGCGGGCGCAGGCAAGGCAAGAGCGGGAAGACCGTGAGGCGGCGAGCGCTGCGGCGCGGAAGGCGAGGCCATGAAAATCACCGTCAAACTCGATACTCGAAAGGCAACCGACAGGCTTAACGGTATGCCTGAGGCTATCCGGCGGGTATCGCTGCGCGCCCTACACGGCACCGCCGACGAGGTAATCAAGGCCGAGCAGGCGGAGATGAGACGAGTGTTCGACCGCCCTACCCGCTGGACGCTCAATGCGCTGCGCAAGTATCCGGACAAGCGCGAGGCCTCGATCACCATCGAGATCAACCGCGACCTCCCCTTCTACACGCGCACCGACAACTATCTACAGACACAGATAACGGGGGGCACGCGTAGAAACAAGGCATTCGAGCGCGCGCTACAGGCACGCGGCGTACTCCCTCATGGGTGGTACGCAGTGCCAGGGCAGCGGGCAAAGATGGACGCGTTTGGCAACCAGTCTCCCGGCGAGCTCAAGCAAATCCTGTCGTGGTTCGATGCGGCGTCCATGCACGCCGGCAGCGAACAAAACATGGGCTTTGCGGGCAGGGAGAAACGACGCAAGGGAACCAAGGCACGTGCCGGCTGGGTGTTCTTCGTCGTTCGCCCCGGCGACCGGCGATCCGGAATAAAGCAGCCCGGCATCTACCGGCGCACGGGCCGCAGTACAGAGCCGATCCTGATATTCGTGAAGGCTACGACCTACACGAAGCGGTTCGACTTCGAGGGGGTCGCGCAACGAACAATCGAAGCGGATTACCCAGCGAGGTTCGAAAGCGAGATGAAAGTGGCGCTCGAAAAATGAGACTGGCGATCCGGGTCCTTCCCGCGAAAACCGCTGTGCGGGTAGTTCGGACCCCGGGTTCGGACTGTTCAAAGGGTGCCTATAGGGGGTTATGTGATTGATCTGAATGAACAAATTAAGCAGTCGGAGTTCGGATCGATAATCGGAATCTCCCAGCCTGCGGTTTCCGATCTCGTGTCGCGCGGGGTGCTGAAATCCGGCGCGAGCGCGGGATCCTGGCTGCTGGCCTACTGCGGCCACTTGCGCGAGGTTGCCGCCGGGCGGGCGTCGATGGCCGGCGGCACGCTCGATCTGGTGCAGGAACGCGCGGCCCTGGCGCGCGAGCAGCGCGAGGGGCAGGCGATCAAGAACGCCATCGCGCGCGGCGAATATGCCCCCATCGAGCTCATGGCGAAGGTGCTTTCCGATGCCTGCGGCGCGGTCGTCGAGAAATTCGACGCCTTGCCGTCACGGCTGCGCAAGGAAGTCCCCGGCTTGCCGCAGGAGGCGATCGAGGCGGTCGTCGCCATCGTCATTTCTGCGCGAAACGAGTGGGTCAGGGCCGCAAACGCTTCCATGTTGTCCCCACTACCCGACGTCGACGAGCCTGATGACGACAGTGAAAGGGAGACGATCGGCACATGACCGCGCCCGCGTCGTCCGCCATTTCGGGCATCACCTGGACAGCGATCCGTGCCGCCTTGCGCGCAGGCATGGAGTCGATGCGCGCGGTTTCGCCGCGGAGCCTGTCCGATTGGGCCGAGGAGCACTTCTACCTTTCGGCGGAAAGCTCGCATGTCCAGGGGAAATGGGAAGCCTACCCCCCGCAAATCGGGTTGATGGACTGGATGTCGGATGATCGCATCGTCGAGCTGTCGATCAAGAAATCCAAGCGCGTTGGCTACACCAAGATGCTGCTCGCATTCATGGCGTACAACGCGCTCCACCGTCGCCGCAAACTGGCGTTGTGGCAGCCGACGGACGACGACCGCGACAGCTTCGTGAAATCCGAAGTCGATCCGATGCTGCGGGATATCGACGCGTTCGACGCGGTGCGGATGCGCACCGGCGGAGAAGATACGCTCAAGCTGAAACAGTTCGTCGGCGCCGTCTGGCATCTGCTCGGCGGCAAGGCTGCGCGCGCGTACCGCCGCATCACCATTGCCGTTGCACTGCTCGACGAGCTCGACGGGTTCGACCAGCAAATCGAAAAGTCATCCGACCCCGTCACCCTGGCCCGTGGCCGTCTCGAGGGCGCCCCGTTTCCGAAGCTGATCGCGGGCTCCACCCCTCGGGTAAAGGGGCTGTCGCACACCGACTACCGCTACAGCCATGCCGGCGCGCAGATGGCCTTTTGCATTACGTGCCCCCATTGCGGCTGCGAGCACCCTCTGCATTGGGGCGGTAAAAAAGTCGCGCACGGCTTCAAGTGGGATCCATCCGATCCGGGCAAGGTCTGGCACGCCTGCCCCCACTGCAAAGAGCCAATCACCCAGGCCGATTATCTGAAACTGTGGAAGTCCGGCGTGTGGGTCGATCTACAAACCCGCTACCGCTACGGCATGGACCGCGTCTGGCGCGACGCATACGGCGAGCCGTGCCAGCCGCCGGAGCACGTCGGCGCACAGATCTGGACCGCCTACAGCCCGCAACGCGCTTGGCCGGATATCGTGCGCGAGTTCCGCGAAGCCTACGCAAAGCTAAAGTCCGGCGACGAAGGCCCCATGCAGGGCTTCGTCAACGAAACGCTCGGCGACGTATGGGAGCACATCGGCGACCGCGCCGAAACCCACGAAATCATGAGCCGCGCCGAGCCTTACCGCCTGCGCACCGTGCCGCGCGGCGTACTCAAGCTCGTCGCCGGCATCGACGTCCAGGACAACCGCTTCGAGGTCGTCGTGTGGGGCGTCGGGCGCGGCGAGGAAATGTGGGCGGTCGACTACGTTGTCCTCGAAGCCAACCCGGCCGACGAGCGCGACTGGCAAAAACTCGACGATTACCTTCTCAGCCGCTATCCAATGGCGGCATCGCCCGGCAACAGCATGGGGCTCGATGCCGCGGCCATCGACACCGGCGGCCACTTCACCCACCAGGTCTATAACTTCGTCCGCCAGCGCGAGCGCCGCCGCATCTATGGCGTGCGCGGCGATACCGCCTACGGTGGCCCGATCAAGGGCCGCAGCAGCCGCATGGATGTGAACTGGCGCGGCACGGTACTCAAGCACGGCGTCAAGCTCTGGCACGTCGGCACCGATACCGCCAAAGACCTTATCTACGGGCGGCTGCGCATCATCAACGACGGCCCTGGGAGGATCCACACCAGCGAAGACCTGCCGCTGGAATTCTACGAGCAGCTGACCGCCGAAATCCGCGTGCTGCAAAAGGTTGCCGGCGGCGCTCAATACCGCTGGGTCAAACAACGGCCCCGAAACGAAGTGCTCGACTGCACCGTTTATGCCTTGTTCTGCATTCAGGCGCTCGACCTGCACCGCTATACGGACGCCATGTGGGCGCGGCTTGAGGAGCAGGTACAGCCCGCAATCACCGATCTTTTCGCCGCCCCGCCGCCCGCAAGCCAACAAGCCGACCGCGCCCGGCCCGCCCCCGTTGAAAAGAGCACGAAATCAGACGACGAAAACCTCTTCGCCCCCATTCCCATGTATTGAGCGAGCAAGGCCATGAGCACCGAAACATTCAATGAAGATATTCCGAGCATCGTCGCCGAGGAAATCGACGCCGCGCAACGAGCAGGGATCCCGCCGTGCGAGCAATCGACTTACGTTGCCGACCGGCTGCGCTTTCGCATCGCCGGCACGGAACAGTACGTCCGCCGCCGCTCCCTGACTCCAGCGCAGCGGGCCGAAGAGATTCGGAAAAGCTTCAACGGCAGGAATGCAAGAGAGCTTGCGAGGGCCTACCAAGTCAGCGTTCGCCGGGTGCAGCAAATCGTCAATGGGAGGGGGTGATGGGAAATTCCGTCACGAAACCACCGCACATGAAGAAATTTTCACGCGTTGTATCCATTCCTACCTGTAAACCCCGTTTTTGGGCGGTATTTCAGCCTTGTTTTGACCTGTTTGGGTGTGGGAGTCTGTCCTCGCTCAATTTGAGCGAGGAGAAGGAAAGAATGATCCATCTCAATCGTGTTGTCTTGACCTGCCGCAGCCGTCGGGCCTATGCTCCCCGTGTCGCCGATACAGAGGCGACCGGGTTTGGAAGCCTGGATGTAGGCGGCGAAAGCCGCACCCGTGCTTGCTGTGCGGCTTTTTTGCGCCTTGGTGTGCCCTTTTCTACGGGCGGCACCGGGCGGGGGAGCCGCAAGGCTCGCCGGTGCCTACCCGGTCTTCCAACCCCGCTCGGATGCCGCCCACCCGTTTGGAAGCGGGCTGGCGGTTCACAACGAACTGGAGTAGGCACATCATGAACACTCTGACCCTTAGCGCGTCCGCGCCCCCGCTCGCCATTGTCGATGGCATTCCCACGACTGATCTCAGCCATATCCGCCAAGCCCTCGACCTCGCCAACGCTGTCGCGGCGCAGGTTCAGGCGACGGTGTTTTCCGCCGTGTTATCCGGCGATGCCAATTGGGAGCCAGCCCGTTGCCTGTTTGGTTTCACCGATGAGAAAACGCCATTCGCAATGATGGTCGACCGCGACGCCATGATCGTTTCTGCCGACGACTTGCCATGTCGCATTATCGAATTGGGTGGCATGTTTTTCACCACGGAGCAACTGACAAATATCGCCGCCGCATGCACGCAAAAGCTTCATGAACTTGTCGAAGGGAGGTCTGCGCAATGAACGAGCTACCCAAGATCGAAACCCGCGACATGACCAGCGGCACAGCCCAGACCTGCAATGCCCGCGACCTGTGGGGCTTTGTTGAGAGCAGGCAGGATTTTTCCGACTGGATCAAGGGCCGTATCGAGAAATATGGCTTCGTAGAAGGTGAGGATTGGGTTTCCCATAAATTTATGGAAAACCCCTCGGCAGGCGGAAGACCGCGTACCGACTACCACCTGACCATCGAGGTGGCCAAGGAATTGGCGATGGTGGAAAACAACGAGAGGGGCCGCGAAGTCCGCCGCTACTTCATCGACTGCGAACGCCGTGCCAAGCGAGTTCCGCCGCTGCCCGCCTCCGCGCTGCACCGCGCCGATCTGGTGGTGGCCGCCACCCGTACCTTTAACGGCCTGTTGCGCGCTGCCGGTGGCCTCCGGCTCGGGCACGCGCGCGCCGCACGCTCGGCCTGCGAATCCGCACGGCGTCATACCGGGATCGACCTGTTCGAAGAGTTGGGCGTGACCGACGATGAGCTTGCCGTTGCCGCACCCCCTCCGCGCTCGGCGAGCCGGGCGCTCGCTCAGCCCCACGACGACGGCACCACCGCGCGCGTGGCTACGTGGCTCGGCGCCCCCGAACAGGCCGGGGAACGCGGCTTCACTTCCGAGGCCATCCTGCTCGGGGCGCTCGCCGCCACCCCCAACCAGTCCGAATACCGCAGCCTGCAAACCCGCCTGGGCTACATCATGGCCCGGCTCGGTTGGCGCAGGCACCGGCCGGGGCGTGGGCGGTGGGTGTATATGCGGCCTGTATGATTCGGTGAGCATCTGCCCGCCGTCGCTGAAAAAATGCACAAAATTTAAGCGGCGGTGGGTAAAATCTCCCCGGAAAATTATAAAACCAGGGAGCGTACCCATGACGACATGCCCGAAGTGCGCCTACACGCGCCAACCTTCCGATACCGCGCCAAAGTACCAGTGCCCGCAATGCGGCATTGTTTATGCGAAATTTGGCGAGCAGTACACACCAAGCCCGCGCGAACGCGACCCCTCGGAGGCCTCGCTGCTCAAGGTTGCCTTGGGCTTTGTGGCCGTCGTCGCCCTTTTTGTTGGCACCTGGAGTCTCTTTGGGGCGGCTGCAATAAGTTTGCTTTTGCCGACCATTCTTCTTGGTTTGATTCCGGCCTTCATTGCGAAACAAAAGGGGCGGTCGTTCGCGGCCTGGTGGCTTTATGGCACCGCACTATTTCTTATCGCGCTTCCGCACTCGCTGCTGATGAAGGTTGACGATGCCGGCGTGGAGCGCCGGCAGTTTGCCGAGGGGATGAAGAAATGCCCCCACTGCGCGGAATACATCAAAGGGGATGCGCGGGTATGCCGCTATTGCGGCCGCAACTCACTGCGCGCAGCTTGACGCACCGCCCCTAACGGACGCGCATCGCATCTTCCGCCGCCTTCGCCAGAAAGCCGGAGCGGGTCTGGTGGTGGCTTTGCGCATAGGCGTCGATCTGCCGGACGAGATACTCGGGCAGCGAGATATTCAGCCGCACCGGCTTTGCGCCGATCCGCGCCAGATCGATATCGACCAGCATCCAGTACCCGCCCTGGAAACGTTCGTCGCCGGCCCATTGTTCGGGTGAGGAAGGCGTGGGAATCGCCATCTCCTCGCCCTCGAAATGCACTTCCACGGCTTCCTGCGCCATGCGGGGCAAGTCGGCCAGTTCGTCCGCCGCCGAAAAGCACCCCGGAAAATCCGGGAAGCTCAACCCGTAGGCGCTATCCGCGTCTTTATGCACATAGACCGGGTACAACATACTCACCTCCAATCCCATCCGGCTTGCCGGTAGATGTTTCGCAGCGTGCCGACAGGCATATCCTTGCGCGGGTGCGGGACCACCACATGGCCTGGCTTGCCGGCGTGCTTGAATTTCATGTGGTCGCCTTTGCCGCCGACACACTTCCAGCCTTCCGCTTCAAGTCGTTTGATGATGGCTGCGCTGTTCATGTGTGTAATTATACACAAAAATAAAGCGGTCAATTGGGCGCGCAGATCGCTCCAAGTCATTTCTTGCCGACTGCTAAAAAGCGAAATTTTTCCTGAAATTTTCCCCTGAAAATTTCCGTTCCGCGCTGCCACGATCCTGCATTGACGCTGACCTGTTTGAAGGAAAACGCAATGAGCGCAATGTCGGATTATCTTGAAAACGCCCTGTTGGGCCATCTTTTCAAAGGGGCTGCTTTTGTGGCTCCGAGCAATGTGTATGTGGGGCTGAGCACCGCCGCCGGTTCGGATACAGCGATGGGGGCGGAAGTGGCCGGGGGCGGTTATGCCCGCGCGGCTATCGCTTGTGCCGGTACGAGCTGGACGGGGCCGGCCGGTGGGAATGGCACGGTCGCCAATGCCGCCGAGGTGGCTTTTCCGGTGCCGTCGGCCAGTTGGGGCAATGTGACGCATTGGTTTATCGCCGATGCGCCGACGGGCGGCAATCTGTTGTTCCATGCGCCGCTGACTGCCGCCAAGACGATCAATGCGGGCGATGCCGCGCCGAAGTTCGAGGTGGGCGCGCTAACGGTCCAGATCGACGACTGAGCGGGGGCACGCCATGAGCACCACTACGCTCACAAAATCCGCCCGCGTGCTGGTTGCCCGCGGTACGCCGTGCGCGGCGGGGGCGACTGTTTCCGGTGTGGCCGATCTGCGCGCCGCTCAGGGTGCGGTGCTGACCGCGCGCTTGACCAATGGCGGTACCGCGCCTTCTGCGCAGTGCGAATGCGCGGTGCAGATCGCACACGCGGATGCACCGGCGGCGGCCGACTGGCGCACGATCCACCGTTTCGGCGGCGGGGTTGCCGCAGGCAGCGAAACCGATTCGGGCGCGGTGGCCATCGATCCGGCCGTTATGCATGTGCGCGTTGTATTCAATGGCAATGCCGGGGCGGCCGTAACGGTCGAGGCCTTGCTGTCCGCGATCGATTCCGCGCAGACCGTGTAATGCTTTCCATTGCCGCGTCCCGCCCGGTTCTGTCTCAACCGCAGGGTTTTGCCGCACCCGCCGATGGGTGGGATTTTGTCTGGACGCCCGCGGCAAGCAGCGGCATCGTTACCCGGCCGGCTGCGTACCACCGCGCGGTGGCCACGCCGTATGGGTTGGCGCTGGAGGCGGCGGGCAATGCCGGGCTGGGCGCGGTTATCGCCCCCGCGCAGGATCCAGCGTGGAATTTCGGCACAGGGCAGTTTGCGATTCTGTGCATAGTCCGCATTACCGAACAGATCAGCAATACCGCAGAGCGTTCTATCATCGGAAGTTCGGACCTGGCGAATCATCTCCGGGTCTATGTTCGCAGCAACGGTACGGCTTATACGCTGCGCGCTTCGTGCGGGCTGACCAGCTCGACCGATTTTCCTATTTCCGTCGGCGATACCGTTGCGCTGGCCGTGGGGCGCGATGCCGCCGGCACTGTGCGGCTGCAATACCGCGATCTGACCACCGCCGCGGTGGGTGCGCGCTCCGCCACAAATACGGGAGCATGGTATTTACGTGTGGCCGGCGTCGATCTGCGCGTGCTCGGCTACACGGCAACCGGGTTCCCCGGCCAAGTGCTGGCCGTTGCCATGCGCCGCTCGCATGTCGACGACCTTGACGCGCTGCTGCTCAATCCGTGGTCGGTGTTTAATGCGCCGCGAATGCGCATTTATTTCGGCGAAGGGGCGGAAGGGCCCGCGCAGCTTCTTGCCGGCAGCGCTGCAGCAAGTTCAAGCGCGGCGGCCGCGCTGACATGCGCGCTCACATTGGCGGGGCTGGCGGAGAGCAACGCAGTCGCACCGGCAACGCTGAGTACCGCTATTTTGCTCAACGTCCATGCAAAGGCGAAGTCGGTCTGCCTTGCCGCGCTCGATGCGGCTATCGAAATGCGCGGGGTGGCGCTTTGCAGGGCGCAAGCGGCGGGCGCGTTGGCCGCCGACACTTTGCTCCACGGCGCCGCATCGGCACGTTCCGTATGCACCGCCGCGCTGACCATCGCGGCCGGGTTGTTCGGAGAGGCCAGGGGCAAGGCGGACGCCAAGGGCGACCTTGTTGCCGAAATCAGAATGGCCGGCCTGGCCGTA
The DNA here is from genome assembly GCA_031546845.1 of Azoarcus sp. Taxonomy (GTDB): domain Bacteria; phylum Pseudomonadota; class Gammaproteobacteria; order Burkholderiales; family Rhodocyclaceae; genus Azoarcus. The sequence continues at coordinate 58,102 of JAVBJT010000019.1, read as the reverse complement.
GCGCGGGCTACGGCCTCCGGCGCGTTGGGCACGGCGTTCTCCTTGATTGCCGGCGCCGCCTGCGCAAAGGCAGAGGCGGCCGCATCGCTTGAAACCGAGATAAGGCTTCACGGTTTCGCTCCTGCGCGAAGCCTGGCCTTCGCCTGGCTACCCGGCGCCGATGCAGCCCCTTCGCGGCATCGCATCTGGTGCGCGCGTATTCCTCCCCGCATGCTCAGGCTGGCGACACGTTGGACGCTACAGGTATAAAACCATGAACAAATCGGCTTTTACCGTACAACCCGACGGCACCTTGGCGGTATGGCAACGCCAGGACGACGTCCTCGATTACGGCATTGATTACGCGAAACTGATCGATGACGGCGATGCCATCGTCAATAGCGAATGGCTGTCTGTCGGCGTCACGTTATCGTCGCCTGGCCAGCATGGGGCGCTGGTGTCGGTCTTCGTCGGCGGCGCCGGGGGTAGCGTGACCAACACCGTCACGACCGCCAAGGGGCGGCGCAAGACTACGGTTTTTGCCGTGCTGCCCGCTGTGCACCCTTAAAAAGCGAAATTTTTCCTGAAAATTTCCCCTGAATATTTCGCACCCATGCCGGCGACGATACCGGCATGGGACTCTACAGCCACTACAGCACCGAGCAACTGCACCAACTGCGTGACACGCTCACGCAATCCCTGCACGCCCGCCTGACGCAACCTACCGCTGTGGGCAGCGGAGACCGCAACGCCCGGTATGACCAGCGCATTTCCGATATCCGCAAGGAATTGGACGCCGTTTGCGCCGAGCTCGATGCGCGCTCGGGCCGTCACGCGCACCGCCCCATTTATCCGGTGAGGGGGCGCTGATGGCATCGCGCCGCCGGCCCGCCATCGCCCGCGCGGCGGCTTCGGCCAATCGGCCAGGCGCCGGCATGTCCAGCACCGCGCATGCGGCCGCATCGACCAGCGACCTGTCCATGCCGGGGTGGTTTCCGGTTCCCGGCTCGGCCGATGCCGACCTGCTCGCCGATCTCGAAACGCTCACCCCCCGCTCGCGCGATCTTGCACGAAACAACGGGCTTGCCGCGGGCGGCATGCAGACGCTCAAGGACTGCATCGTCGGCGCGCAGTTGCGCCTTTCGGCAAAACCCGATTATCGGCTGCTCGGCTGGACGCCGGATCAAGCGCGCGAGTGGGGAAACATCGTCGAGGCCAAATTCCGCAGTTGGGCCGAAACCACCGAATGCGATGCCGCGCGCGAGTTGAATCTGCTCGGCCTCACGCTGCAGGCGCTCGGTAGCGCGATGCTCAACGGCGACCATTTTGCGTTGCCGCTATGGCAGCCACGCGGCGACCGCAAATGGGCCACCAATCTGATGATGGTCGAATCGGACCGCGTGAGCACGCCGCCCATGTTGCGCGCCGATCCCGACGTGCGCGCCGGTATCCGCCGCGATTTCTACGGTGCGCCGGTCGGCTACTACGTGTCCAAGCGCCACCCCGGCGATCTTTACGGCTACGGCGGTTTCGCGCCCGCAGGCGGCATGCAGGAGTGGGACTACGTCGAAGCGACGACCCGGTGGGGCCGCAAGCGCGTCATTCATCTGCACGACAAGGAGCGCACCGGGCAAAGCCGCGGAAAGCCCATCGTGACGGCTGTGATGCGCGAGTTTCACATGGCCGGCAAATACACGAATACCGAGCTGCAGGCATCCGTCGCCAATTCGTTGATCGCCGCATTTCTGGAATCGGACCTCAGCCCCGAGGCCGCCGGGGCGCTTTTCGGCGACGACCCACGCGAAGCGTGGAAGGCTTCAGTCAAACAAGCCCGCGGCATTCGGGAGGTGAAAGGCGCGGCGGTTATTCCGCTGCCCGTGGGCGCAAGGCTCGCCAGTTTCACTCCAGGCCGTCCGAACGCGGCATTTGAGGCATTCATGCACGCCGTGCTGCGGCATATCGCCGCCGGCATGAATCTGCCCTACGAGCTGCTGCTCAAGGATTTTTCCAAGACCAACTACAGCAGCGCGCGCGCCACGCTGCTCGAAGCCTGGCGCTACTTCAACGGCCGGCGGCGCTGGCTCATGGATACCTGGCTGCGCCCCATCTACGACCTGTGGCTGGAAGAGGCGATCAATGCCGGCGAAATCGAGGCCCCCAACTTTTACCTCAACCGCTATGCCTACACCCGTTGCCGGTTCATTTTCAGCGGGCGCGGCTGGGTCGATCCGGTGAAAGAGGCCTCCGCCTCCGGTATGCGCATGGACTACAACCTCTCCACGCTCGAAGACGAATGCGCGGAGCAAGGCGCCGATTGGGAAGAAGTGATCGAGCAGCGCGCGCATGAGCGCAAGCGCATGGCCGAGCTCGGGCTGCCGATTGAAACGGGTGCGGCCAATTCAGCCGCCGCAACGCAAACCAATGACGAGACAAACGAGGACGAACGGGAGGGCGCGAAAGGCTCTTCCGAGGATGACGACATGGACGGCAAGTCGCTTTTGGATGGATACGGCGTCGGTGTGCGCGCAGGCGCCATCACGCCCCAGTTCGATGACGAAAAGGCGCTGCGCGCCAAGCTCGGTCTGCCCGCTCCGGGCGCGGATGTGTCAAGGACATGGGCCGAGGACGGCGGCGTGAGACGGCCGATCACACTGCAACCCAACGCGGACGATGAGGACGCGACGTCCGCAGGAAATCCGCAGCCTGGCGAGGGCAGCCAATGAGCATCGCCTACCCGCACCTTGCCGCGCGCATCTTCAATCGCCCACTGCTCATCCAGGCGACGGCGCTCGATGCCATGCTGACCGGCATCGCCCCGCGCCTGTCCGGCCTGTCCGCCGCTTCGCACCCTGCCGCGCCCGCGCCTGTCCGTGCCGATCTGTTCGGTGCGTTCAACGGCAAGTGGGCCGAGGCCGGATACAAGATCGTCGATGGCGTGGCGGTGATTCCCGCCATAGGCGCACTCGTGCATCGCGGCCGCTTCGACCTCGCCACCTGTGCCACGTTTCTTGGTTACGACGACATCGTTGCGACCGCCGAAGCCGCGGCCGCCGATCCCGCCGTGCGCGCCATCGTCACCGTGTGGGATTCCCCCGGCGGCGAGGCTGCGGGGGCTTTCGAGGCGCACGAGCGACTGCTGGCCTTGCGCGGCGTCAAGCCGCACGTTGCCGTGCTGGACAGCATGGCGTTGTCCGCCGGCTATCTCTGCGCCAGCGCGGCCGACGAAATCGTCACCACCAAAACCGGCTACGCGGGCTCCATCGGCGTTGTCATGCGCCACGCCGATCTATCGAAGGCGTTCGAGGCCGACGGCATCGCAATCACGCTGATCTATTCCGGCAGCCACAAGGTCGACGGCAACCCTTTCGCGCCGCTGCCGGACAGCGTGCGTGCCGACCTGCAGCGCGAATCCGATGTGCTCTACGCACTGTTCGTCGAAGCCGTGGCCAGTGCGCGAGGGCTGGATGCCGGCGCCGTGCGAAACACCCAGGCCGCCGTGTACCACGGCGTCGCCGCGATCGCCGCGGGCCTTGCCGACCGCATCGGCACGCTGGATCGAACGATTTCCGAATTGGCCGGCGGCAGCCGGCCCGTCACTGTCTGGCGACCCGCCAGCGCAACCGCCAACGACAAAGGAGAAACCCATATGTCTGGCACCACCGCACCGGCGGGCACCCTGACGCCCGCCACTATCACCCAGGCCGATCTGGACAGCCTGCTCGCCGCATCCCACGCCGAAGGCCACAAGGCCGGAATGCAGACCGAGCGCGAGCGCGTGAGCGGCATCCTGTCTCACGACAAGGCCGCCGGCCAGGTCGCGCTCGCTCATCAGTGCGTCGTCACCGGCCTGTCTGTCGAGCAGGCCGCCGCCGTTCTCGGCGCGGTTCCCGCAACGGCCCAGGCCACGGCAAACCACTTCGCCGCCGCGATGGCCGGCGTGCCGAATCCGGACGTCAAGCACGGCGCGCAATCCAGTGACGACGAGGCGGAGCCGGCGCTCCTCGCGGCGAGCTGGAGCCGCGCTTTCGCCCGCAAGTAATCAGGAGAGAAACATGACCGTACTGAAAGAAGGCCCCCACACCGGCGAATACATCATCAGTGAAGCCAACGGCACCCGCTCCCGCGAGGTCGTCACATTGGCTTCCGGCACTGCCGGTATCGTCGGCAGGGTGCTCGGCGAAGTCACCGCCAGCGGGAAGTACGTGCCGCTGGCGCCAGCGGCAAGCGACGGCAGTGAGCAGGCCGCCGCGATCCTGTACGACAACGTCGATGCAACCGACGCGGATCACGCCGCCGTCGTCACCGCGCGCGATACCGAAGTGCGCGGGTCGTCGCTTTCCTGGCCCGCCGCTATCGATGAGGAGAAGCAGGCTGCGGCCACTGCCGATCTGCTCGCGCTCGGCATCGTCATCCGCTGATCTTACAAGGAGCAAAAACACATGGCTTCAATGGACATTTTCAAGGGGCGTGCTTTTCACGCGATCTCGCTCACCGAGGCGATCAACGGCGCGCCCTATCTGCCGACCTTCCTGGGCTCGCAGAATATTTTCACGCCCAAGCCGGTGCGCACCACGACCGTCGCTATCGAGAAGAAGGACGGCGTGCTGACGCTGATCCAGACCAGCGAGCGCGGCGCGCCGCCCGCTGTCGCGGATATCACAAGGCGCGATATCCGCGATTTTCGTACCGTGCGCATCGCCAAGCAGGACACGTTGATGGCCGACGAGATTCAGGATATTCGCGCCTTCGGCAGCGAGTCCGAGTTGGCCAGCGTGCAGGCGGAGGTAGCCGCCCGCATGAAATCGTTGAACGACGACATTGAGCTCACTTTCGAGCACATGCGCCTTGGCGCGATCCAGGGCGTGGTGCTGGATGCGGACGGCTCTGTGATCCGCAATTGGTTCGACGAATGGGGCATCTCCGCCCCGGCGGAGATTGATTTCGCCCTGGACGATCCGACAACCGACGTGCGTACTCTCTGCCACAAGGTTACGCGCGCGATGGCGAAAGCCGGCGGGGGCGCGTTCGTTCCCGGCGTGACCAGCGTGCACGCGCTGTGCGGCGACGACTTCTTCGATCTGCTCATCAAGCATCCGAGCGTGCGCGAAACCTGGCTCAATCAGCAGGCATCTGCTGATCTGCGCGAGAACATCGCGTTCGGTTCGTTCAACTTCGGCGGCATCACGTTCCACAACTACCGCGGCACCGACGACGGCAGCAAGATCGCCATCGATCCGACAAAAGCCAAGTTCTACCCGGTCAATGCGCCGGGCGTGTTCCAGGTCGCGCAAAGCCCGGCGGAAACGTTCGATTTCGTCAATACGCCGGGGCAACGGGTTTATGCCTGGACGGTTCCGGACAAGGACCGCAACGCGTGGGTGCAGATGGAGGTGTACGCCTATCCGCTGTTCATCTGCACGCGCCCGGCCATGTTGTTGAGCGCGAAGGCAGCCTGATCGTGGCGACCCCGGCCGCGCCTTTCGCCGACATTGAGCAAATGCTGACGGATGTGACCGTCGGCATGTTGGCCAATGTCGTCGTCACGCCGCTTGCCGGGGAGCCGTTCGCGGCGTTTTTTACGGTGGCGGGGGTCGATCCGTTGGCCCCGCCGTCTTTTGTCGGCGACTACGAATTGCGTTACGCGGCCCGCGCCGCGCTGCTCCAGGTTGGCGATCTGTTGGTTATTCGTGGCGGGCATTACCGCGTTGCGGAGGATCCCGCGCCAATCGGCGCAGGGACCGAATTCACTGTACGGCTGCGGGAGGATCGCTGTGTTCGCGCTTGAGTCTCCAATCATCGAGCGGTTAAAGGCCGTTCCAGCGCTCACCGGGTGGCATGTGCGCGGCAGCGCGCGGGAGGCCTCACGCCTGCCCACGCCAGCAGTCGAGGTTCATTGTGGCGGCGCCGACTCGGTGCTAGACGCCTGCCCCGCCTCGGTCGGCATCGTTGTCGTGTGGAGCGTCTATCTCATCGTGCAATACGGCGAGCACGCGATGGGCGACTTGGATGCGGCCTTCGCCGCAGTCATCAAGACACTGCACAACTGGCGGCCGGGTGAGGTCCAGGGCCGCAAGTGGAAACCCTTGCGTATCGAGGGCGTTCGTCCGCCGGAGTTCGCCGAGCAAGGGCAGATCGCCTATGCGCTGATGTTCAAGAGCTCGGCGCGTTTCGAGGGGGTGCGCGATGCCTGACAAGATTCCCGACCTGCTCGGCTCGCTTCCCGGCCCGGCAAGGGCGGCGATTGTGGGGGCGCTCATCGCGTTGATCCGCGTGATGTACGACGCCCGCGAGCCGCGCTTGATGCGCCGCCTGCTTGAGTCCGCGCTATGTGGCGCGATTGCGCTGTGCGTGGCGTCCGCTGCCGAGGATTTCGGCTTGTCGCCGGGTTATTCCACTTTTTTCGGCGGGGCGATCGGCTTGCTTGGCGCCGACCAGGTGCGCGTATGGGCGCGGTATCTGGTGCAGCGCCGCATCGATAAAACGGAGGGCAATCAGTGAATTTCAATTTTGCGTTTGAGCGGCTGCTAAGGCACGAAGGCGGCTACGCCGACCACCCGCGCGACCCTGGCGGCAAGACCGCGTGGGGCGTTACCGAGTCGGTGGCGCGCGCGCACGGTTATGCCGGCGATATGCGCGACATGCCGAAGGCGGTGGCGGAGCGGATTTACCGCGCGGCGTATTGGGATGCGGTGCAGGCCGAGCGCTTGCCGGATGCGCTGCGCTTTGAGGTATTCGATGCGGCGGTGAACTCCGGCGTGCGGCAGGCGGTGCGGTGGTTGCAGAGCGCGGCGGGGGTGCAGTCCGACGGCTCGATTGGCCCCATGACGCTTAACGCTGTGCGCCAGGCCGATCCGCAACAGCTTGCCCGGCGCTTTGCCGGCCTGCGCCTGCGTTTCCTGGCGGGCCTGGAAACGTGGCCGGATTTCGGCCGCGGCTGGGCGCGGCGCATTGCTTCCAATCTGACCGAGGGCTGACATGCCGTTTCTGACCCCCGCCCGTCTCGAAGTCGCCCCCTGCGGCCGCTGGCGCGTACTCAAACGGCTTGTTTATGAGGCGTCGTGCGGAGCGCGCATCGTCGTGCCGAAAGGGTTCATGACCGATCTGGCGTCGATCCCGCAAGTGTTTCACGCACTGATTCCGGTCAATGGGGACCACCGCCCGGCCGCCATCGTGCATGACTTTCTGTTTGTGACACAGCCGTATTCCCGCGCGAAAGCCGACCGGATTTTTTTGCAGGCGATGGCCGATTGCGGCGTGCGCTGGTCGCAGCGCTGGGCGATGTATCTCGCCGTGCGGGCCGGCGGCTGGCTGCCGTGGCGGAAGAACGCCCGCGCCCTGGCGGCGGATCCCCGCGCTTTTCTGGCCGGCAACGGCCTTGGCTCTCTGACACCCCAAAAGGAGATCGCAACATGCTTATCAAACTGAAGAAACCGCATGCCCATGCGGGGCGCACGTATCCGCCTGGCGCAACGCTTTCCGGCCTGCGGCCGGACCAGGCCGAATGGCTGATTGCGATCGGTGTCGCGGAGGCGGCGCCCGAGCCGCTGGCCGAGGCGATCGCCAAACCCACTGTAAAAGCAAAGGAGTAATTCAATGGTAATGACACCCACCACGCCGATCATTTGGGACGGCCAGGGTCCGGTCCAGATCGGCCGCTTCGATGCGGAAAACGGCACGCCCGATATGGGCTACCTGGTCGATCTGTACCGCATCGGCTGCGGTACGTCGTCGCTGACGACTTCGCTGGCGGTCGAGAAAAAGCAGATCAAGGAAACCTGCTCGGGCCAGCGGCTGACGCTGAAAGAGCGCACAACGAGCAAGTCGCTGTCGGTGAAGCTGAGCATGATCCAGTTTTCCGGGCGCACGCTGGCGGCGGCGTTTTTCAGCGAGGCCGCTTCCGTGACCGCCGGCACGGTGACGGGTGAGGTACTGCCGCCGCTGGTGGTGGGCGACTACTTTACGCTGCGCCATCCGAAGGTGAGCGATGTGGTGATTACTGATAGCGCGGGTGCGACGCCGGTGACGCTGGTAGCGGGCACACATTACGTGATCGAGGATCCCGACCACGCGCGCATCAAATTGATCGAACTGCCGCCGGGGCACGTCGCCCCGCTGAAAGTTGATTACAGCTATGGCGGTTACGTGAATATCGCCGCGTTCAGCCGCACGGGCGTGGAGCGCGGAGTCATTTTCAATGGCGTGAATGGCGACGGGCAGAAGGCGCGTCTGATTATTCCGCGCGTGAGCCTGACGCTTGACGGCGATTTCAGTTGGATCGGCGACGAAGAGGCGGCTTTGTCGCTCAGCGGCGAGGCGCTCTACGTGACAGAACTGGCGACCGATGGCGATTACAGCGGGTTCGCGCGTGTGAGTTTGCTCTGACCTGCGTGCACAGAGGGGCGGGCGCCAGCGCCCGCCGCACAAACCCATCCTGATATCCCCCGTGCAGACGTATGCACTGACCCAAGCGGGTATTTAACAGCCATGTCACTAAAAACATCCTTGGTCTTTTCTGCCGATACCGAAGGCGAAGATAAGATCGACGCGCTTGCGAACAAGGTCGAGGATCTTGGAAAAACGGCCGGCGATGCCGCGCCGGAATTCGACGCGCTTGCGGCGGAATTACGCGAGCTGAACGATCAGGCGTCGGCGGTCGAGGAATTCGCCCGCCTCAAGCGCGAAGTCACGACAACCGGCGAAGCGCTCGACGCCGCCGCCGCGAAGATCGACACGCTTGCGACCGCCCTGGATGCGGCCGCCACCGAAAGCGCCGCGACCGCCGCCGCGCAGGGAAAAGCCGCGCAGGCCTTGAGTGCGGCACGCGAGCAATACGAGGCGGTCAAGGGCGCGGTCGCGGGCGCGGCCGAAGAGCTAAAAACCTTGCGCGCAGCCGCGAAAGAAAGCGGCGATGCTACGGGCGAATACGCCACGAAGATCGCGGAGACGCAAGCACAGCTCAGCGTACTCAAAACCGAAGCGGCCGAAGCCGGGAAAGTCGTCAAAAGCCTCGCCGAAGACCAGCGTGCCGCCCTTGCCGCCGAAACCGCCGCCGGCCGGGCTCAAAGCGAGCTGGCGAGCGAATACGAGCGCACGGTCGGCAGTGCGAAACAGTTGTCCGCGCAGATGGGCGAACAGAATCGGGCGCTCACCGCGTCGCAATCCGCGCTCAAGGGCGCCGGCATCGACACCGCCGGGCTATCGGCAAAGCAAGTCGAGCTCAAGGCTAAGCTGCTCGAGGCACAGCAACAGGCGGAAAAATACGTCACCGTCGTCGAAGAGATGCGCCGCGAATCCGCCGCGCTTGGCCCGGCGATGGAAGCGACATTCAAACAGATGGGCATCCGCGGCGTGCAAGAAATCGTCGCCGAGATCGAGCATCTGCAAGCGACGATGCGCGGGCTGCGCGATCAAAAGCTGTTACCGGAAGATGCAGCCCGCGCCACCGCCGCGCTACAGCAACGCATCGAAAGCCTGCGCGGCGAGCTCTCCGGCACGCAACGCGTCGTCGGTGCCTTCGGGGATGCCTCGAAAGAGCTTGAAACCAAGCTGACGGCGGTCGCCAAGGCGGTCGCCAGCATCTTTGCCGTCAACAAGATCACGGGCTTTGCAAAAGATGCGATCCAGGTAGCCGATGCTTACGGGCAGATGGCGAATCGGATCGAGATGGCAACCGACAGCGCGGCGGGATATGACGTCGTGCAGCGCCGCCTGCTCGACACCGCCAACCTCACGTACCGCCCGCTGGCCGAGGCTCAGGAGCTTTACATCCGCACGGCGGATGCCTTGAGCGCAATGCGCTACTCGATGAGCGAGTCGCTCGATATCACCGACTCATACAGCTATTTGCTGACGACCAATGCCGCGTCAGCCGACAAAGCGTCGGCTGCGATCAGCGCTTATACAAAATCAATAGAGTCGGGAAAGATCGAGGTCGACGGATGGCAAAGCATTCTTGCCGCCACGCCCTCTATCGTCGATGCAATCTCGGAAGCCACGGGGCGCAGCGGGGAAGAAATCCGCAAGCTGGGCGTAACCGGGAAGCTGTCGGTCAGCGAACTTAACGAAGGCCTGCGCCAGACGGTGGAGGCCAACAAAGCCGCCGCCGAGGGTATGAACACGACCGTCGCCGACGCTCTCACGCGTCTGCAAAACAACTGGTCCGCATATATCGGCGAAGCGAATCGCGCATCCGGCGCAACGTCGCGGATCGTCGAGTTGATCGACGCCGTAGGCAGCAACCTCGATAACATCGCCGACGCCGCGATGAAAGCCGGCGAAGTGCTGCTCGCCGGCTTCGCGGCCAAGGGCGCGATGGCTGTCCAGGCCTACGTTACAAGCCTGCTTGCGGCGACGAAAGCAGTGCAGGCGCAGGCGGTTTCGGCGGCGGCGGGGGCAAAGGCAACGCAAGCGCAGGGTACCGCGGCGGCTGGAGCTGCGACCTCGATCGGCGCGGCGGCCACGGCGACAGGCGCGCACGGCACGGCAGCGGCAACGGCGGCGCCGAGGATTACCGCGAACGCCGCCGCCATCCGCGCGCAAAATGCCGCTGCCGCATCGGGCGCTTCGGCGTTCGCGGGGATCGGCGGCGCGGCTCAGTCCGCGTTCGGATTTTTGAGCAAGTTCGCAGTGCTCAAATTCACCGGCTGGACGCTGGCTATCTCGATTATCGGCGAGCTCGCCGGCAAGCTGCTTTTCTCGAAGAGTGCGGCGGAAGAGTCCGCCGGTGCCCTCAAAGACCTGGGCGCAACCCTCAAAAATGCGGACCTCACATCGGAAACCGGCATTTCCGCGCTGATCGACCAGCTCCACGAGCTGCGCGATGAAGGCAAGCTGACGGCCGACGAGATCGACAAGGCTTTTTCCGAGCGCATTGGCCGGATGGGGCAGGACAGCGCGGAGAAACTCGCCGAGGCGTTGCCGAAAGCGTTCCATGAAGGTCGCATCGGGGCGGAAGACTTCGAGCGCACCCTCGAGCTCGTCAATGCGCGGCTCGAAGCGCTGAAACGCGCCGATGATGCGCTCGAATGGAAGGGGCTCGCGCAGGGTAAATTCGCCCTCGAGGAAGTCCAGCGGGAAATGATCAAGGCTGCGAAAGAGGGCACAAGCACCACCGACGCGCTCAAAAAGATTGCTGCCGCCGCTGACTTTTCGAGTTCGGATGGCATTGCCAAATACGCCGCCGACATGCGCCTGCTCGAAAAGTCGGCGCTTGCGACCGGCGAGCAGATCGACGCGGCGCTACGTCAACGTTTTGCGTCGATGACCGCAAACGAACTGCGCGAATTCACCATGCAGGCCGAAATGGGGCTGCGCGGAATGGCCGACGAAGCCGAGCAACTGGCACGCATCAATGAGCAAGTGTTGCTCGCGTCGTTCGACAAGCTCGGCATCAACGCCGAAACCGCGATAGGGCGAATCAGTGTCGCCGCCGAAGAGGCGATGGACGCGGTCGACAACATCGCCGCGTCGCTCGAAGCGGCGGGCATTGAAGGTGAGCAGGCGGGGCGTGCCATCGAGGCTGCGCTGACCGCCGCGATCGGCAAGGCCGACAGCCAACAAGCGCTGGCCGCGCTCGAAACGCAACTGAAAGGCATCGCCGAATCCGGCAAGCTCAGCGCCGACGGCGTGGCCCGGCTCGGGGATGCGATGGCCGCGGCTCGTCAGCGCATCGAAGATGCAACGCCCGGCATTCAGTCAGCCGCCGAGGCCTTCCGGCAACTCGGCGTCACTTCCGATGCCGAACTGCGCCGCGCCGCCGACAACGCCCGCAACCTGTTCGAGTCCATTCGTGATTCCGGAACAGCTTCCGCGCGCGAGTTGCAAGAGAGCTTCATCGTCTATGCCAAGGCTGCCATCGAGGCAAACAACGGCGTTGCGACTGATGCGCTCAAAGCGCAAGCGGCGATCAACGGCGTTTCAATCGAAGCCGACAACGCCGGTAAAACCATCGTGCGCAGCATGAAAGAGGCCGCCGCCGCAACCAAGGGCGTCGGCGATGCCGCCGATGCCGCTGCCGACAAAGTCGCGTTTATCGGCGACGCGGCGGCCGACGCACAAAGCGTCATTGAAAAGACCTGGGATGACGCCGGCAACCTGGTCGCCGATTCATCCGAGCGAAACAGCGAAACAATAGAACAGGCCTGGCTGCGCGGCGAGGACGCCGCCAGCCGCTACGCCCGCGAAGCCACCGACAGCGTTTACAAAGCCTTCCAGGCCGGGGCACTGCATATCAATCAGCTCGACGAAGCCGCTGCCGAATATGTCAGAACGATGGAGCAACTTGACCGCTCACAGTCAAGCATGGGCAGCAGCGCCGCCCGAGGCGTTGAAGATTTGGAACTGCGCCTGCTCGAGCTCAACGGCACCGAGGAAGAGATCGCCGCCGCTCGGGCCGCCCGCGAGCGCACGGAAATCGACCGCAATATCGCACGGCTGGAAATCGACCGCGAGCGCGCGCAAATACGCGGCGACAAGGACGAGCTGGCGCGCATCAATGCCGAAATTTCCGCGTACAACAAGCAAATCGACTTGCTCAAGCAAATCCAAGTCGAGGAAAAAAAGCAGCGCGACGCGGCGGCAGTCGAAGCAAAGCGCAAAGACGCCGAGGACAAGGCGGCGGAAAAGGCAAAGGAGAGCGAGCGCGAAACGCCCACGCAAACGCCGGGGAATAGCCCGGCCGTCGTCATTAACCTGCAGCCCGGCGTCGATCTATCGAACAAAGCGCAGGCCGAGCAGATCGCGCGCTCGTTGATGCCCGCAATTCAAAACCTCACCCGGCGCGGAGTCTGATATGCGATCCATCTCCGTCAATCGCATCCTCGCCAATCACGACAACGCCGTCGCCACCGCCGCGATCACGGCCAGCGTGCAGCGCCCGAGCACGGACATTCGGCTGCTCGAGCAGCGCCGGATCGGCGGCGGCCGCATGACGCTTGCCGGCCCGTTTTCGGGTGAAGCCGACAGCACGGTCGAGGTGGAAATTATCGACGGCGCCGGCACATCGCTACGTGCGAGTGCGCCGGTTATCAATGGCGTGGGCAATGGGCAATTGACGATCACCGCGCTCGATATCGGCGCCCTGCCCGAAACGCTGACCTTTACGCTGGCCGATGCCGGCCACCCGGCAGAGCATGCCGTACTCGATTTTTTCGGGGCGCAGCTCGCGGCACGGGTGCCAGGCGAAGCTGGTAACGCATTGAGCATCGAGGTAACGCGCAACCTCACTACCGCGCCGATGCCCTACACCACACTTGAAATGATCTCGGCAGGCCGGGCCGAGCTCGAGGGCGCGGCGTGGCATTGGGGGCAGCCGCCGGGCGTCGGTACCGGCATTCCACCGACGGCCTTGCGCGTGCAGTTCGAGGGCTTTCCGCAAGTGCATCGCACGTGGAAGACCTGGCGCGACGGCGCTTTCGTGTTCCATCTCGACCCCGCGCCGGCCTGGGATATCCCGGCGAATACGCGCGTGCTCGCGGTATCCGGCGGCTATACGTTGGTCGTGAGCGATGGCACGGTGACGGAGACTTACGCCGACGTCGTTACCGTGTATGACTTTCTCACCGCACTCCGCGCGCGTTCGGCGCTTGTCGAAGTGCGCGGAGCGATTGCCGCCGACACGGCGGCAGGCGGCATGGCCGTTACCGACATACCGCTGCGCACCGACGCGCAGGCCTTGCCGGCGACGATCAAGGTGGCCTCCGAAAAGCTTACCGCGCTGACCGGCGTTACGGTGCAGCCCGACGCCCCCACCGAGAACATCATCATCAACTACGTCGGCGCGGCTGCGGGCGGCGGCGATGCCTGGACGGTGGAAGGCGGCATCTCCGGCGTACTGCCCAACGCCCGCACCGGCACGCCCTACGCACACGGCCCCGTCGGTTTCACGATCCCCGCGCCGGCTGCGGCCAGCGTCACCGACACAACGCGCATCCGCGCGAAGTATGTCCCGATCCAGCGGCAGCCCGGCGAGGGATTGCCGGGCATCTGCTTCAAGCCCTTGCTGCTCGGCGCTCAGCCGAAAAACAAGACCGTCACTTTCACCTACACAGCCCGCTCTTTCGATTGCAAATGCGAACACCTTCCCCCCCTGCCCGTGTCCCTGGCTTGCCTGGGCTTAGCCGATGGAGGCTATTCGATGTCTCTCTCACCTGAATTTCAAACGCGCCTCGTTGCCCTGTACCGATGGCGCGCGGAATTTTTCAACAGCAATACTTTGATCGGGCCGGTTGCGATCGCAATAAAGCAAGACCTCGACTTCGCCGACCGCATTACCGGAACGTTCGCGGTAACGCTCGAGCGCATCAACGAATATGCCGATGCGCTTCCGGTATGGGATGAATTCTTTTCGACGATGCAATTGGAATTGCTTGCACTGGCCGGATTGAGCGGAATAACCAAGGTGCCGAGCACGGAAGCCACAACGATGCAGGGCGGCCCCGTCGGCTCGATTTACTACCATTCGCTTAATCGCCACTACTACAAACTCATCTACGCGGCTTACACCAACATGCCGCAAGACGTCGCGTTGCCGTACAACTACTCGTACACCGCTGACGGCGGTCGCGTTGAGCAAAGAGTGCTGCCCGCGTTCGGTTTTGATTCGGGCTGGGCGATGGATGGGTCGGTTACTGTCTTGTCCGCTTCGCGTGGCACGTCCGAATCGGGCGACGCGCTACTTTCAATCCAGTTGTTTTATCAAGACCTGAGCGCGGGGGTGACCGAGGGCGCCGAGCGGCAGAACCTGGAAATCTCGCCCGACGAGAGCGGCAGCTATTCGTATGCGCTCGACCAGTTCGTTCGGCGCTATTCATCTCAAATGGATCAGGTTCTGGCAACCGCGGGGATCATTCCCGACCCAAAATCTGACGCCAGCGGCGTGGCCGGGCACGTGTGCTGGCGGGACTACGGAGACTCGTATTGGTGGGTCGATGAGTCCGGTGAATATCTCCCGGTTTTTACGAACAAGCCTTACGTTTCAGCCTCTCGTATGCCGGACGGATCGATTGTCGGCACACAGGAGTTCGGTTTCGGCATCGTTACTGAATGCGCGCACCGGCTCAAAGAGGACGACAAAATCACCATCACTATCGATGGTGCCGGCGCGGGGGCGTATGCCAGCGGCGACTGCATCGTCATTCCCGTCATCGGTGCGGCCGGCGCGGCATTCAACGGCGGGAGCGAAGGCGACGCAACGCAGACCTGGGCCGTGCGCGGCTCGCTGTCGGGCGATCTGCCGGATTGGCTCTATCTGCCGAGCGCGCCGATGCCCTACACCGGCGGGCCGGCCACGGCCGAGCTCGCTGCCGGTGCAATCCCGTTCGAGGTTGGCGACGTTATTGGTGTGGCGCTGGAAGGCGGGCGCTTGCGTTGGCGGAGCGACGGCGGCGCGTGGGCCGAGGGCGATCTTTTCGGCGTCCATGCGCTCGACGACGGCTTAACGCTTTCGGCTGCGCCGGGGGCGGCTCCTAGTTTTGTGACGGGCGATTATTGGCGCTTTCAGGCGGTGGCGACTTACGGCGTTTCGCGCCTGCGCCGGCCGCGCGTCGGCCAGGCGTATGCGTGGGATGGTCCGGCGGCGGTGCTCGATATCGACCTGGGCGCTGTGACCGATATCGAGGCCGTGGCGCTGGCGCTGCATACGCTGCCGGTCATGAGCACGATCACGATCTCCGGCGGCGAGTTCGACGCCGACGAATGGACATTGACGCCGGCCTGGCGCGACGGCCCCATCGTCGCCCCGCTGCCGGGGCCGCGCGCGGTGCGCTTCTTGCGCGTGCGTATCGACGATGCCGGCGCTGGCGCGGCCATCGGCTGGCTGTGGGCCGGGATGGGCTGGCAGCCGACGGTGGGCGCGTCCGAGCTGACACAGGCGCGGCAGTACGGCATGGCGCGCGGCAGCGGGATCAATCCGGGTGCGCTGTATCGCGGGCGCGGCATGGGCGGGCGCTGGGCGTGGCGCGTGGATGATGGCGGTGCGTTGGAGGCCGACTGCGCGGATGCGTTGCTGGCGCTGGTGGATCACGTCGCCGAGCAGGGCGTGGAGCCGGTGTGCCTGGTGGCGGATATCCGCGAGCCGGAACGCGCGAGCCTGGCGCTGCTCGATGCGGACGAAGTGTCTTTCGCCGATCACATCAATTGGCAGCACGCCGGAAACCGCGCCGTTTCCGTCGATCTGCCGTTTCGCGCGGTGCTGGGCTGATGTTCGCGCTCATCGTGCATACGGTGCCGCCGCTCGTGTTCTCGTGGCCGGAATTAATCGATATCGGCGACGAGCAAAGCGCGGTCAACGGCGAGGTTCCGAACATCACGGTCACGCTCGACAACGCGCGCGGGCAGGTCACGCCGCTGCTCGCCGATCCTCCCTTGCGCGCGGCGGCAACGCTGACCGAGCGCGGAATAACGATTTTTACCGGGCGCGTGCAAGCCGTGAGCTTGAGCGCGACCGCGACCCTCACCCTCGAAAACTAGGAGGCTCCATGTCTTATCAATATGAACCCGTTACGCTCGTGTCCGCGCATCAAGCGCTCGCTAATTTGATCGATGGGGGCGGTGCCGGGCGGATCAAGATTTACGACTCTGCCGGCATGTTGCTCGCTACGTTTGTTCTCGGAACCCCATGCGGCACAGTCGATCCGGCCACGGGGCGGCTTACGCTCGCCCCCGCCGCACCCGAGCTGAACGCGCCGGCCGCTGGGGTGGCGCATCACGCCGAGCTTTTAAGCGGCGACGGCACAAAACTGCTGACTATGTCCGTCCAGGCCGGCACCGGGCCGGTGCCGGGTGCATTGGTTGTCTCTGTCGTCAACATCGTCGCGGGCGGCACCGTGGAGCTTGTGTCCGCGACGTTCGGTTGATTCGGCATGAGCTACGGCGACAGTCACATCAATCGCGTTCGGCTGCTGCTGCCGTGCAGCGGCGAAGCGGGATCTACAGAGATCATCGACCGCGCGCCGGTGCCGGGCTATGTAACGTGCTCCGGCACGGCCGCGCTGACGATGACGAATGCGCGCGATGGCCGCGCGGCGCTGGCGTTCCCTGGCTTGTCGTCGTCGTTCGCCGTTGTTTCCCCTGTCGGGCAAAACCTGTCTTTCGCCAGCGGCGATTTCACTATCGAATGCTGGCTGCGCGCGGGGTCCGTCGATACACAGCGCACGGTGCTGGATTTTCGGCCGGCGCGCGACAGTAATGCACCGTGGTTGTGGCTCAACGCTGGCGGCGGGCTGGTGCTGCAAGATCATTATCAGAGCACCGCCCGCATCACGACCGCGAACGGGACCGTCGCCGTCAATACCTGGTATCACGTTGCAATCAGTCGCGCCGACGGTGTAGTACGGCTGTTCGTCGATGGCACGTTGCGCGGTGAATTCCGCGCGTTTGTGATGGATTACGGTTATCAGGGCGCGGTCTATCTCGGTCGCAATGTCTATTCCTACTTGCCGCAGCCGTTTTACGGGCTGCTGCAAGACATTCGCGTAACCATCGGCGTCGGGCGTTACGTCGGCAACTTCACTCCGCCGGTGTCGCTGCCGACCATCGCGCCGCCGCCAGCCTGGCTCTCGCTGCCAAGCCCGCTTGTGCCGCGCACGGGGTTGGGCGCGGCGGCTTGGCTGAATAGCGCGGGGGCGGCGTGGATCGACGCCGAAGGCATCGGCTATCCGCTCATGACCGGAATTTCGGCGCCGGCATTGCGCGCGGCGCCGATTGGGCATAGCGACTATTCGGAGATCGCCTCCGGCCCGTTCGGCGCTGCCGCGCCCACGCTAGATTTTGCTTACCGGGTGTTGAGCCAGGCCGGCGCCGACGTGCTGACGATCACCGCACGCCGAGCGGATACCGGCGCGGTCGTGGCGACGCTGGCGACGGCGTCCGGGTTGGGCGCATGGACGAGGATCGCATTCGATCCGGCAACACTGCCGGCCGGGCCGGAGAGTGCGCCGTACCGTTACCGGCTGCATTTCCGCTATACGAAGGACGATTCAATCTCGGTGGGCGCCGATACGGCTTATCTCGCGCCTCTTGCCGGTTTCCCGTTGCCGGGCGCGTGGTGCGCGCTGCCCGGCCCGTTGGGTGCGCCGACACTTGTCGCGGTCAGCCCAGCCTCAACCCTTTCGGCAAAACTGGCATTGCCCGGCCCGCTGGGGGTGCCGGCGTTCGTCGCGTCGCCGCCCGGCCGTGCATGTCTGGCGCTGGACGGCCCGCTCGGCGTGCCTCGTTTCGTCGCATCGCCGCCCGCGGCCGCGTGGTGCGCACTGCCCGGCCCGCTCGGTGTGCCCGGTTGGCTCGCGGCGGTAGTGCCGCTCGCCTGGGCCGATCTTCCCGGCCCGCTGGGTGCGCCGGCAATGCGCGCACGGCAGATCAACATCATCGCGCCACCTGTCGCGCCGGCCGATCTGCTTGCCGGCGGCGCAGGTGCGCGGCTGCTGACCGATCCGCTGCCGTTGCGGCGTACCGTTGAGCTGCCGATGTACCGCGAGGACGTTTATCTGCCGTGGGTGTTCGGCCGCGCGACCGTGCGCGCCGTGTCGCTGGATGAGGCGCGCGTGGAATGGCTGGTGGCGGATCATCCGATTGTGGGCGTCGATTGGGTAAGCGTTGGCGGCGCCGAAACCGATGGCTGGCAACTGGTGCAGCGAGTCGATGATGCTGGCCACCCGATAGCGTTGATCCGGCTGACTCAGCCCGCGAAAGCTAACGAGGTTGTCGCTGTGCGTGTCGTCGGCCGGCGCCATCCGGTGACGGGCGCGGTGCTCGCACATCCGGCGCGGATCGCGGCCGAATTGCTTTCGCTGTGCGGCTGGGCGCCGCCGGCCGATGCGTTCGCGCGGCTTATCGACGATCTGCCGGGGCTGGAAGTCGGCGCGGTGTACGACGGCAATATCAGTTTGCGCGAGGCACTGGCCAAGCTGTTGGAGCCGCTGGGGGCGTGGTGGTCGGCCGGCACGCTATCGACGCCGCAAGCGCGGATC
Source organism: Azoarcus sp. (assembly GCA_031546845.1). Lineage (GTDB taxonomy): Bacteria > Pseudomonadota > Gammaproteobacteria > Burkholderiales > Rhodocyclaceae > Azoarcus. Next base: position 39,158 of record JAVBJT010000019.1, on the reverse strand, counting down.
GACGCGCCGGGCGAGCCGGTCTTTACGCTGACCGTGGCTAACTGCGACAGCATTTCCGCGCGGGTGGATCATTCGCAGATTGCGACCATCGGGCGCGTGACATTCGATTACGACTGGGCGGCGGGCGTTGCGCGCCAGGCGCTGACCGTGGATGCGCTGGCAGCCATCGACCGCTACGGGCGGATCGAGGCCGATTTTGCGATGCCGCATATCCACACGGCACGTGATGCGCTGGAACGCGCATCCGCGCGGCTTGCGGCTCGGGCGCGCGCGGCATGGAGTATCGATGCCACGATTCCAGATCGCGGCGATCTGCCGGCGCCGGGGGATACCGTGCGCATCGACCACCCGCATGTGCCGGCTGGCCTAGCTGTGGTGCGCTCGCGCCAGCGCGGCCGCGGCGATCTTTCCGCAACGCTCAAGCTCGAGCTGCGCGCTGGCGCCGAGCCGGCCGTGTCGCTCGCGCGGCGCGGGCGCTTGATCGACGCGGCATCGGACGCGATGGCGGTGACGTTCAAGGACGGATGGGCGACCTTCAAGATTACCGACGACAACGGTAACGCGCTGGCCGGGGCGTCGGTGACGCTAGACGGTGAGGCAACGCGCAACACGGATGCACGCGGCCAGGTGCAGTTCAAGACCACGCGCGGCACACACACGCTGACCGTGGCGGCGGATGGGTATATGACATTCACGATGGAGGTCGCGGTATGAGCGAGCGGGTGATTCAGCGCACGCCGGATATCGGTATCACCGTACAGCTACAGCGGCCGCCAGCCGCGCAGGTTGATGAGCTCAAGGCGAGTATCGACGGCGTGCAATGGATGGGCGGTTACATCGCCGGGCAGGAGTCCGATATCGGCTCCGGGTCCGGCGCGGTCGCGCCGTATTTTGATGCGTTCGTAATTCCCTCGGGGGGCTATGACGACGCCGGCCGGGCGGTGCGCGCGGCGATCCGGTTTCGGGAAATTTCCGGCACGTTTTGCTTGATCGGCGTGCCTGTGGGTGATGTGGTGTTCGGCGTTAAGTGGACGTGGGAGATTTTTGGCACTGCGCCGACTCATCATTTCAGCGTCGAACAGCGTGGCCAACATTTGTATGTGATGTGGGATCCGTTCTGGCTCCCCTGGCAGCCTGACAGCGATTTTGTCTTGACCGCGACGGCGGCAGGCCCGGCCGGCGCGGAAATCGGCACGCTGACGCTGACAAAATCGGAGAAGCTTTTCGATTACTGAGTGAGAGACGGGCGACCCGTGCCGGCGCGCTAACACCGGCACGAACCCCGAACATGCAGAAACGTCCTGCAAGCCGGCAAGGCCCGCCACCTGGTACCAGGCGCGCGAAGCCTACCGCGATTTTTACGATACGCAAAGGACTTGCATGCAATCCCCCAGCCCCATTATTCCCTGGATCGGCGGCAAACGCCGCCTGGCAGACCGGCTACTGCCGTATTTCCCACCGCATACGTGCTATGTCGAGCCGTTCGTCGGCGGCGGCGCCCTGTTTTTTCTGCGGCCGGTACCGGCTGATGTCGAGGTTTTAAACGATATCAACGGCGACCTGGTCAATCTCTACCGCGTAGTCAAAAACCACCTCGAGGAATTCGTTCGGCAGTACAAATGGGCGCTTTCATCGCGGCAGGTTTTCAAGTGGCTACAGATCACGCCGACCGAGCCGCTGACCGATATTCAGCGCGCGGCCCGCTTCTATTATTTGCAGCAATCAGCGTTCGGCGGGCGCGTCGAGAATCAGAGCTACGGAGTCGCCACGACCGCGCCGCCGGGACTTAATTACATGCGCATTGAAGAGATGTTGTCGGTCGCGCATTTGCGGCTGACAAACGCTTATATCGAGCATCTACCGTGGCAAGAATGCGTTACGCGCTATGACCGCCCGCACACCTTCTTTTTCGTGGATCCACCGTACTGGCAGACCGAAGGATATGGCGTTGAGTTCGGCTTTGAGCAATACGAGCAGATGGCCGACATGCTGCGCAATCTCAAGGGCAAGGCCATCGTTACGCTCAACGACCACCCCGATATACGGGCCGTTTTCGATGGCTTCGCCATCGAATCTACTGACATTCGCTACACTGTTGGCGGTGGTAGCGGCGTTGAGCGGCGAGAGGTAATTATTTTCAGTTGGGATGTGCATGCGCAGCCGGCGGGGCTTTTCTGAGCGCAAGTAAAAAGCCCGCTTTCGCGGGCTTTGCTGCCTGTTCGGCATTAAATTGACGTGCAACGCGGCGCTGTCCTGTGGCTTTCTGAGCTGCCTCTTCGGCAGTTCTCGTAGCCTACCATCGTTTTTTGCCCTGGCAAAGTGCCCGAATCACGCCTTTTTTGCGGGTAGAAGTTTTGTCAGCGTGTGCGCCAGCATCTTCGTTCCGCTCTCGCTCTTGAGATCGTTGATGCTGACCGCACCATCCGCTGCCGCCGCCAGTTTTTGCATGAACGAGATTGCCGCGCGGTCGGTGTCGGGGCCGATGTAGAGCACGTCGATAGCCCCTCGGAACTGCCGTGCAAGCGCGAGCGCGGCGGCTTCGTTGTCAGGCTGGCCATCGCTGATGACAAGCGTCTGGCCGGGGTCGAACACGCGTGCAGCTTCCAGCGCGGCAACCAAATTTGTATTCGCCTCGGTCGCATCCGGGATCCGCTTGACCTCGCGCGCTTCGCGGCTGAATGCGATCAGCCGGCAATCGCTGCGCAGCATGACCTCATCAACTGCCTCGCGCAGCACGTCAATCTTGCGGCGGTCACTCCATGCGGGTGATTCCATCGATCCGGAAATGTCGGCCAGGATTACGATGCCGCCGACTCGGCGCTCAATGCGCTGCTGTTGCGTTGCGACTTTGCCCGTCGTCGCCGGCAGCGACGTTGCGGCTTTTTTGACCAGGGCTTGTAGCGGGTTCGTGAGTGCCTTGCTCATAGTTCGGCTCCGGTGACGACGATTGTGCGATCAACGCCCAGCGCGCGGATCGCGGCGCAGGTTTCGATTGCCCATGCTTTGACTTCAAGTGCTTTTTTGCGCACCCCCGGCGACGTGACGAGCGACTGTTCTCGCTCGATGTATTTCACAAGATGCCAGCGCGCGAATTCTCCGGTCATGCCGAGATTCACTTCGATATGCGGGCCGCTCTGGCCAAAATCGCTTGGTTTCCAAACTAGCGTGAGTTCCGCGACGGGGCGCTCGATCAAGACCGCGAGCGCGCCGAGGTAGCGGCCGACAGCCTCGGCGGTGCGTCGCCGTAGTTTCTCGCGCTCTTGCACAGCTTGGGCTTTGTGCGCTTGCTCTTCGAGCGCTTTCAGTGATTGCTGTTTAGCCTTTTCCTGCCCGCGCAGTTGTGCGTCTATGCGTTCGGCTTCGGCGACCATGCCTTCCTTGAGCGCGGCAGCCACCGCCGGCTGCCGTCGCAGGGCTTCGTTTGCGATTGCGATGCCGAGTTCGACGAGCTGGTCGTCGCTCAGGTCGCTAAAATCAAGGTCGCTCATAGTTCGGCCTCGTTGATTTCTTCGTCCGTTAGTCCCCAAATCGCAGCGCCGATGCCGCGCGCGCTACTGTATTTTTCGAGCAGTGCGATGGCAAGGACGTTGATTTGCTTGTCTGTATAGCGCCTGTGGCCGTTGCGCACCACCCCGTTTTTGATGCTGCGTACCGTCGCTGCGATGTCGCGGATTTTGTCGTCGTCGAGTTCGTCGGCGATTTGATCGAGCAACGTCAGAGCGCCGAATTCGCCTTCGCAAGTGATGATGTACTTCACAAAAAACCAATCTGCATCGCTGCCGAATTGCCGCTCGTGCCGTTTGATCGATGATGCGGCGTAATCGCGGTGCATCTTCTTCCTCCTGCCCGCCAGGGGCGCGATCCGCTGGAAGGCCCGCCGAGGCGGGCCGTCTGGTTTAGCTGAAATCGTACTCGTAGTTGTGCGGGCCAAAGCCGTTTGTGAAAACTTCTAGATTACGCAAAAACTCAGCGAGTACGTTTTCCGCGCCAGCTTCGTCTGCGTTGAAGAAAAAGATCGCGGTCGGGCGGTCCAGGATATCGGAGCCGATCAGCATGTGCGTATGTCCGTTGCTGCAAGTCCGGCCGAACGTGTCGGATTCGTGAATGTGCTCGACGGTGTATTCGCAGCGGGCGATAACGATGCGACCGTTTTCGTCGCGGCTGATGAGGGAACGGATGAAGTCGCGGGGGGTGTTGTTCGTGGTCATTTTGAATCTCCTGCCTGCTACCGGAGGCGTCGGTGGGCTGCGTTGTCGCTGTCCATATGTGTATATTGCTCTTTTAAGAGAGCAATGTCAATACTTTTTTATTCGCGGCCGGCGATGGTTTGCACAAGTGCGAGGCCGCGCAGGCAGGAGTAATAAACCTTGTAAGCGGCGTATTTGACGATGCCGCCGCGCTGTGCGGCCTCGGCGGCGTCGAGGCCGTCGACGAGCATCAGGCGGGCGACCTCGCGCGACGGGGATTCGCGCAGCCGGAGCAGTTGCGCGAGCGCGTCAAACTGGTCTGATGTGAGGCGTGGTCGGGGTTTGCTCATGATTTTTCGCGGGTGAGCCACGCCCAGGCGACGCAACGCTCAAAGTCGCCAAGCCAATCGAGCGATTCGGGGTAGCCGACGACCGGCGGGTGCAGCGCAACCGCGCACCACGGTTCCGATGGCTTTTGGAGTCCGGGCGCAGCGCCGAATTGCGCAACCATTTTTGCCCACAATTCTGCGCCTTGGCGCGAGCGCTGCGCGACGCCGAGGGTGACTAGCGGCATCGTTTGCCCGACATGCGGCTTGCCGGGCGTGTGCGGGCCGCGTGGCGCAAAAACGGTAACGAGCAACGATCCATTCTCTTTCGTCGCTTTGACCGAAAAATGCGACATATCGAATTCAGCGGGGAACGGGGTGTGCTGGCCGGATTCGAGTGCGCCGTGTAGCCAGGGGGTAAGGATGCGCAACGTTTCGTCGCCGACTTCTGCGCGCGGTGAGCGGCGCAGGTTGCCGGTGTCGAGGGTGATGTGGTTGAGGTAGTTCATTTCAGTTTCCCTTGGCAATCCACTCTTGCGGCCAAACGCTGCTTCTGGCGTCATGCGGATGCTGATAGACAATCAATCCCGCGTCCTCCAGTTCGCACTTTGCTTTGAAGCCGATGCCTTTCACGACTTCACCGCAAGCGTCGCGCAAGCGCATTTGGAACTGCTCTCTCCCGTGGTAGCCGTTTTCAAGCTGATAGCGAAATTTCCCGCCATTTTCGAGAATTTCGAGGGCGCGGCTTGCTCTGGCGCTTAATTTCGTTGCTGTGGTCATTTTGATTCTCCTGCCTGCTACCGGAGGCGTCGGTGGGCAGCGTTGTCGCTGTCCATGTGTGTATATTGCTCTCTTAAGAGAGCAATGTCAACATCACTTTGCAAAATGAAAAAGGGCGGGCCATAAGAAATTGCAGCCCGCCCCGGCATTATTATTGTTGGCGCCTGACTGCGGTCTTGCCCTCCAAATTTCTGAGCATCTCCGTCATCTCACGGCACGAATTGACCCTGGTCGCAGCCTCTCGCTGTACGACCGGGAGCAACTCGATTGGCACGCGCTCACTGATAAACGTTTGCAGGCTGCTTTTTATGTTCGGGTCGATCAAGCATGCGCGCTTGCTGATTTCGCGGAGCATGATCTGCCCGGTGTCCTCGTCGAAAGTGAGCATAAAACGGGCGCCGTGCAAGCAATGTGCGGCCAACATTGATGGCGCAGTGCTACCCTGCAAAAGCGCCCGAATCACGTCGAAATGAAACCTCCCACCGATCCATGATGTATAAGCAATCACTAGTTCCAGGCAGGCGTATATTCCACTATTCGCGCCACGCTTTGACTTAAATGCGGGAATTCCTGAATTTAAAATTTCAGCGACTCGCGCTTTAATTTGTTCGTTCCGCATGAATTTGCCTGGGCGATGATTCGGACTGCCTCCGCTAGCTCGATGAAGATCATTGAGTGAATAAAGGCCGTCCACCATTCTGACGCTGGCGCCACCAACAACTATTGCTGGATCAGCCATAGCGCACCTCAGCATTTTTGTCACACCAAAGAAAAAGCCGCATTGCATTTTTGCAATTGCGGCTTTGTACTGTTCCGGGCTGGCCTTGAATTTCATGAATCGGGTAACTCAAGACCTTTCGGCGGGGGCAGGGAAATCGATCAAAGCGATATCTACCCCTCCATATCCCTAATAGACGTTTTCGCACCACTGCTTTACGTTTAGCGTTGCCAGCGCTGGATGCAATAACCGGCGACAAGGCGAGTGTCATTTTTATCTCCCTATCTTGCGGTTGTCTTGCCCGTCACCGCCTCAATTGTGGCGGGCAGTCGAAACTGGGTTGGAAGTACCGCGCGAAATCGGCATGCCTTACGGCATCCCAGCCCGACCGCCCATAGGAGAAGGAGATCAAAAACGGCAAAGAAAGCCGCAAGATAGCGGCTAACTGTTATTTCGCGTCGGGCTTCCAAACCCGATGACGGGGAAATTCCCCGCCACGGGTACAGCTTATCCGCGTTTTTGGAAAGGTCAAGTGTCACAGCTTGGCCTTTTTTCTTTCGATATGATGAGATGAACCCCGGCGTGCAACGCCTGTTTATGACTTTGTATTTTGTAAGATGGTCAATATGCACCGCGTAACTATTGACTTCTAGCGGATGCCAAGTTACAATAAAAAAGATATAAAGCATTGATTTTTATTGCTTACATTTGGGATTGTGGCTCCAGTTGTCACCGGTTCGATCCCGGTATGTCGCCCCAAAAATAAACCACGCTCGCCGATCCTGGCCGAGCTTGTAAAAACAACAAGCGCTCCGCTGTACCGTATCCGCGTTTCCCATCGATACACTCTAGTATCACCACGACGGGTTCGGCCTGCGGCAAAAATGACGGTATGAAAATGCCCGCTCATCTTCATCTCTACACAGCCGAAGAGATCAAATCGATCCGCAAGTGCCTCGGCGTCAACCAAACTTCCTTCTGGAAGCATTTCCTCATCACGCAAAGCGCCGGATGCCGGTACGAAGCGGGGCGTGATATCCCCAGTACAGTGCAAATCCTGCTGAACGTCGCCTTCAGTGCGCCAGCCGCATCGGCAACGCTCGTCAACGACTTGCGTACAGCACCGGCAGCGGAGAAGGAACAATCCAAAACCACGCGGAAAGGAACGCGAAAAGGCGTCTCATTCCAGCAACTGCCTTTCGGCCTGCTGCCTTAAAGCCCCGCGCACCGCCCCTTCCCGCAATCGATTCAGTCTGGCTGAGTACTATTACGCCAACGTATTCATCTATCAGCTTGCCGCTGCTCAAGGTTTCTGTTATCAAGCTTAACGCACAGCAACAGATACCGGCACTATGTCTGAAGACACGTTTCACAAGTCATTCCCCCCTTATCGCCCTGGCATTGACGAGGAGTATATGAGCGAAGGCCAGATCGCTCACTTTCGCGACATCCTGCACGAACTCAAACAAGAGCTTTCCGGCACGGCAGCGCATCCACATGAAGCGCCGACCGAAGCCGTCCATCCTGATCCTGGCCCCTCTCCCAAACCGGGCGCGGCGTTCGATACACGCGAACGCAAGCTGGCCGAGAACGTCGATCTGGCCTTGAGCCGCATCGATGCCGGCGAATATGGTTATTGCGATTACTGTGGGCTTGAAATCGGCCTGAAGCGCCTGGAAATCCGCCCGACCATCATTCTGTGCATCGATTGCAAAACCCTGGAAGACATGCGCGAACGGCGCGCCGCAAGATAGATTGGTCGCAGGGCAGGGAAATACGATACCGAAAACAAAAGGGCGCCGGAGCGCCCTTTGTGCTTTTCTTGCCGGGTAAAACTCAGCCTGCGGCGTTTTCGCTCAGCAACGCCTTCATGCTCAGGCGAATCTTGCCGCGCTCGTCCGTCTCCAGCACTTTGACGCGGACAGACTGGCCTTCTTTCACATAATCGGCCACGTTATTCACCCGCTCGTTGGCGATCTGGGAAACGTGCAGCAAACCGTCGCGCCCCGGCAGAATATTGACGATGGCACCGAACTCCAGCAAACGCACGACCGTGCCTTCGTACACCCTGCCCACCTCGACTTCGGCGGTAATTTCCTCGATCTTCGTCTTGGCTTTTTGCGCGCCTTCCGCCGATACGGAGGAAATGGTGATGTTGCCATCGTCCTCGATTTCGATGACCGTGCCGGTTTCTTCCTGCAGCGCGCGAATCACCGCTCCGCCCTTGCCGATGACATCGCGGATTTTTTCCGGATTGATCTTCATCGTCATCATGCGCGGCGCGAATTCGGACACCTCGCCACGGTTGGAGCCCAGCGCGGCCTTCATGTGGCCGAGGATATGCATGCGGCCTTCTTTCGCCTGGCTCAGCGCGACCTGCATGATTTCCTTGGTGATGCCCTGGATCTTGATGTCCATCTGCAGCGCGGTAACGCCGTTTTCGGTGCCGGCGACCTTGAAGTCCATATCGCCGAGGTGATCCTCATCGCCCAAAATATCGGTCAGCACGGCAAAACGGCTGCCGTCCTTGATCAAGCCCATGGCGATACCGGCAACGTGATCCTTCATCGGCACCCCGGCATCCATCAGCGCGAGCGAGCCGCCGCACACGGACGCCATCGAACTGGAACCGTTCGACTCGGTGATCTCGGAAACAACGCGAATGGCGTAGCTGAACTCGTCGCTGCCGGGCAGCATCGCCAGCAATGCGCGCTTGGCCAGACGGCCGTGGCCGATCTCGCGCCGCTTGGTGACGCCAAAGCGGCCGGTTTCCCCGGTGGAGAACGGCGGGAAGTTGTAATGCAGCATGAAGCGTTCGCGGTATTCGCCGGCGATAGCGTCGATGATCTGCTCATCGCGGCCGGTGCCGAGCGTGGTGACGACCAGCGCCTGCGTTTCGCCACGTGTGAACAGCGCCGAACCGTGCGTGCGCGGCAGTACGCCGACGCGAATGTCGATGGGGCGCACGGTACGGGTATCGCGCCCGTCGATGCGCGGTTCGCCGTTGAGAATGCGGCTGCGCACGATGTCGGATTCGAGATTGAACAGTTGATCCTTGATCTCGTTTTCCGACGGCGGGGTATCCGTGCCAGCGGCCAGCGCGGCAATGGTGTTCTTGCGGATTTCGTTCAGACGCTCGGTGCGCGCCTGCTTGCTGGTGATGCGGAAGGCCGCATCGACATCGGCGCGGGCAAGCTCGCCCACGCGCGCGGTCAAGGCCTCGTTCTTGGCCGGCGGCTGCCAGTCCCACTCCGGCTTGCCGGCGACTTCGACGAGTTCGTTGATGGCGCGGATCGCCGCTTGCATCTGCTCATGGCCGAACACCACGGCGCCGAGCATGACAGCCTCGGGCAATTCCTGTGCTTCGGACTCCACCATCAGCACCGCGGTTTCAGTGCCGGCAACGACCAGATTCAGATCACTCGTATCGAGTTGCGTGACGGTCGGATTGAGGATGTACTGCCCGTTGGCATAGCCGACCCGCGCGGCGCCGATCGGACCGTCGAACGGAATGCCGGAAATCGCCAGCGCGGCGGAAGCGCCGATCATGGCCGGAATGTCGCCGTCGACTTCCGGATTGAGCGACAGCACGGTCACGATGACCTGAACTTCGTTATAGAAACCTTCCGGGAACAGCGGGCGGATCGGCCGGTCGATCAGGCGCGAGGTCAGCGTTTCCTTTTCGGTCGGACGGCCTTCACGCTTGAAAAAACCGCCGGGGATACGGCCGGCGGCATAGAATTTCTCGACGTAATCGACAGTCAGCGGGAAAAAATCCTGTCCCGCCTTGGCGTCTTTCGCGCCCACGACGGTAGCCAGAACAACGGTGTCGTCCATATTGACGATCACGGCGCCGCCGGCTTGGCGAGCAATCTCGCCAGTTTCGAGCGTGACGGTATGAGCGCCGTAGGTAAATGTTTTCTTGATGGCGGTAGGCAAGGGAAGCTTCCTTTTTACACAAGGGTTGCAGCCAACCACGGCTGCGACAACGAGCACACGAACGAATACGCCAGAAACGGCAAAGCCGGCACGACCCTGGCGGGTTCGCCCCGGCTTTGCTGGCTCAAGCCGACCTGGTAGGTGCTGGCGGGCTCGTCACGAGCAGCGGTTCTTTATTTGCGCAGACCCAAACGCTCGATCAGGGCGCGATAGCTATCGGCGTTGGTCCCTTTCAGATAATCGAGCAACTTGCGGCGCTGGCTGACCATTTTGAGCAAACCGCGGCGGGAGTGATGATCCTTGCCGTGCTCCTTGAAGTGGCCGGTCAGCCCGTTGATGCGCGTGGTCAACAGTGCCACTTGAACTTCAGGCGAGCCGGTGTCGCCAGCGGCACGCTGGTATTCGGAAACGACTTTCGCCTTGGTAGCGGTATCGAGAGCCATAGGTGTATTTACTCTTTTCGTTCTGCCAATCGGAAGCGGCGGATTATACCCGGTACTGACCAGGAAACTCAATCGTTAAGGCATTTCTCATGCCGTAATTCCCGTGGCGATGAGGCGTTTCGCCCACAATCTGCCGTCACCCCGCCATTCCGCCAGGCCAAGGAAGTTTCCGGAACCATACAAACGAACGAGGCCGTTACCGGAAGACGCGAAGCGTAGCGGCTGGCCGTGCAGGATGGCGGCGGTTTGCTCGCCGTCGAGCTCGACGCGTTCAAACGCGCTGACGAGCGCATCTGGCGGCGCAAGCAGGCGGTCTCGTCCAGCTAGGTCCGCCGCCTCCAGAACCTGCAGCGACACCGCATCCTCCACGTCGAACATGCCGATGCGCGTTCGGCGCAAGGCGCACAGATGCGCGCCGCACCCCAGCGCGGCACCGATATCCATCGCCAAACTCCGGATGTACGTGCCTTTGCTGCATGCCACGCGGATGCGAAAACAATCGCCGTCGAATGCTTCCAGGTCCAATTCGTGGATACGCACGCGGCGCGTTTCGCGCTCGACCTCGATACCCGCGCGCGCATATTCGTACAGCGGTTTGCCGTCGCGCTTGAGCGCCGAATACATCGGCGGCATTTGCTCGATTTCACCCCGGAAACGGCCCAGCACCTCGGTCAACGCCGCTTCCGACACTTCAACCGGATGCGTGCGCAGCACCGCCCCGTCCGCGTCACCGCTATCGGTTTCGATGCCCAGACGAACGGTGGCAGCGTAGGCTTTGTCCGCGTCGAGCAGCATCTGCGAGAATTTGGTGGCTTCGCCGAAAGTGAGCGGCAGCAAGCCGCTTGCCATCGGATCGAGCGTTCCGGTGTGTCCAGCCTTGGCTGCGTTGAGTAAACGGCGCGCCGTCTGCAAAGCGGCGTTTGAGGTCACACCCGAAGGTTTGTCGAGCAGCAGGACGCCGTTTACGGCGCGGCGTACGATTTTGCGCTGCATGAGGAAAGTATCCGCCGCGCGTCAGTCGTCAGTGTCGACGTCGTTGCGGTGACGGGCTTCGTCTTCCTTTACCGTATCGTCGATGAGCCGGGACAGCCGACTGCCTTCCTCGACCGAGCGGTCGTAATGGAAGTGCAGTTCGGGGATCGTATGCAGCCGAATCCGCCGGCCAAGCTCGCGGCGCAAGAAACCGCCCGCGCGGCGCAAACCCTGCAATATGCCGGGAACACTCTCCTCTCCGTCCATCGCCGTAAAAAAAACCTTGGCGTGAGCGTAATCGGGGGTGATCTCGACATCGGTCAAGGTAATGAAACCGACGCGCGGATCCTTGACTTCCAGCCGGATCAACTCGGCCAGCTCGCGGCGGATCTGCTCCACCACGCGCTGGCTGCGGGAGTATTCCTTGGGCATCGCTTACAGGGTCCGCGCGATCTCTTTGACCTCGACGACCTCCAACTGGTCGCCCACCACGATGTCGTTGTAGTTCTTCAACTGCAGGCCGCACTCGTAGCCGAACTTGACTTCCTTGACGTCGTCCTTGAAACGCTTGAGCGATTCCAGCTCACCCGACCAGACCACCGTATGGTTGCGTAGCAGGCGTACCGAGGCGTTACGTTTAACGATACCCTCGAGCACATAACACCCAGCCACCGAGCCGACCCTGGAGATGGTGAACACCTGCCGGATCTCGACCAGACCGATGACTTCTTCGCGCTGTTCCGGTGACAACATGCCGGACAGGGCGGCTCTCACCTCGTCGACCGCGTCGTAGATGATGTTGTAGTAACGGATATCGACGCCGAAGGTTTCGGCCAGCTTGCGCGCGCCGGCATCGGCACGGGTATTGAAGCCGATGATGACGGCCCCCGAAGCCTGCGCCAGATTGACGTCGGATTCCGAAATCGCGCCGACCGCGCCGTGGATGACGTTGACACGCACCTCTCCAGTCGAGAGCTTGACCAGCGATTGCACCAGCGCCTCTTGCGAACCCTGGACGTCTGCCTTGATGATGAGCGATAGGCTTTTGACATCACCCTCGGCCATCTGTTCGAACATATTTTCGAGCTTCGCGGCCTGCTGTTTGGCCAGCTTCACGTCGCGGTACTTACCCTGACGGAACAGGGCGATTTCGCGCGCCTTTTTCTCGTCGGCCAGTGCAATGGCCTCATCGCCCGCGGCAGGAACATCGGACAAGCCGAGGATCTCCACCGGAATCGACGGCCCCGCTTCGTCGATGGACTTGCCGTTTTCGTCGAGCATCGCGCGGATGCGGCCGAAAGTGGCGCCAGCGAGCAGCACATCCCCTTTTCTCAGCGTACCGGACTGCACCAGCAGTGAGGCAACCGGGCCGCGCCCCTTGTCAAGGCGCGCTTCGACGATCAGCCCCTTGGCCGGCGCATCCACCGCCGCGGTCAGTTCCAGTACCTCGGCCTGCAACAGCACCGCTTCGAGCAGCGCATCGATTCCCTCACCACTTTTGGCCGATACGGGAATGAACATGATTTCGCCGCCGTACTCCTCGGGAATCACGCTTTCGCTCACCAATTCCTGCTTGACCCGATCCGGATTCGCTTCCGGCTTGTCGATCTTGGTGATCGCCACCACCAGCGGCACCTCGGCCGCCTTGGCATGGTGAATGGCTTCACGCGTCTGCGGCATCACGCCATCGTCGGCGGCCACCACCAGAATAACGATATCGGTCGCCTTGGCGCCACGCGCACGCATCGCGGTAAAGGCCTCGTGGCCCGGCGTATCGAGAAAAGTGAGCATGCCGCGCGGTGTTTCGACGTGATACGCGCCGATATGCTGAGTAATACCGCCCGCCTCGCCCGCAGCCACCTTGGCGCGCCGGATGTAGTCCAGCAGCGAGGTTTTGCCGTGATCGACGTGCCCCATGACGGTAACCACCGGCGCACGCGGCAACACCTCGATATTTTTGTGCTCATCGTGCTCTTCGAGGAAGGCATCAGGATCGTCGAGCTTGGCGGCAAGCGCCCGGTGGCCCATGTCCTCGACCAGAATCATGGCCGTTTCCTGGTCCAGCACTTGATTGATCGTGACCATCGAGCCCATCTTCATCAGCACCTTGATGACCTCGGTCGCCTTCACCGCCATCTTGTGTGCAAGATCAGCGACCGTGATGGTTTCCGGCACGTGCACTTCACGCACGATCGGTTCGCTGGGCGCCTGGAAGCTCTGGTAATCGTCCTGCTGGCGTCCGCCGCCATGGCGTCCGCCACCCTTGGCGCCGCGCCATGAGTTACCGGCCACGCCACCAATCTCACCACGGGTTTTGAGCCCACGGCGTTTGTTTTCGGCCCCACGCTTGTTGTCCTTGGCCGTCTTGTCGTCAGCTTTGGCCGGGGGACGGTGCAGCGTACCGGAAGTGGTCTTCGCGGGCTTCGGCGCTGCCGGCTTAGCCGCATCCGCCTTCGCCGCATCTTCCTTGCGCTGCGCTTCCGCACGAACGCTGGCCTGCCGTGCTTCTTCCTCGACGCGGCGTGCTTCGACGGCCGCCTTGGCGGCAGCTTCCCGCTGCTGACGGGCGCGCAGATCGGCCGTCTGGCGTTCGAGCAGTTCGCGATGGCGCCGCGCCTCCTGCTCCCGCGAGGCAATTTCTTCCTCGCTCAGCAAGGACGCAATGGTCACCGGCTTGGCACGCACAGGGGCAGCGGCAGGGGACTGTTCCTCCGCCACGGTTTCGTGTTCAGGCACAGCCTCGGCTGGAACAGCTTCGATAGCAACAGCCTCGACGACAACAAGCTCCGGCTCGGGTTCGGGCACGGCCTCGGCCACAACCGGCTCCGGCACGGCAACAGGCTCGGGCGCTTCAACCACGGACTCCACCACCTCGGCAGACGCGGCTTCGATAATCTCAAGCTCTTCTTCAGGCATCGGTGGCACATCGGCACTCGCCGTATCGGCGGGCAATTCGTCACGTTTGACGAAAGTGCGCTTCTTGCGCACTTCCACCTGCACCGTACGCGCGCGCCCGGTCGAATCGGTGGACCGGATCTCACTGGTCTGCTTACGCGTCAGCGTGATCTTACCTTTGGGTTCGGTACCGCCGTGGGCGCGGCGAAGATAGTCGAGCAGCCGGGTTTTGTCTTGCTCGGAAAGCAAATCACCGGTGCCGGTCTTGTCGACGCCGGCACGCTTGAGTTGCTCAAGCAAGGTTTCCGCCGGCATTTTCAGTTCGCCGGCAAACTGGGTCACGCTCATTTGTTCCATTGCTGCCCTCCCCTCATTCCTCGAACCAGTGTGCACGCGCCACTGAGATCAACGCCGCGGCCTTTTCCTGGTTCATTCCGGCCATTTCGATCAATTCGTCGACCGCGAGGTCGGCCAGATCGTCCCGGGTACGGATACCTTTTTGCGCAAGCACACCGGCCAGCGTCCTGTCCATGCCGTCGAGGTTGAGCAAATCGTCTGCAACGTTCTCAAGCTGCTCCTCGGTCACAATCGCCTCGGTCAGCAAAACGTTACGCGCACGGTTACGCAACTCGTTGACCGTGTCTTCGTCGAACGCTTCGATTTCGAGCATTTCGGCGAGCGGTACATAAGCGATTTCTTCCAGCGAAGAGAAGCCTTCGTCGATAAGAATATCGGCCAGTTCTTCATCCACATCGAGCTTTTCGATGAACAGACCGCGCAGCGTGACATGCTCCTGCTCGGACTTTTCCGCCGACTCCTGCTCGCTCATCAGGTTGATCGCCCACTGCGTCAGATCGGACGCCAGCTTGACGTTCTGACCGCTGCGGCCGATAGCGATGGCAAGATTGTTTTCATCCACCACCACATCCATTGCGTGCGCCTCTTCATCGACGACGATGGATACGATTTCAGCCGGCTGCAGCGCGGCGATGACGAACTGCGCGGGATCCGACGCCCAGACGATGATGTCGATCTGTTCGCCGCTGATTTCGTTGCGTACCGCCGTCACGCGCGATCCGCGCAAACCGACGCAGGTTCCAATCGGATCGATGCGCGGATCGTTCGACTTCACCGCGATCTTCGCGCGCAAACCCGGATCGCGGGCGCAGCCCTTGACCTCAAGCAGGCCATCCTCGATTTCCGGCACTTCGAGTTCGAACAGCTTCATCAAAAACTCGGGTGCCGTGCGCGACAGAATCAACTGCGGCCCGCGCGCACTGCGGTCAATCTTCAACAGATACGCCTTGACCCGGTCGCCCACGCGCAGATTTTCGCGCGGGATCTGCTGATCCCGTGGCAGCACCGCTTCCATGCGGCCCACCTCGATGATCGCATTGCCCCGTTCCATGCGCTTGATGGAACCAGACACCAGAAATTCCTTGCGCTCAAGGAAGTCGTTCAGCACCTGCTCGCGCTCGGCGTCGCGGATGCGCTGCAGAATCACCTGCTTGGCGGCCTGTGCGCCGATGCGACCGAAATCGATCGGCTCCAGCGACTCCTCGATATAGTCGCCAAGCTCAATGCCGGAGTTAACTTCACGTGCGTCGATGATGCCCATTTCGGCCTCATCGTTACTCACTTCCTCGTCCGGCATCACCACCCAGCGGCGGAAGGATTCGTAATCACCGCTGTCGCGGTCGATCGACACGCGCACATCGGCATCGTCGTGGATACGCTTCTTGGTGGCGGAGGCAAGCGCCGACTCAAGCGCGGCGAACACGATGTCCTTGGCGACGTTCTTCTCGCGCGCCAGGGCATCCACAAGCAGCAGAATTTCGCGGCTCATTTCGGCAAAACCTCCACAAGAGTCTCAAAATTTAGGAACAAGGCGCGCCTTTTCGATTTCATTGAAGGGGATCGACACCTCCCCTTTCTCGGTGCTCAGCACGATTGCGCCATCGCGCACCCCTTGCAGCACACCGGTGAAATTGCGCTGATTACTCAGCGGCAAGACCGTGCGCAACTGAATATCGTGACCGGCGAAACGCTCGAAATCGCTCATTTTTTTCAGCAGCCGGTCAAGTCCTGGCGACGACACCTCAAGGCGGTCGTAATCGACATGCTCAACCTCGAATACGCGCACCAACTGATTGCTCACCGTCGCGCAATCATCCACCGTCACACCGCGTTCGATATCGATAAACACGCGCAGCAAGCGGCCTTTCGGCGACAACTCGACATCCACGAGCTCGAAACCAAGCCCGCTGACAACCTGATCGACCAGATTTTCGATATTGATTCGCATGCCCGCCCGCAAATAAAAAATGGGCGAAACGCCCATTCCCGTCGTTACAACTGGATAAACGGAGCACGCACTGCAGCAATTTAACCGCCGCATCGCCTCATACAATCTATTAGAGCGCCCCCGCAAAGCCTTTAGATTATAACGTCAAAAACGAAAGCCCGCAAACCGAAGACGGCATGCGGGCCAGTGCGATCAAAGTAAAACCGCTCAGCGATCCCGGCTCATGGTGCGGTGCAACTTCGGCGGTTTCGGCTTTTTATTCCGCTCCTGCCCACCCTGCGGCAACGGCTTGCCAGCCAGCGCGCACGCTTCCGCCTCCGGCATTTCCATCCACATACCACGCTTGAGGCGCGGCGGCAGCTCGACCGGGCCGTAACGCACCCGCATCAAGCGGCTCACCGTCAAACCGACCGCCTCGAACATGCGCCGCACTTCGCGGTTGCGCCCCTCGGAAATCGTCACCCGATACCAATGATTCGCCCCTTCGCCACCGGCATCGAGCAGCGTATTGAAACGCGCCGGACCATCCTCCAACTGAATGCCTTCGGTCAGCGATGCGACCTGTTCCGCATCGAGTTGCCCGAGCAGGCGCACAGCATATTCACGGTCGAGTTCATAACGCGGATGCATTAGGCGGTTCGCCAAATCGCCGTCATTGGTGAACAGCAACAAACCCGAGGTATTGAAATCGAGCCGGCCGACAGCCAACCAACGCCCCTTGTGCAACAGCGGGAGACGCTCGAACACCGTCGGCCGCCCTTCGGGATCGTCGCGCGAAACGATTTCCCCTTCCTGCTTGTGATAAATCAACACACGCGGCGAACGCTGAACAAAGCGAAGCGGAATCAGCTTACCGTTGAGCTTGACCCGATCGCCCGGCCCCACCTTCTGCCCCAGCGCGGCCGGCAAGCCATTGACCGAAATTCGCCCGGCGAGAACCAATTCTTCGATTTCGCGCCGCGAGGCCACTCCCGCTTGCGCGAGCACCTTTTGCAATCGCTCGGGCTCGGCGAACGTCGGCGCCGGCATATTTGCCGTCTTCTGGCGGGAACGGGGGCGCCCCCCACCAACACTCTCCGGCTTACCCAGGGCGGACTGGTGCGCGTCATGGCGCAAGGATGCGCTACTCTCCCCGTCCTCGCCCCCCGGCGGCGGCGAACGGTCGCCTCCATCGAAAGTATTCGGCTGTCCTTGTTGCTTCGAAGGCGGTCGCAACGGCCGCTTCGATCTACGCGGTACGAACAAGATGAAAATCCTATGAAAGACAAGGCATAACAGCCTTTTTACGCTGAATCATGCCAGCGCCAAAGCGGGAAGAACACGCAACACAACGCCCTTTGCAGGCAGCGCCACCCGGCAGGACATACCGCAATAAAAATCAAGAGCGCTATCGTTAGCGTTCTGAAAAACACAGCCCTGGATATCGCCCCAAGTGCGGCAAGGGGCTCTTTACGCCAAGGTGCCCGCCCTTGCAAAAACCCTTGGGAATCGGCGGATTATACCGAACCCTATGACACCGGATGAAGAATGCGCGTCATGCCACCAGCGGCATGTACCGCCCTGACGCTCCAGCCTGTTTACTTACGCTGCGCGTCGAACACGCCGGGCACGTCCCTGATCAAGGTGATCGCCCGCTGCAATTGCACCACACCACCAACCTCCATGGTGAAATTCATATAGGCGGTATTTTTTTTCGTCAACGTATTGACGGCAATGACATTGAGCTTTTCCCTCGACAACACGTCGGAAATGTCGCGCAGCAAGCCTTGCCGGTCGGTGGCCTGCACGGCGATATCGACCGGATACACCGCCTGCTTGCTGTTGTACGCCTGACCGCCCCATTCGGCCGAGATGACCCGCTCCGGATGGCGTTTGAGCAAGGTTTTAAAGTCGTGGCAGTCGACACGGTGGATGGAAACACCACGCCCACGGGTGACAAAGCCTTCGATCGCATCCGGTGGCGCCGGCTTGCAGCAGCGCGACAGTGAAGTCAGCAACTTACCGACGCCAACGATCAACACCTTGTCGCTATTGTCCCCGGAACGGCTACGGCTGACGACGATTTCAGGCTCGTCGGCCACGACCGGCGGCACATCCGCCTCGCGCAAAGCCACCTGCACCGCGCGCGGACCGATTTCGCCGCGCCCGGCGGCAAGATACAGCGCTTCCGCGTTCTTGAAGCCGAGGCGCTCAGCCAAACCGCCGACATTGGCCTGGGAGTGACCGTCGCGCTGCATCTCGCGGTTGACGAAACTGCGCCCCTTGGCCAGCAGTTCCTCCTCTTCCAACTGGCTGAAATACTGTTTGATCTTGGTGCGCGCGCGCGAGGTGGTGACATAACTCTGCCGCAGGTCGAGCCAGTCACGCGAAGGCCCCCCCTCCTTGGCCGCGACGATCTCGACCGTCTGCCCGCTTTCCAGCCGGGTATTGAGCGATACAAGATGACCATCCACCTTGGCGCCACGACAACGATGACCAAGACCAGTGTGTACCCGGTAGGCGAAGTCGACCGGCGTCGCGCCGCGCGGCAAATCGACCACCAAGCCTTGCGGCGTCAGCACATACAGTGTGTCGTCAAGCGAAGCCCGCTTGAATTGTTCGAGCCAATGCGCGGAATCCGCCACCTCGTCGCGCCAGGAAAGCAGATTGCGCAGCAGGGCGATGCGATCATCGTAGTCGCCGCCTTGGCTGTTGCCTTCCTTATAGCGCCAGTGCGCGGCTATACCGAGTTCGGCATGCCGGTGCATGTCGTAAGTACGAATCTGCACTTCCAGCGCGCGCCCGTCGCCGGCCAGCACCGCCGTGTGCAGCGATTGATAGTTGTTGCCTTTGGGCTTGGTGATGTAGTCGTCGAATTCGTGCCCGATCGGTTGCCACATCTGGTGCACCAAACCAAGCACCGAGTAGCAATCCTTGACTTCATCGACCAGCACGCGCAAGGCGCGGATGTCATAAACCTGGGAAAAATCCAGCCGCTTCGCACGCATCTTGTTATAGATGCTGAAGATATGTTTCGGCCGGCCATAAATCTCGGCCTTGACACCCATCGCGGCCAGTTCGCTGCGCAACCGCTCGATAGCCTGCTCGATAAAGGCTTCACGCTCGACGCGGCGCCCGTCCAGCATCTTGGCGATGCGCTTGTAGGTATCGGGCTCCAGAAAGCGGAACGAAAGGTCTTCCAGTTCCCACTTCACCTGCCAAACGCCCAGACGGTTCGCCAAGGGGGCGTACAAATCGAGGCTTTCCCGCGCGACATCGCAGGACTCACCGCCGGGGTGGTCGGCAAAATAGCGCAGTGTTTGCGTACGCGAAGCCAACCGCAGCAGCACGACGCGAATATCCTCCACCATCGCCAGCAACATCTTGCGCAACACTTCGGTCTGAGCGCGGATTTCCGGCGCGGTGGCGTTGGCCGTCATGCGGGTGACGACGCGCAAGCCATTCAAGCGCAACAGACCATTGACCAACCGCGCGACATGACTACCAAAATTGCTTTCGATGATCTCGATCGCATCGTCCCGGTATGCGCCGGCGGCGAACAGCAGGGCGGCAATGCGAGAATCGACGTCAAGCCGCAGCGACGCGGCAATCAATGCCATCCCGATGGCATGGGTCCAGGTCGATTCGCCGGTTCCGAGCACCCGCCCCTCGTACACATCGGCGGCCAGGTCCAGCGCCTGTTCGATCCGCTCACGGTCGCTCGCGCGCAACCCGGCGACAAGAAGATCGACCGGGGCGACGGAATCGTTTTGGGAGATGGCATGAGTAACGGAAACCATTGCCGGGATTATCCCATATCGAATTTACGCGGGTGTTAAGATCGCCCGGTATCAATGACCGCGCGATAATTGCATCACGTTTGGAGCGGCGACGAGCCGCGCTCTAGCACTGACCGCCGCGAACACGATCGGTTGCAGCCTCGCCGACAAAAAATACTTGCCCGTTCCCCAGGCTCCCCCAATGCGCAAAACAGCTTTTTGACGCCATGTTCCAACGCTTACGCCAATGGCTCGGCTTCGGCCCCTCGACGGCGGAAACGGCAACAGTTTCAGACGCGCAATGGCGCGAAGTCGAAGCCACGCTGCCTTTCCTGGCATTCCTGTCCGCAGAAGAACGCCAACGTCTGCGCGAACTCGCGCTCGCCTTTCTCGGCGAAAAGCAATTTCACGGCGCGCACGGCTTCCTGCTCACCGACAAAATCCTGCTCGCCATCGCGCTGCAGGCCTGCCTGCCGATCCTGAACATCGGCCTTTCCGCCTATCGCGACTGGGTTGGGATTATCGTCTATCCAGGCGATTTCATCATTCCACGGCAGGAAGTGGATGAAAACGGCATAGTACACGAATACGACGATGAGGTTCTGGGCGAAGCCTGGGAAGGCGGGCCGGTGCTGCTTTCCTGGTTCGACGACGGCGAAGCGCCCGAAGGCATCAATACGGTCATCCACGAATTCGCCCACAAGCTCGACATGGCCAATGGCGAGGCGGACGGCTACCCCGCGCTACCGCCCGACCTCTCCCGCGAAGACTGGACCACGGCTTTCGGCGCGGCCTACGAAGCGTTCTGCGCCCAAGTCGATGCGGAGGAAGAAACCGTCCTCGACCCTTACGGCGCGGAACACCCAAGCGAATTCTTCGCCGTCGCCTCGGAAGCGTTCTTCGAAACGCCGCTTGCGCTGCAGCAAGCCTTTCCCGCCATCTACGAACAGCTTCGGCGCTACTACGGCACCGACCCCGCAGCGGGCGAACGCCGGCTCATCGGCGCCGTCGAAGCAGAATAGCCCCCCACTTTTTCCGCACGCTCCGTATGGCCGACCGCAAACGCCTGCTCATCGTTTATCACACCCAGTCCGGCAATACCGGCCAGCTTGCCGCCGCCGTGCTGCGCGGCGCGCAAAGCGTCGCCGATACCGACACACTCATCAAACGCGCCTTCGACGCCGACACCGACGACTTGCTCGCCTGCGACGGTCTCCTCCTCGGCACGCCGGAAAACTTCGGCACCATGTCGGGCGCGCTGAAAGATTTCTTCGACCGCACCTACTACCCCTGCGAAGGCAAGCTCGCCGGCCTGCCCTACGCCGTCTTCGTCAGCGCCGGTAACGACGGCAGCGGCGCGGTACGCGAAATCGGCCGTATCGCCAACGGCTATGGCTGGAGAACGGCCACGGAAGCCCTCATCGTGCGGCAGGAAATCACCGCCGCCGACCTCGACCGCGCCGAAGAACTCGGCGAAGGCTTTGCCGCAGGGCTTGCCATTGGCATTTTCTGATTTTCCGTCGATCAGGGGAAACCCCTATTTCAGAGGCTCGTAGCGCACCAATCCACCCATTGAAATCATTTCCCATATCGTGGGAAAGACCACGTTGGCAGCCCCCCAGCAATCTGGCTAAGCTTGAAATGCCGTTCTACCGGCAGCCGTATTTTCTCTTGTCTCAGAGGGGTATTTCATGGCTATTACCTGGATTCTGGTGGCCAACGCCAGCTTAGCGAAGCTTTACGCCAACCTCGGTCCCAACAAGGGCCTCAAGCTGGTGAAGGAGTTGATCCACCCGGAAAGCCGACAAAAAAATGCTGAACTTGTCACCGACCGCCCCGGTAGCATGGCCGCCAGCGGCGCCGGCGCGGGCTCCAAACAGCCGCAAACGCTGCCCAAGCAGCACGAAGCAAAAGTTTTTGCCCAGGAGATTGCTCAGGAACTGTACCGAGGACGCGCCAAAAACGCCTTTGGACGCGCGATCATCGTCGCCCCGCCCGCTTTCATGGGAATGCTGAACACGGTCATCGACGGCACCACCGCCTTGCTCGTCACCGACCGCTTCGACAAGGACTACACTAAGATACCGGAACCCGAACTGGCCGCCCGCTTGGCCGGTGCCATTTATCTCTGATTTCACCAAACGTTTCCGCAGGAAACGAAAAGGACCGCTCTACACGGCCCTGAAGACGAGCGGGGCGCCAAGCGCCCCGCACTTCGCTTCAAACCCCCTTCAAAAAGGGGGCGCTATCAAAACCCGAAATCAAACGTCTGAGGCCGACCCGGCAACCGGCGGTAGAATCTCCCCTTTGCCAAAAACCCGCCCGTCGGCGGGGGCGTCCATACCCGAAATGAGATGACCGCCAGCCACCTTACGCCACTAACTGAAGCGCAGCCCGACGGTTTTGCTCAATTGCGCGCCCGCGTCGCCGCCGCTATTGGCATCGCCCACCATGTGCGCGGCCGCATACGCCTCAGGCTCGAAACCGAGATCGAGGAACTACCCAAGGCCGCCGCCGACCTCAAGCATTTCCAGGCCCTGTTCGAGGGTAGTCCCGGCGTCCGCTCGATTCGCGTCAATCCGCTGGCGCGTTCCTGCACCGTGGAATACGATCCCGCCGTGATTCCCGGCGCCGCCTGGAACGACTTCCTGGCCGGCACACAAAGCACCGCCGCCGTAGCGCTGGAAACGCTCCTCCGCCAAAAATATCGCGAGCTTGCCGATGGCCTCGCCTAGAACCCGTATTTTCCGCCATGCGCCAGACGGCATGGCGCCGACACCCAGCCGTCCCTCCGTTGCACCAAAGTACGGTCCGTTTTCATCGAAGAAAGGAGAACCGAAATGCTCCCGTTGATACCCTTCGCCATCGGCCTCGTGACCGGGGTCGCAGCCGTCCGCCTGCTCCGCGGCGAGGAAGCCCGCAGCGGATTGGACAAAGTCCGCGCCGGCCTCGATAAGGCCCAGGACACGCTGCGCGAAGCGGCCGTTTCCAGCCTGACCGCCATCGAAAGTTCTTCGGCCCGAGCGAAAGACAAATTAGCCACGCGTGCCGAAGCCCCGGCACCCGCGGCTGAGTCGCCCCGCGCTCAAGCCAAGAAAAAAGCCCCCCGCAAGACCACCGCCGCCACGACTACTAACAGCGCGCCACGTAAGCGCAGCGCCAAGGCCGCCGCCGCGCCGGGCAAGGAGCCGACCGCTTGAAGCCGAAAACCCGCAAAATCAAGGCCAGAGAAGCCGGCGATCCGCCGCTGGCCGAGGATTTCCTGCGCGGTCTGCTGGTGAGCGCCTGCTTGTCAGCCTTTCAGGACACTCCCCGGCCGACCTCGCGAAAGGCCCTGAAACGCGTTCTGCGCCACGGCCTGCAAGGCGGCGCGGCGCTCGCCGCTGGTAGCCGGGCAGCCTCCCGGCTTGTCCGCGGCGACTACGCCGGCGCCTTGATCGCCACCACCGCCGGTGCCGCCGGCGTGCTTCTCATCGAACAACTGCTGCGCGATATCGCGCAGCCCAACCGGGAGGAAAGCCATGGCCAAGAAGCGTAAGAAGAAAGGCAATAAACACGAACGGGAAACGGCTTTCGCGGCCACCATGGCCCAGGCCTGCGGCTGGCCGGGCGGCCCCGCCGGCATGGCGGCCCTGGGCCGCAAGGGACGCCGCAACGGCCTGTTGAACGGCTTGATGCGTACCCGCCCGAGCGAGCAATTCCTGCTCGGCGCCTTGCTCGGTGCTGGCGCCGCCTGGGTGCTGAGCGACGAAGAACTGCGCGGCAAACTGATCAAGGCCGGCATGAAGCTGTACGCTGGACTGGCTGGCGGCTTTGAGGAAATGAAAGAGCAGATGGCCGACATCCGGGCCGAATTGGAAACCGAGCAGTTCGACGCCGAGTAATGGCCGCCAGCTGGTTCACCCGGCTCACCCCGGTACACCGCACGCGCGGCCGCGTGCGCTTCCGTTACCGGGGGCCGGGCGGCTCTCCGGCAGAGGTCCGGCGCATCGAGGATGCGGTACGGCTGCTGCACGGCGTCGAATCGGTTCGTGTCAGCGGCCGGATCCACAGCCTCGTGGTCGAATTCGACCCGGCGCTCAACGATGCCGAGGGGCTCGCCGCCACTATCCGCGCCCTGCCGCCGCCGGCGATCGCCGGCGACCGCGTGGCCGGCACGCCCGGCCTCGGCGCCGTGGCGCTCAGCGCCGCCACGCTGGCCGCCAGCGGCAGCCTGCCGCCCGGCCTGCAGGCGCCAGCGGCGCTGGGAACGGCGATACCGCTGCTGGGCGAGGCGCTCGACGACTTGCGCCATAAGGGCATCACGTCGCATGTGCTGGAGGCGCTGGCAGTCGCCATCTCGGTAGCGCGGCGCGATTTCCTTGCCGCCCATACCACCGCCTTCCTGCTCGCCTTGGGCGAATACCTCGAACATTCCATCGAGCAGCGTTCCGACGATCTCCTGAAACACCTGCTGCAGCCGGCGACAACCACCGTCTGGATCGAGCGCGACGGCCAGGAGATCGAAATCGATGCCGGCGCGGTGGCGATCGGCGACATCGTCATCGCCGCCACCGGCACGGTCATTCCGGTCGATGGCACGGTGCTTGGCGGCGCGGCGCTGATCAACGAGGCGACGATGACCGGCGAGAGCGTCCCGGTCACCAAAGGGCGCGGCAAGCAAGTGCTTTCCGGCACGGTGGTCGAGGAAGGCCGCCTGCGCATCTATGCCGAGCGCGTCGGACGCAACGCGGCGGCGGCGCGCATCGCCGACTTCGTCGCGCAGTCGCTATCGACGCGCAGCCGCACCCAGCTCGAGGCCTCGCAACTGGCCGACCGTCTGGTGCCCATGGTGCTCGGTCTGGCCGGCGCCACCTGGCTGGTTTCCAGCGACTGGCAGCGGGTCGCGGCCGTACTGCAGGCCGACTATTCCTGCGCGCTCAAACTCGCCACCCCGGTCGCCTTCAAGTCCGCCATGTATCGCGCCGGCAAAACCGGCATGCTGATCAAGGGCGCCAGCGCCCTGGAACGCCTGGCCGAGGCCGACACCTTCGTCTTCGACAAGACCGGCACGCTGACAACCGGCGCGCTACGCGTCACCGACTCTATTGCGTTCGATTCGGCCTATACGCCCGACGATCTGATCTGCCTCGCCGCCTCGGTCGAGGAACACTACTTCCACCCGCTCGCCCAAGCCGTGGTCGAGGCCGCCCGCCGTATCGACCCGCACCAGCACTTCGACCACAAAGAGGTCGAATTCATCGTCGCCCACGGTGTCGCCAGCGTCATCGACGGCAAACGCATCGTCGTCGGCTCGCGCCATTTCGTCGAGGACGACGAAGGCGTCGACCTTTCCGCCCACCAAGCTGTCATCGAACGCCTGCAAAGCGAAGGCAAGACACTGCTGCACATCGGTTTCGGCGGCGAGGCGCTGGGCATCCTGGCCCTGCAGGACACGCTGCGCGGCAACAGCGCCGCCACCATCGCACGCCTGCGCCGGCTCGGCGCCAAAAGCATCCACATGCTCACCGGCGACCGCCACGACCGCGCGGAAGAACTGGCCCGCCAACTCGGCCTCGACGAATTCCACGCCGAACTGTTGCCCGAGCAGAAAGCAGCCGTATTGCAGGGTCTGGCCGAACGCGGCGCCCGCATCGTTTTCATTGGCGACGGCGTCAACGACGCGCCGGCGCTGACCGGGGCGCACGTCGGCATCGCCATGCACCGTGGCGCCGATATCGCCCGCCTGGCTTCCGACATCCTGCTGCTCGAAGACAACATCGAACGCGTCGCCGATGCCAAGGCACAGGCCAACGCCAACCGCCGCCTCATCGATTCCAACTTCAAGCTCACCGTCGGCCTCAACACCGCCATCCTCGGCGCCGCCGCGTTCGGACTGCTGACGCCGGTTTCGGCCTCCATGCTGCACAACGGCAGCACCATCGGCATCCTGCTGCGGGCGTTTCTGGGCGGCGCCCGACAGCGTCCAGGCAAATCTGGCAGGGCCGTGAGCAAGCGCCGCCGAACCTAGCTTCAGTGGAAAATGGAGAAGCCCGCCGCTACCTCAGCGTATCAAGTGGCGCCGGTGAACCGCCAGGTGAACCAGCAGGCAAGCGACAAAAGCGCCGCCGCTCACCGCATGCCAGCGCTTCTTGCCCGCCGCCGCGAGCGCCAGCGAAACCGGCAGGCTGACCAGCATGCCGCGCTTGGCGTAACGATTGATCCGCACCCGTGTCGAGGGCCTGAGCCCCGGCCGCGAACGAGCCACGTTGGCATTCATCCCGACGGCATCCACCTTGGCGCCCATCACCCGCTCGACGGCAGACTCCACCGCATCGACGCCCAGCGTCCCCTGCCGGTAGCAAAAAACGACGCTGCCCGCCTTCCCGTTGCCTTCGACCGACAGCGCGCCATCCATACCCCGCAACGCGGCGCAGAGCCGTTCGAGGCGGTCGGGTTGGCGCAAGGCGGAATCGCGTAAGCGGATACGCCCGGGAATGGAAGAGACGATGCGGGTCATGCCTGGTTTCTCCTGTCGCCGCGAAGCCTGCTATGACTCCTTCGCTGATGACACTATTTTAACCCCCCTGTTTAGGGCATTTGCGTGCGGCTTTATCTGAAAAGATCGCCGCGCGTGGGCTAGATATTAAGTAGCAGTGTCCGGCCCGCTGAGCGGGTGCCATCCTCGGCAGACCGCCGGAGCGATGAAACCTTGGTTTTTTGCACAGCAACCAAATAGCCAACCTCCCTGGTCCGCCTACTGCGATAACGCCGCCGCATAACAAGCGCGCGATAAGCCACACGAGGGGACAGAGTCATGGACTTTCTTATTGTACTGGGTGCTTTGTGCTTCCTGATGTACGTCGCCTACCGGGGATACAGCGTCATCCTCTTCGCGCCGATCGCGGCACTCGGAGCCGTGCTGCTCACCGAGCCGACGCTGGTAGCGCCGATGTACACCGGCCTTTTCATGGACAAAATGGTCGGCTTCGTCAAACTCTATTTTCCGGTTTTCCTGCTCGGCGCCATTTTCGGCAAGGTTATCGAACTTTCCGGCTTTTCCAAGGCCATCGTCGCCTCGGTCATCAAACTGATCGGCGCGAAGCGGGCGATTCCCGCCATCGTGCTGGTGTGCGCCATCCTGACTTACGGCGGCGTTTCGCTGTTCGTCGTGGTGTTCGCTGTCTATCCCTTCGCGGCCGAGATGTTCCGCCAAAGCGGCATTCCGAAGCGCCTCATTCCCGGCACCATCGCGCTGGGCGCGTTCACGATCACGATGGATTCGCTGCCCGGCACACCGCAAATCCAGAACATCATCCCCACCACCTTCTTCAAGACCGATACCTGGGCGGCGCCCTGGCTAGGCCTCATCGGCTCCATCTTCATCATAGGGTGCGGCATTACCTACCTGGAATGGCGCCGCCGCCGCGCCCTGGCCAAAAACGAAGGCTACGGCACCAAACTGGTCAACGAGCCGGCGCCGTTCGAGAGCGAGACGCTGCCGCACCCCTTGATCGCCTTGCTGCCGCTGGTGCTGGTAGGCGTGATGAACAAGGTTTTGACGCTGGCGATACCGGAGTTCTACGGCAAGTCGCACTCCTTCATTCCCGCGGTGATCGGCAATGATCCGCCGGTGGTGCAGGAAGTTGCCAAGATTGCCGCCATCTGGGCGGTCGAGGGTGCATTGCTGATCGGCATCCTGACCGTTTTCGTCTTCGCCTGGAAAGAGGTGTACACCAAGTTCGCGGAAGGGTCGAAGCCCGCCATTGCCGGCGCACTACTTGCATCGATGAACACCGCCTCGGAATACGGCTTCGGCGCCGTTATCGCCGCCCTGCCTGGTTTTCTGATCGTTGCCAACGGTTTGCGCGCCATCCCCGATCCGCTGATCAACGAAGCGATCACCGTTTCCGCGCTCGCCGGTATCACCGGCTCCGCCTCCGGCGGCATGAGCATCGCGCTTGCCGCCATGGCCGACAGCTTCATCCAGAACGCCCAGGCCGCCGGGATTCCGATGGAAGTGCTGCACCGCGTGGCGGCGATGGCCAGCGGCGGCATGGATACCCTGCCGCACAACGGCGCCGTGATTACTTTGCTGGCGGTTACCGGCCTCACGCACCGGGTTGCCTACAAGGAGATTTTCGCCATCACCATCATCAAAACACTGTCGGTATTCGTGGTGATCGCGGTCTATTACGCGACCGGCCTGGTCTGACCCGTCAGACCGCTGCCATCCAACAGGAGGAGATCATCATGCCATTGTCTCATCACCCGGCCGCCGCCTCGCTACGCGCGGCCGACACCGGCAAGATCGTTTCGGCCAGCGAAGCCGTGCGCCTGATCCGCGACGGCGACACGGTAGCCACCGGCGGCTTCGTCGGCATCGGTTTTCCCGAAAACATCGCCATCGCACTCGAAGCGCGTTTTCTCGAAAGCGAAGCGCACGACGTGAACGGCCTCGGTCAGCCGCGCGGGCTGACCCTGGTTTACGCCGCCGGCCAAGGCGACGGCAAGGAACGCGGCCTCAACCACCTCGGGCACGAAGGGCTGGTTGCCCGCGTCATCGGCGGCCATTGGGGCCTGGTGCCCAAATTGCAGCGGCTGGCCGTTTCCAACCGCATCGAAGCCTACAACCTGCCGCAAGGGGTGATCTGCCACCTTTACCGCGACATCGCCGCCGGCAAGCCCGGCACGCTGACGCGGGTGGGCCTGGGCACCTACGTCGACCCGCGTTTCGGCGGCGGCAAGCTCAATGCCAAAACCACCACCGACATCGTGCGCCTGATGGAAATCGACGGCGAGGAATACCTGCTCTACAAGGCGTTCCCAATCAACGTCGCCATCATCCGCGGAACGACGGCCGACCCGGACGGCAACGTAACGATGGAAAAAGAGGCGCTGCTACTGGAGGCGCGGGCCATCGCCATGGCGGCGAAAAATTCAGGTGGCATGGTCATCGTCCAGGTCGAGCGCGTCGCCGAGCGCGGCACCCTGGACGCCCGTAGCGTCCAGATTCCCAGCATATTGGTCGATTGCGTGGTGGTGGCGGAAAAGCCCGAGTACCACATGCAGACTTTCAGCGAGCAATACAACCCGGCGTATTCCGGCGAAATCCGCATACCCATGTCGGCCATCCCCACCATGGAGATGAGCGAACGCAAGATCATCGCGCGCCGCGCGGCCCTGGAACTGAAAGCCGATGCGGTGGTGAATCTGGGCATCGGCATGCCGGAAGGCGTGGCGAACGTGGCGGCGGAAGAGCAGATCATCGATCTGCTGACCCTGACCGCCGAACCCGGCGTCATCGGCGGCATCCCCGCCGGCGGCCTGAGCTTTGGCGCCGCGATCAATACCGAGGCGATCATCGACCAACCCGGCCAGTTCGACTTCTACGACGGCGGCGGCCTGGACCTCGCCTTTCTCGGCCTGGCCCAGGCCGACCGGCACGGCAACCTCAACGTGTCCAAATTCGGCCCGCGTCTGGCCGGCGCGGGCGGGTTCATCGACATCTCGCAAAATGCCAAGAAGGTCGTCTTCGTCGGCACGTTTACCGCCGGCGATCTGGAAATTTCGATCGAAAACGGCAAGCTGCGCATCCACCGAGACGGCCAAGCGCGCAAATTCGTCGAAGAGGTCGAACACCGCACCTTCAGCGGCGTACAGGCCGCCAAATGGGGCAAGGACGTTCTCTACATCACCGAGCGCTGCGTCTTCCGGCTCGGGCCCAACGGCCTGGAATTGACTGAAATCGCCCCCGGCGTCGATCTACAAAAGGACATTCTCGACCAAATGGACTTCAAGCCGGTCATACGTGGCGAGCCGGCTTTGATGGACGAGCGCATCTTCCGCAACGAACCGATGGCGATCCGGGCCGATATGCTGGAAATTCCGCTTGACGAGCGCCTGACCCACGACACCGGCCAAAACCTCTTTTTCGTCAATTTCCAGGGGCTGTCGATACGCAGTAAAGACGATATCGAGCGCATCCGCAAAGCGGTCGAAGCCAAGCTCCAGCCAATCGGACACAAGGTGAACGCCATCGTCAATTACGACCGCTTCAGCATCGTGCCCGAACTGGTGGACGACTACATCGGCATGGTCAAGGGACTGATGGACCGGCACTACAACAACGTAACCCGCTACACGTCGAGTTCCTTTATACGCCTCAAGCTGGGCGAGGCGCTGGCGCGCCAGGCGGTCACGCCGCACCTATACGAAACCGCGGACGAAGCCGAAGCCCATCTCGACGTTGGCGCCAACACCGGCGCACCCCCGTGAGGCAGCCCGCCCGCAAAGCCTTCCCCTATCCGCTCAAAAACCCGCATCGGCCTTGGCCGCACCCAAACGCCAAGCGCCGAGCTTGCGGTAACGCGCGCCGGCGGGCAGGCGCAAGGACTCCAACAGCGCAAACCCGCCGATACGCCACTCGAATGCATCCACATTTTCCCGCATCGGTGGCCGCGCGGCATTGCGCAGCAGGGTGATGTGCGGCGCGTAGGCGCGCGCCTCCAGCGCATACCCGGCCGCGCGCAGTGCACCGGCCAGCGACGCGGCCAGTTCGGCGAGCACAGGGGGCGTGTGCGTTGGCGCAACCCAAACGATGCGCTTGTTCTGCCAAGCGCCGACGCGATCCAGCCGCAAACCGAAAGCGGCCCCGGACAGTGCCGCGCCGATCCGTTGCAGTTCCTCCAGGCGTTCGCGCTCGACATCGCCGACGAACGCCAGCGTCAGATGCAAGGTATCGCGCCGCATCGCACGGCCGCCGCAGTGTTCGCACAAGCCGCGCGCCAACGCACCCAAGCGCGCGGCAGTCGCGGCATCCGGCCACAGGGCGAAAAACACCCGGGCGCGCCCGGCCGGAGCGGGTTGCTGCGGCAACGCCTCAGGCATCCGTCCGCGCCAGCAGCACCACGACCTGCGCCGCAATGCCCTCGCCACGGCCGGTAAAGCCGAGCTTTTCGGTGGTTTTACCTTTGATGTTCACCGCGCCGGGGTCCATCTCCAGATCGGCGGCGATATTCGCCGTCATGGCCGGCGCATGCGGCAGGATTCTGGGCGCGCGACAGATCACCGTGGCGTCGACGTTAACCACCGCCCACCCCGCCACGCGCGCCTGCCGCCAGGCTTCGCGCAGCAACACGCGGCTGTCCGCGCCGGCATGGCGCGGATCGGTATCGGGAAAAAGGCGGCCGATATCGCCCAAGCCGGCGGCGCCGAGCACAGCGTCGGTCAGCGCGTGCAGCAGCACGTCCGCATCCGAATGCCCCAGCAGGCCGCGCTCATGGGGAATAGTGACACCGCCGACGACCAGTGTCCGGCCCGGCACCAAGGCGTGCACGTCGAACCCTTGGCCGACGCGGAAAGGGCAATTCATCGCGTTTCTCCTCCGTGGCCCGCATCCCCCTCGCGGTGCTGCAGAATCCATTCGGCAAGGTGCAAATCCAACGGCCAGGTCACTTTCAGGTTAGTCGCATCGCCTTCGATCAGGCGCGGCCGCAACCCGGCGGCCTCGATGGCGCTCGCCTCGTCGGTCACATTGCTGGCGCTCTCCAAGGCCCGGCGCAGCATCACGTAGCGAAACATCTGCGGCGTCTGCGCCTGCCACAGACTGTCGCGCGGCACCGTGGCGGCCACATTCCTGTGCGCATCGGCGCGCTTCAAGGTATCGGCCACCGGCACCGCGAGCAGGCCGCCGACCTCCTCGTGGGCCAATTCGCGGATCAATTTATCCACATGCCACGGCGCCAGGCATGGGCGCGCGGCATCGTGCACCAGAATCCAATCGGACTGCGTCGCTTCGCCCGCAATCGCGCGCAAACCGGCAAGCACGCTGTCGGCGCGGCTCGGGCCGCCGCAAAACAAAGGCACGAGCTTCGGCCCGAGCGCATGCCAATCATGGCGCGCCCACTCGGCGTCGCCCACGGACAAGACGACGAACACCTTGTCGATCTCGGCTGTGGCGCACAACACCGCCAATGTGTGAAACAACAAAGGCTTGCCGAGCAAGGGCAGATATTGCTTAGGCTTGGCGCCGCCCATGCGACTACCGCTGCCCGCGGCCGGCACGATGGCGAAATGGCGTGGATGGAAATTTTGCATGGCGCGGATTTTAACCGCCACAGCGCACGCACCACGAAATTGCGCACGGCCACGGCGTTATAATTGAAAAACTTGAAATCGCCACCCGGCAAGTCAGTTCCCAGCAAGCGCAAAGGCAACGCCAAGACAGGCGTCTCAAGCCTGTAACCGTGCTGACGCCACTTGCTTTCTTTCGGTGCTTTTCGTCATGGCTATCGCATCCATCCGCCCCGCCGCCGTAGCCGGATACTTCTACCCCGCCGACGAACGGGTACTGCGCGTCCAGATTGCCGACATGCTGTCCCACACGCTCGCGCCGGAATACCCGCTCGCCCCCCGGGCGCTTATCGTGCCCCATGCGGGCTATCTCTATTCCGGCCCGGTGGCGGCCCACGCCTATGCCGCCATCGCCGCCCTGCGCCAGCGCATCCGCCGCGTCGTCATGCTCGGCCCCGCTCACCGCGAGCATGTCGAACACTTTGCCTTGCCGGCGGCACAGGCTTTCGCCACGCCGCTGGGCGAAGTGCCGATCAGCCGCGCCGACTGGCTGGCCCTGGGCCGACGCGAGGATGTCGTCATCGACGACCACCCGCACGCGCAGGAACATTGCCTGGAAGTTCAACTGCCCTTCCTGCAGACGATGCTCGACACCTTTGAACTCGTACCGCTGCTGGTCGGCAACGCCCCGAACGATGCCGTGCGCGATCTGCTCGAATCGCTGTGGGGCGGGGACGAAACACTGATCGTCATCAGTTCCGACCTCTCGCATTACCATCCCTACGACGAAGCACGCACGCACGACCAGCACACGTTGAAGAACATCCTCGCGTTGTCGCCGCAGTTGAACCATGCGCAGGCTTGCGGCGCAACGCCGGTCAATGGCTTCCTCGCCGCCGCCCGCCGCCGCGGCCTGGAACCTTACCTGCTGGACGCGCGCAATTCCGGCGATACCGCTGGCGACCGCAGCCGCGTCGTCGGCTACGCCAGCATCGCCTTCTGCGACCCGCCCCATGCCGCCGCCTGCCACTGACGCGCCTGCCACGGACAAGCGCGTCATCGACGACGCGCTCGGCGCGCTACTGCTCGCCAAAGCGCGGCAGGCCATCGGCGGCCTGCTCGGCCGGATGCCGCCGCCCACAAGCGACAACGACGCACGGCTCGCCGCGCGCGGCGCGACCTTTGTCACCCTGATGCGCGGCGGCGCCCTGCGCGGCTGCATCGGCAGTCTGCATGCCCAGCGCACGCTGGGCGAAGATATCGCCGCCAACGCCGTAGCCGCGGCCACGCGCGATATCCGCTTCCCGCCCGTCACGGCGGACGAGTTCGACGACCTGCGCATCGAAATCTCCCTGCTCTCGGATACGGAAGCGCTCGACTTCGACGACGAGGATGCCCTGCTCCGCCTCCTGCGCCCCGGCCAGGACGGCCTGATTCTCTTTGCCGGCAACCACGGCGCTACCTTCCTGCCCCAAGTGTGGGAGCAACTGCCCGAACCACGCCATTTCCTCGCCGCGCTGAAGCAAAAGGCCGGCTTGCCGCCCGACCAACCCACACCCGGCCTGAAAGCCGCGCGCTATACCGTGCACAAATGGTATGAGCCGGACAGGCAGAACGAATTGCGCGAAGAGGCCGCCGCCCCTCGAAGCACCTCAAGCGCCAAAATCTGAACGCTTCCCCGGGCACCGCTATCCACGCTGTGCCACACTGAAAGCGGATCGCCGTCGCGCAGGTTTTCAAGGACATTGCGATGCCCCACCCCGCACACCCCACACACCATTACCCCGCGCGCTACTGGCACCGCCTTGCCGACGACCGCCTGCAATGCGACCTTTGCCCCCGCTACTGCAAGCTCCACGACGGCCAGCGCGGCGCTTGCTTCGTGCGTATGCGCGAGGGCGATGCAATGCTTCTCACCACTTGGGGCCGCAGTTCCGGCTTCTGCATCGACCCGATCGAAAAAAAACCGCTCAACCACTTCCACCCCGGCAGCAGCGTGTTCTCCTTCGGTACCGCCGGCTGCAATCTCGCCTGCAAGTTCTGCCAGAACTGGGATATTTCCAAATCCCGCGACATGGATCGGTTGATGGATGCCGCCCGCCCCGAAGAAATCGCCCACACCGCCGCCGCCCTGGGCTGCGCCAGCGTCGCCTTCACCTACAACGACCCGGTCATCTTCGCCGAATACGCCATGGACGTGGCCGACGCCTGCCACGAACGGGGGCTGAAAACCGTCGCCGTTACCGCCGGCTACATCACCGAACTCGCGCGCGGCGATTTTTTCTCGCGCATGGACGCCGCCAATGTCGACCTCAAAGGTTTCACCGACGCGTTCTATACCCGCCTGTGCGGCGCGCGCCTGCAACCGGTACTCGACACCCTGGTATGGCTGCGCCGCGAAACCTCGGTATGGTTCGAACTGACGACACTGCTGATCCCCGGCCATAACGACGACGACACCGAACTCGCCGCGCTGGCGCAATGGGTGTACCGCGAGCTCGGCGCCGAAACGCCGCTGCACTTCACCGCCTTCCATCCCGATTTCAAACTCGGCGACGTGCCGCCGACACCGCCGGCCACACTCACCCGCGCGCGGCACATCGCGCTCGACGCGGGCCTACGCCACGTCTATACCGGCAATGTGCATGACACCACGGGCGGCACCACGTACTGCAGCCACTGCGGCGAAGCGCTGATCGTGCGCGACTGGTACGAAATTCTGGACTATCGCCTTGACGGCGGCGTCTGCCGCCACTGCGGCACCCGGCTCGCGGGTTGTTTCGGCGCTTACGCCAAGCCATTCGGCGCACGGCGCATTCCGGTTTCGATTCACCGCGCGCAATAACAAAGAAATGACAACGCAATGGCAAAACTCACAGCAAGATAAACGCATACCTTGCCGGCAACGCAACGCTATGCCATTCTCACTTGGCTCTTCGTACTCTTCCGTGGCATGCCGTGAAACTGCGCAACACCCTGCTTAGCCTACCGGCCGACGGTGCCTGGCTCAACGGCCAGCTCTCGCACGCGCCGGACGTATGCGCGCTGGCACTCAGCCTGCACGCTGGCGAACCGCATCCGACACATATCGAAGAATCCATAACCGCGGCGCTGCAACAAGCGGGCTTTGCCACGCTGACGCTCGACTTGCTCACCCAACACGAAAATGAGCACGACCCGGACGCCGGCTTCAACGTATCGCAACT
This sequence comes from Azoarcus sp., assembly GCA_031546845.1. Taxonomy (GTDB): domain Bacteria; phylum Pseudomonadota; class Gammaproteobacteria; order Burkholderiales; family Rhodocyclaceae; genus Azoarcus. Next base: position 3,575 of record JAVBJT010000019.1, on the reverse strand, counting down.
CGCCGACCGCCTTCTCGCCGTCGCTACATGGATCGGCCACCAACCCGTACTGACCGCGCTGCCCATTAGCCTCGTGACCTTCGGCACCGCCAGCGGCGCCGCCGTTCGCGCAGCGGCAAAAGCGCCACAAGAACACTTCAGCGCCTTCGTCTGCCTTGGCGGCCGCCCCGATCTAGCGGGCGCCGGCCCGCTGCGCGCGCTTGCACTGCCAACCCGCTTCATCGTCGGCGACCGTGACCCGGGCAGTGCGATGCTGCGCCAAGCCTATGCGCTACTCACCTGCCAGCACGACTGGAAGCGCATCGACGGCGGCGAGATCGGCACGGCGACGGACAGCGCAATCGGCCTCTACGCCCATTCCACCGTCGATTGGCTGCTCGACCACCTGCCACCGCCGGCGCAAGACGAATCGGCTTCGGCAACCACGCCCAACGCTGACACAATCTGATTGATACGGGCTGCATGCGACTGGATAACAGGGCGACCCAACGTCAAGACTTCGCGTTCCCCTGCACCTGAAACGGATGCCCCGGCAGTGGAATGAATTCCGTTTCGCCGGCGATCCGTCCCATGCGCTGCGCGGCCCAGTCGTCTCCAGCCTGCAGGATGCGCTCGCGCCGGCTCGAAACGAAGTTCCAGGTGATGAAGCGCGGCCCATCGAGCGGCGCGCCGCCGATCACCGCGAGCCGCACCGGTTCCAGGCCGGCCTGGAGCGTGGCGCCCAGCCCATCGGGCAGCACCGCCATCGCATGCGCGGGCACGGACTGGCCGTCGACAGCGAGCTCTCCCATGACAACATATATCGCCATCTCGACCGCGAGCGCCGGCAACGCAAAGCGCGCGCCGGCCGCCAGTTCAATATCGAGATACAGCGTCGGCGCGAAGGTGGCGACCGGCGAACGCACACTGAAAGCTTCGCCGATCAGCACACGCACCTTCGCGCCCTGTTCGCGCAGTTCGGGAATCGCCTCGGCCGGCGTGTGCATGAAGCTCGGTTCGGCCTCTTCGAATTCGCGCGGCAACGCGGCCCACAATTGCAGGCCGTGGTTGACGTATTCGGCCTGCAGCAGCCGGTCGGGCTTGCGTTCCGAATGCACGATGCCTCGCCCGGCGGTCATCCAGTTGATCGCACCGGGCAGGATCTCCTGCGCATGGCCGAGGCTGTCGCGGTGCATCATCGCACCCTCAAACAAGTAGGTGACGGTAGCCAGGCCGATGTGCGGATGCGGGCGCACGTCGTGTGCGCGGCCCGGGTGCTCGGTGACCGGCCCCATGTGATCGAAGAACACGAACGGCCCAACCGAATGCCGCGCGGCCGCGGGCAGCAGCCGCCGCACCATGAAGCCGCCACCGAGATCTTTGTCGTGAGCTTGTAGCAGATCCATTTGTGGTTCTCCTTGCGATTTCCAGGGGATTCAGCGCGATAGCCGTGCTGCATCGTGAGCGTCGAGAAATATTGGATGGTCGCGTACCTGCCGCCGTTCATCTCGCGTTGGCGAAGCCGACGAAAAGCTTGCCCTTCCAAGCCGCACGTATCAGACGGCCTGCCCCCCCAGCCACGGCCTGCGCTGCGCGCGGCCGTACTCCGGGGGAGTACGCAATGGCGGCCTCCGGCATGGAGGACGCCCCCTAAGCGCGATTACTGATAATCGAAAAACCCCTTGCCCGTCTTACGGCCCAGATAGCCGGCTTCGACCATTTCGACCAACAACGGCGCGGGGCGGTATTTCGGATCCTTGAAACCCTCGAACAGCACCTGCATCACCGCCAGTTCAACATCCAAACCAATCAGATCGCACAGTGCCAGCGGGCCGATGGGATGATTGCAACCGAGTTTCATCGCCTCGTCGATTTCGGCCGCCGTCGCCAAGCCTTCGCCAAGAGCGAAAATCGCCTCGTTGATCATCGGGCACAGCATGCGGTTGACCACGAATCCCGGGCTGTTCTTGACCTGGACGGGCGTTTTGCCGACCGCCTTGGTAACAGCCTCCACCGCCGCATAAGTCGCATCGGAAGTCTGCAAGCCGCGAATCAGTTCAACCAACGCCATGACCGGCACCGGATTGAAAAAGTGCATGCCGATCACCTTGTCGGCCCGTTTGGTCGAAGCCGCGAGCTTGGTCACGGAAATCGACGAGGTATTGGTGGCGATGATCGCCTCGGGCTTGGCCAGCGCATCGAGTTGAGCGAACAGCTTCAGCTTGAGGTCGAGGTTCTCGGTCGCGGCCTCGATCACCAGATCGCAGTTGGCCAGCGCCCCCATGTCCGTCGACGTCGTGATCCGTGCCATCGCCTCGCTCTTCTGCGCGGCGTTCATCTTTTCCTTCTTGACCAAGCGGTCGAAGCTGCCGCCGATCGTCGCCACGCCGCGTTGCAACTGCGCTTCGCCGATATCCGTCATCACCACATTGAAGCCCGCCGCGATGCACGCCTGGGTAATGCCATTTCCCATCGTGCCCGCGCCCACTACGCCAATTTTTTCAATACCCATTTTTCGCTTCGTCTCCACATTGAACGGCCCGCGTCCGATACAGGCACCATGCCCGATCCGCTGACCAGGATAAAACCGCCAGCCCAACCAAGATACGCCGCCGGCACTGCCTCCGCCGCACTGCAACGAAACAGCGCGATACGCCAGCCACGCCCCTATCTGGGTAAAGACTCCTTCCGCCCTCAAAACCTTCCGCAAGCCGCCCGGCACAGCGATTCAGCGCGCGCGAACCGCCGGATCGCAAGACCGGCGGCTCAGGCCGTCAAACTGTTGCAATGCAATATTCTGTCACGATTGTCTATATAATATGGGTGGCCCTGGCTGCTGAAAGAGATTGTGCTGCCATGCTGCCGCGCGACAAGACAGCGGCCGGCCGAATCCGGCGCACGCTGTTTCCCAATATAGAAACGTTGCAGAAAAGGTTCGATCATGAGTCAAAAAGTCGCTCTCGTCACCGGTGCCATGGGCGGTTTAGGCACTGCCATCTGTCGGGCGCTCGCTCAAGGCGGCTACAAAGTCGTCGCCAACTGCCTACCGAATTTCCCGCCGAAAGATGAATGGCTCGCCCAGCAAAAGGCGCAAGGTTTCGACTTCGCCGTGGCCGAAGGAGACGTATCCGACTACGAATCCTGCAAAGCCATGGTCGCGCAGATCGAAGCCAAGGTCGGCCCTGTCGCCGTGTTGGTGAACAACGCCGGCATCACGCGCGACGGGCTGCTCATGCGCATGGCGGAATCGGATTTTGATGCCGTCATGCAGGGAAACTGTAAATCCGCATGGAATTGTTGCCGTCATGCGTCCCCCCTGATGTTTCGCGCAAGGCAGGGGCGGATTGTTAATATCTCCTCGGTGATCGGCCTGACGGGCAATGTCGGGCAATCGAACTACGCCGCTTCCAAAGCGGCGGTGCTGGGGTTGACCAAATCGCTCGCGCGGGAGCTTGCCGGACGCGGGATCACATGCAACGCGATCGCGCCGGGCATGATCGATACGGATATGACGCGTGCGCTGCCCCAGAATGTGACCGAGGCGATCCTCCAGGCGATTCCGGCCAAACGCGCCGGCACGCCGGAGGAGGTTGCCG
>JAVBJT010000033.1:0-45016 GCA_031546845.1 Azoarcus sp. | reverse complement strand
GATCCTGATGGACGTGGTCATGCCGGGCATGAATGGTTACCAAGCCACGCGCACGATTTCGCGCAACAGCGCCACGCATGCGATACCGATCATCATGTGCACGAGCAAAGGGCTTGAAACCGACAAAATCTGGGGTATCCGCCAAGGCGCTTACGACTACCTGGTGAAACCGATCGTGCACGACGAGCTGCTCGCCCGCATCAAGGCGATAGGCTGATTACGCTCTATGTCCAAACGGATCAGTCTGCGCGAATTCCAAGAAGGTTTGGTACGGCGCCTCGCCGAGGCGAAGACCAGTGAACGTAGAGGTCTTCTCGGCGTTCAGGCCGGCGACGAAAACTGGCTGCTTGACCTGGGCGATTCCGGCGAAATTTTGCCGCCCCCGCCACTCTCGCCAGTTCCCCTCACGCGCCCTTGGTATCGCGGCATGGCCAATGTACGCGGCACGCTTTACGGTGTTGTGGATTTTTCCAGCTTTCACCACGGCACCCCCATCACCCCAGTGGGGCAAGCCCGCCTCGTGCTGATCGGCGCCCGGCACGGCGTACATTGCGCCTTGCTCGTTTCCCGCGCCTGGGGACTGCGCAGTCAGGAAGATTTCGAACCCGATGCTACTCCTACAAACGCAGAGGAGCGCCCCTGGGTGGGGCAGCGCCTGCGCGACACACAAGATCGTTTGTGGCTGCAGTTGGATGTGCCGCACCTGCTTGCTTATCCCGGTTTTCTCGACGCCGGAGCAGGCTGATGGATGACGCTCAAATAACGGCACGCGATGCGGGCTCCTTCAACCAAACATACTCATTCAACCCTAACTAGCGGCGGAGCACGCAACATGGCATTCAAGCTCTCCTTCGGCAAGAAAAAATCAGCCACGGACGATACGGCCTCCAATACCACCATCATGGAGACCCACACTGCCGTACCGCCGATCATGCAAGCACATGAGACGGCTCACCGTTCTATCGGTGAGCAAATCCGGCCGACCCTCGTTCTCTTCATCATCCTGGTCGCCGCACTCGCGGCCTTGATCGTCTATCAGAATCGCCAATCCACCACTCTCACCACCTACGTGACCGCGGCGGGCGAAATGCAGACGCTGTCTCAGCGTATCGCAAAGGCGGCGCAGCTTGCCCTGCAAGGGCACACACCCTCCTTCGAGGAGTTGCGCACCGGCACCGCGCGTTTTTCAGGCCTGCTTTCCGCTCTTGACGTAGGCGGAGACATCAACGGCCTTTCCGTGCCAGCCGTGCCCGATAACAGCCGCGCACAGTTGCAAGCGGTCAGCGACTCTTGGAGCAAGATCGAACAAGACGCCAAGCACTTGCTCGCACAAGAAAAAAATCTGCTCTCCCTGAACGGCTCGGTCGCCACGATCAACACATCCAATGCCGCCTTGCTCAACCTCACCGAACAGGTTGCCGCACTCAAACCCCAGGCTGGTAGCGACCCCCGCGATGCTGCCATGGCCAACAACATGGTCATGCTGACCCAACGCATCGCCAAAAACGCCAACGCTTTGCTGGTATCCAGCGCGATCGACCCCGAAATCGCCTTCACGCTCGGCAAGGACACCAATACGTTCCGCGATCAACTGGTCGCACTCTCGAAAACGAGCACCGACGCGGAAGTCCGTAACCGCTTGAGCCAGCTTGAAGCCGGTACCACGAGCACATTGGAGGCGGTATCGAACATCCTCGGCAATATCCAATTGCTTGTTCAAGCCAAGCAGGCCGGGGGCCGCATATTCAACGATTCCGTGCCCTTACTGGAGCACACGAGCGACCTGGCCGAAGCGTTCAACCGCTCCGCGCGCGGCTTCGATCCTTTGCTCATCGGGATTGCGGCGTGCTCCGTGTTGGCTCTCGTCATGCTCTTCCGCATGGCCAAGGTCTATAACGACCACTTCGCTTTACGCCGCGCCGAAGCGGAAGATCAGCGCCAATCGGCCGAAGCCGAGCGCAACATGACGCAACAGGCCATTCTGCGCTTGATGAATGAAATGGGTGATCTGGCCGACGGCGACCTCACCATCCGCGCCACCGTCACCGAGGACATCACCGGCGCAATTGCGGACTCGGTGAACTACACGATCGAAGAGCTCTCGGTGCTGGTGCGACGCATCAACGATGCCGCCTCCCGCGTGACCGCCGCAACGCAATCGGCGCAGAAAACCTCTTCCGAACTGCTCGGTGCCACCGAGCGTCAGTCACGCGAGATCGAGGAGGCCGGCCGCACCGCGCAGAACATGGCGCGCTCGATGACCGACTCTTCCGAACGCGCGCTCCAATCCGCCCAAGCCGCCCGCCGCTCGCTCGAATCGGTGCGCAAAGGCGCCGACGCGGTGGAAAACACGATCAAGGGCATGAACAACATCCGCGAACAGATTCAGGAGACCTCGAAGCGAATCAAACGCCTGGGCGAATCCTCGCAGGAGATCGGCGAAATCGTCGAACTGATTTCCGACATTACCGAGCAGACCAACGTCCTCGCGCTGAATGCCGCTATCCAGGCGGCCTCCGCCGGCGACGCCGGCCGTGGCTTCACCGTCGTTGCCGAAGAAGTGCAACGTCTGGCGGAACGCTCGGCGGAAGCGACGAAACAGATCTCCGCCATCGTCAAAACCATTCAGACCGATACCCAGGACGCCGTCGGCGCGATGGAAAACGCTACCCGCGACGTGGTCGAGGGCGCGCTACTGTCCGACGCCGCCGGTCAGGCGTTGACCGAGATCGGACAAGTGTCGATCGAAGCCGCGCGCCTGATCGAACAAATCTCCACCGATACGCAACAACAAGCGGCCACCGCCTCGCGCGTGGCCGACGCGATGAAGGATATTCTTGCCATTACCGAGCAAACAACCGAAGGCACCAAGCAAACCGCGGTCTCCATCGGCCAGCTTGCCGACCTCGCCATCGAACTCAAGGGTTCGGTTTCCGGCTTCAAGGTTTGACAACCGCCGTAGCAAGTAGCAAGAGAGCACGCTCATGACGCACGCCATCGAAGCCGATCTCGGACCCCTGACCTGGGTCAAGAGCGAGATCGATCTTGCGCTCGACCGCACAACCGAAGCGCTTGACCAAGCGGCGCGAGCCGAAGACGCGGCCGCTCGCATTCAATTCGCCCAAACCCACCTGCACCAGGTGCGCGGCGCATTGTCCATCGTCGGACTGGACGGCCTTACCCAATTCGCCGCCGCGCTCGATCAAGTGCTCGGCAAGCTCGCGCGCACCACACCCGTCGACGCCGCCGGCTTGGCGCTGGCGCACCGCGCCCTTGCCAGCATCGGTAACTATCTCGACGAAATCGCCCACGGCGCCACCGATCAGTCCCTGCGCTTGGCGCCGCTCTATACGGAACTTGTCGTCGCCCGTGGCGACGCACCGCCGTCGCCCGTGGATCTGTTTTTCCCCGATCTCGCACTGCGCCCCGCCCGGCGCCGTACTGCGAGCGCGAGCGAAAACCTCACCCCGGACTCCTTGCGCCAACTGCGCGCCCGTTACGAACGCGGCTTACTCGAATGGCTGCGCGATGCGCGCTCGGTCAAAGGCCTGAAAGCCATGCGTTCGGCCATTGCCGATATCGAGGCGCTGCAAAAAAGCGCACCAGCGCGCAGCCTGTGGTGGGCATCCCTCGCCTTTTTCGATGCGCTGGCCGACGGCGCACTGAAAGCCGATGCAACAGCCCGACGCCTGTGCACTCAACTGGACACCCAAATGCGGCGGCTCATGGCTGGCAACCCTGCCATACCCGACCGCCTCATGCGCGAACTGCTCTATTGCGTCGCCGTTACCCCTGCGCGCACGGAACAGCAAAAAGCGGTACGCGCCACATGGCGGCTCGACACCTTGCTGCCCCAAGCCGGCAGCCGGCTTAGCGACATTCCTCTTGCGCCCTTGCTGCAGACGATACGGACACAGTTGACGGCAGCCAAGGAAGCATGGGACGAATTCAGCAGCGGCACCGCTGCCGCGCTGCCGCGTTTCGGCACGTTGATGAACGAACTCGCCGAACCGGTTGGCCGCCTTGGCAGGCCTGTAATCGGCCGCCTCACCAAAGGCATACTCAACTTTGGCCTATGGCTGCAAAAAGACCCTTTGCGCTTTTCCGAAGCCGTAGGTCTCGAAGTCGCCACCGCCTTGTTGTTGGCCGAAACCACCCTTGACCGCCGCGCGCTGGAAACGAGCGTCAGCACTCAAGTAGATGACGCCCTGGCCCGCCTGGACGCACTGACCCAAGGCAAATCCCTGCCCGCGGCCTTGCCTGCTTCCGATATCGATTCCAGCCGCCGCGCTCAAGAAAAAGAGGCTGTCAGCCAGCTCTCGAAAGAGATTCTCTCCAGCCTCGCCCATGTCGAACAGACACTCGACGATTATTTCCGCAACCAAAACAAACGCGCGCCGCTGGCTCTGCTATCCGGCCCGATGCAACAAATCGAAGGCGCACTGACCTTATTGGGCGAAACCGATGCTATCGCCCTGGCCCGCGAGGCCAGCGAAACCATCGCCCGCTTCGCCAATGAGCAAACGGAAACGGATCCCGGCGAATTCCAAACGCTCGCGCACCACCTCTCCGCCCTTGGCTTTTACGTCGAATCGCTGCAACACAGCCGCACCAACCTGAAGCGCCTCCTTGAACCGGATGTCTCCGAGGAAGCGGAAGAGGACGAGGTCGTCGAGATCGGCGACGAGGATGAATTCGCCGTCGAGGCACTCCCCGTGGCTCAAGAAGCGCCCACGCCGGTAACCAAGCCCGTCGGCACTTCCACAACCACCCTCCGCTCTAAGCCCGCCGGCACTGCCACGACCACCCTCCGCGACGTGTTCGAGGCCGAGCCTAAACCCGCGCTGGAGGTGCCGAAGCCCGCCGAAGCCACGCGCAAACTGATCGAAGCCAGCGACGAAGAGATCGATGCCGAATTGCTGTGCATCTTCATTGAAGAAGCACATGAGGTTCTCGCCACAATCGGCGAACAGTTCGAACTGTCCCGCACCAACCCGACGGAGAAAGAACACCTCATCGCCGTCCGCCGCGGCTTCCACACCCTCAAGGGCAGCGGTCGCATGGTCGGGCTGCGCGACTTCGGCGAAGCGGCCTGGGGTTTGGAACAAACACTCAACCGCTGGCTCCAGCTCGAATGGCCGCTCACGCCAGAGCTGCATCACCTTGTCAGCGCCGCACAACAGTTCTTTGGCGAATGGGTCGCACAACTCGAATCCGGCGGCCCGAACAGCCGCGACGCATCCGAACTCACGGCGGAAGCCGAGCGCCTGCGCGCCACGGAAACGCCGGAACCGCTGCCGGCCGCCACGGATGCACCCGCCGCCGACACACCAACGGCGGCAACTCAAACCATACTCAACCTTTCAGATCTCGATCTATCGCTGGAAGATGAGAGTCTGCCCGCGGAATCCGGCGCTCAGGCGCAAAAAGAGGAAGGCTTCCACCCGGAAAAAACGCAGCTCGGCTTTACACCCCATGACGCAGCGCCCGCACAAGAACTATCGCTCGACCTGGAAGAGATGCTGGCTCCGCTGAGCGAACTTATCGCTAGCGATGAATCGCCGCGGGGACAGGCCAGCGAATCCACCGCATCGGTCGGTTTGTTCGCTGCCGGCGAGCTCGATTTCGAACTCGATGCGGGCGAAACACCCGCCGTCGACCTTACCTCACTGATTCCGCCAAGCACCCCAGCGACGGAAGCTGAACTTGCCGCCGACGAGCCGATCGTCCTCGACGCGTTCACCTTGGATGCATCCGATATCGAGTTCAACCCTCTCGAATCCGGCAGCATCGAAATTACCTCCCTCGAAGAGGAAAGCCTCCCTGGCGAAATGCCTCCCCCCGATGTTATTGCCGACGACATCATTGCCCCCGAAATCGGCATTCCGGAAATAAGCGTTTCCGAAGCAGGCATTTTCGAAGAAATCCATCCCGAAAGCGTAGAAGCTCCGGAAACGCCCCCCACTGAGGCGCCCCCTGCCACAACGGCCTCGCCCGCTCTAGACTGGAACGACAACGACACGATTCACGTCGGCGATATCGAACTGCCGCGCCCGCTTTACGATCTTTTCCTCACCGAAGCGCAGCAACACCTCGGCACGCTGCATCGTGAATTTGCCCGCCTCGGCACCAACCCGGTGTTACTGTCGTCGGAAGAAGCGCTGCGCGCCGCCCATACGCTGGCCGGCATTTCCAGTACCGCGCATGTGATACCGATGCAAACCCTGGCGCGCGCCCTGGAACACGCCTTGCGCCGCTTGCAGGACCAATCCCGCCCACCGGGCACCGACCTTCCCTTGTTCGCCACAGCAGCGGACACGCTCGATGCAATGCTCGCCGAAGTAGGGCAGCAACGCATGCCGCTCAATGTGCCCGAACTGGTCGGACAGCTCGAACAAAGCGTCCGCCACACATCCGCGCCGGCTCCCAAGGTTCAGTCGGAACCGGCCCCGGCAGCTGCTCAACCGGAAACTCCCGCCGACATCACCCCCGAACCGGCGGCACCGGTACACGACGATATCGACACGCAGTTGCTGCCGATCTTCCTCGAGGAAAGCGCCGAACTTCTCAGCCAGCTCCACGCCACCCTGCGCACATGGCAGAGCGAGCCCGACGACGACGGACACCGTCAAGCTATCGCGCGGCAGCTCCATACACTCAAGGGCAGCGCGCGCATGGCAGGCGCCATGACCTTGGGCGAGCATCTGCATCAGATCGAATCGCGCCTCGAAACCGCGCTCAAAAGCCACCGTCCGGCAGCAGCCGTCATTGACGATATCGCTACCGGTCTCGATATCACCGAGCAGTTGATCGACAACCTCGCCACCGGTGGCATGCTGGCGCCAAGCGTGGCCACGCCCGCTGTCACGGCGATTCAGGAAGAAATCACCGTCGCCGACACGGAAATGACCGCCTCCGCGACGTTGCGCGTGCGCGCCGATCTGATCGACCGCTTCGTAAACGAAGCGGGCGAAATCGGCATTGCCCGCACCCGCATTGACGGCGAACTGCGCACGCTGCGGCGTTCGCTGCTCGACCTTACCGAGAACGTCATCCGCCTGCGCAACCAATTGCGCGAGGTGGAAATTCAAGCCGAAGTGCAGATGCAATCGCGCATCGCCCACGCCGAATCGGCGCACAGCCAGTTCGACCCGCTGGAGATGGACCGCTACACCCGGCTGCAGGAACTCACCCGGATGATGGCCGAGAGTGTCAACGACGTCACCACGGTGCAGCAGAATTTGCTCAAGAACCTCGACGGCGCCGATATCGCCCTGCACAGTCAGGCGCGCCTATCGCGCGAGTTGCAGCAAGCGCTGATGCGGGTCCGCATGGTGCCGTTCGACAGCTTGGCCGACCGCCTCTACCGCATTGTCCGCCAAGGCGCCAAGGATCTGAACAAGCGCGCCAACCTGGATTTGCGCGGCGGCCGCATCGAAATCGACCGCAGCGTACTCGAACACATGGTGGCGCCGCTCGAACACTTGTTGCGCAACGCGCTCGCGCACGGCATTGAAGCGCCTGACGCGCGCCGCGCCGCGGGCAAACCGGAAATCGGCCAACTCACGCTCAGCGTCGCTCAAGAAGGCAACGAAATCGCCATCGAGCTTACCGACGACGGCCGCGGACTCGACTTTACCCGCATCGCCGAACGGGCGCGGGAAAACGGCCTGTTTGGCGCCAATGAAGCGGTTGACGAACGCCGTCTGACCAACCTCATCTTCGTGCCCGGCTTTACCACGGCCGGCACGGTTTCCACCGTATCCGGCCGCGGTGTCGGCATGGACGTGGTGAAAACGGAAACCGCCTCGCTCGGCGGACGCATCGACGTCAACAGCAAACCGGGCAGCGGCACCACCTTCCGCATCTATCTGCCGCTCACACTGGCCGTCACCCAAGCCCTGCTGGTGCGGGCGGGCGGGCACACCTACGCGATTCCATCGAGCATGGTGGCGCAGGTGCTGGAGCTAAAACCGGACGCCCTCGAGCATCTGCGTGAAAATCGCGGCATCGACTGGCTGAACGAACGCTACACCTACCGCTACTTACCGCGCCTGCTCGGCGACCGCGAAAGCCGGCCGGAAATACAGCGCTACAACTGGATGCTACTGTTGCGCGCTGGTGCGCAAACCCTGGCACTGCATGTGGACGGCTTGCGCGGCAATCAGGAAATCGTCGTCAAGAACGCCGGTCCACAGTTGAACCGCATCGTCGGCATGTCCGGCGCCACCGTGCTCGGCGACGGCGAAATCGTGCTTATCCTGAATCCGGTGGCGCTTGCCAGTCGTGGCTTGGGTGATGAAAACGACGAGGCAGCGGACGATCACGCCGGCATCGAGACAGCAGACACTGTCCAAGAGCCGCCCACCGTGTTGATCGTGGACGATTCGCTCACCGTGCGCAAAATCACTGGCCGCCTGCTCGAACGCGAGGGCTACCGCGTCCTGACCGCCAAGGATGGCGTCGATGGGTTGGAAAAACTCATCGAAACCGTCCCCGACGTCATCCTGTCCGACATCGAAATGCCGCGCATGGACGGCTTCGACTTCGTGCGCAACGTACGCGCCGACAGCCGCACCCGCGACGTGCCGGTGATCATGATCACCTCCCGGTTGGCCGACAAACACCGCCGTTATGCGGCCGAAATCGGTGCCAACCATTACCTTGGCAAGCCCTATCAGGAAGAAGAACTGCTTGAGTTGTTGGCACGCCACACCGGCCGCTTCATCACGGCTTGAAACGACCAGCCCGTCCGCCACGTCCGCGCCAGTCACCGGCGGACGTAGCGGCAAGCGCGCATCTGCATCGGCGAGGGCGTAGAATACAGGCATGGATACGCCCACGGCCAATCTGACGAACCATTTCCTAATCGCCATGCCCAGCATGGCCGATCCCCATTTTTCGCGCACCCTGACCTACATCGCCGAACACAACGACCAAGGCGCGCTCGGCATCATCGTCAATCGCCCGATCGACATGACGCTTGCCGCCTTGTTCGAGCGCATCGAACTCCCGCTGGAAACTGACCGCCTTGCCACGCAACCCGTCTATTTCGGTGGCCCGGTGCAAACCGATCGTGGTTTCGTACTACATCGCCCCTGTGGCGAATGGCATTCGACACTGCGCGTCAATACCGATGTCGGCCTGACCAGCAGCCGCGACGTTCTCCAAGCCATCGGTAGCGGCGCGGAACCGTACGAGGTGCTTGTCACCCTGGGTTACGCCGGCTGGGCCGCCGGCCAGCTCGAACAAGAACTCGCCGACAACGCCTGGCTAACGGTGGAAGCCGATATGGCCATCGTTTTCGACCTGCCGCCGGAAGAGCGCCTCGTCGCCGCCATGCAAAAGCTCGGCGTCGACTTCGCTAAACTCAGCGAGGTTGTCGGGCATGCCTGATGCGGCTGCCGCACTGGCGCCCGCCTCACCCCTTCCGTTGTCGCTGCCGCCTCGCGGCACGCTGCTAGGCTTCGATTTCGGCCTTGCCCGCACTGGCGTCGCTATCGGCGAGCTGGAAACCGGACACGCCAGCGCACTCATCACGCTGCACGAAGAAGCCAATGCAGCCCGCTTTGCCGCCATTACCCGCCTCATCGACGAATGGCGTCCAGTCGCGCTCATCGTCGGTCTGCCGCGCTATCTGGACGGCGGCGAGCACCCGCTTACCGTGCGTTGCCAACGTTTCGCCAATCAATTGCACGGTCGCTTCAACCTTCCCGTAACCACGGTGGACGAGCGGCTTTCATCCGCCGCCGCCGACGCCGCGCTACGCGAAGCCGGCGTACGCGACTGGCGCCAGCGCCGCGACAAACTCGACGCCAGCGCCGCCCAACTGATTTTGCAGCACTTTCTGGACTCGACCCGCCATGCCATCCCTGACTGAGTCGCTCCCCAATGCCGAAGCGCTGTGCCGGCAACTCGCCGACCAGATGCGCCCGCACCTGTTCCCCAACACTGCCCTCGTCGGTATCCACACCGGCGGCGTCTGGCTTGCCGAGCGGCTGCACACCCTGCTCGGCCTGACTCAACCGCTGGGCATGATCGACGTTTCCTTCTACCGCGACGACTACGGCGCCAAAGGGCTGCACCCGCAGCCGCAACGCACCGACATCCCGTTTTCGGTGGAAGACGCCCCCATAGTCCTCGTCGACGACGTGCTCTACACCGGCCGCACCACGCGCGCCGCCATCAACGAACTCTTCGATTTCGGCCGGCCCTCCCGTATCGACCTGGCCGTGCTGATCGACCGTGGCGACCGCCAGTTGCCCATCGCCGCCCGCTATTGCGCCCTGACCCTACCCGAACCGCTGCCGGCATCGCAAAGCCTGCAACTGAAACGCGCAGACGACGGCACGCTGAATCTGAGGCTGATCGATGCATAATCCCCAACTGAACCAGCACGGCGAGCTTCAACATCTGCTCACCCTGGACGGCCTGCCGCGCGAAATTATCACCGCGATCCTCGACACCGCCGCGCCTTTCACCGAAGTGGCTGAACGCGAAATCAAAAAACTGCCGTTGTTGCGCGGTAAAAGCGTGTTCAACCTGTTTTTCGAGAATTCCACACGTACCCGTACCACCTTCGAGATCGCGGCCAAACGGCTGTCGGCCGACGTCGTCAACCTCAACATCAACACCAGCTCGGCGGCCAAGGGCGAAAGCTTGCTCGACACCGTCGACAACCTGTGCGCGATGCAGGCCGACATGTTCGTCGTCCGCCACGCCGCCAGCGGCGCGCCTTTCCTCATCGCCCAGCATCTGCACGCCACCAGCCGCGATCACATCCACGTCATCAACGCCGGCGACGGCCGTCATGCCCACCCCACCCAGGGGCTGCTGGACATGTACACCATCCGCCACTTCAAGCGCGACTTCACCGGCCTCACCGTCGCTATCGTCGGCGACGTGCTGCACTCGCGTGTGGCGCGTTCGCAAATCGCCGCGCTCACTACACTGGGCGTACCCGAAGTACGCGTCATCGGCCCCAAAACCCTGCTGCCGACCGATGTGGAAAAACTCGGCGTGCATGTTTTTCACGATATCCGCGAAGGCTTGCGAGGCGTCGACGTGGTGATGATGCTGCGGCTGCAAAACGAGCGCATGAGCGGCGCGCTGCTGCCCACACCGCAGGAATACTACAAAGTCTGGGGGCTGACGGCGGAAAAGCTAGCACTCGCCAAACCCGACGCCATCGTCATGCACCCCGGGCCGATGAACCGCGGCGTGGAAATCGACTCCGCCGTGGCCGACGGCGCGCAGGCGGTGATCCTACCGCAGGTCACCTTCGGCATCGCCGTGCGCATGGCGGTCATGAGCATGTTGGGCGGGCATTGAGGGCACACGCCCAAGGATCACGCGCATGAAAATCCTGATCAGCAACGGCCGCCTCATCGATCCGGCCAACCACCTCGACCGTGTAGCCGACCTCTACCTTGCCGATGGCAAGATCGCCGCCATCGGCAACGCCCCGGACGGCTTCCATACCGACAAACGTATCGATGCCCAGGGACTCGTCGTATGCCCTGGCCTCATCGACCTCGCCGCACGGCTGCGCGAACCCGGCTTTGAATACCGCGCCACGCTCGAATCGGAAATGGACGCGGCGATGGCCGGCGGCATCACCAGCCTCGCCATTCCGCCCGATACCGATCCGGTGCTGGACGAACCCGGTCTGGTGGAAATGCTTTGCTACCGGGCGAAAAAACTCAACCGCGCCCACGTCTACCCGGTCGGTGCGCTCACTGTGGGGTTGAAGGGCGAACGCCTGTCGGAAATGGCCGAACTGGTCGAAGCCGGCTGCGTCGCCTTCAGCCAGGCCAACGTTCCCATCGCCAATAACGGCGTACTGCTACGCGCGCTGCAATACGCTGCCACCTTCGACTTCCGCGTCTGGCTGCAGCCCATCACCCCCTTTCTCGCGCGCGACGGCTATGCTCACGACGGTGAAATCGCCAGCCGCCTGGGGCTGCCCGGCATTCCCGTGGCAGCGGAAACCATCGCGCTCTACACCTACCTGCAACTGGCGAAAATGACGGGCGTCCGCCTGCACATCACCCGCCTGTCCAGCGCCGCTGGCCTCGCGCTCATCGAGCAGGCACGCAACGACGGCATGGACGTGACGTGCGACGTATCGATCAACCACGTTCATCTGTGCGACGCGGATATCGGCTACTTCAACGCCAACTGCCACCTCATCCCCCCGCTGCGCAGCCAACGCGACCGCGAGGCGCTATGCCGGGGACTCGCCGAAGGTCATATCGACGCGCTGTGCTCCGATCACACACCGGTCGACGACGACGGCAAGCAGACGCCTTTCTCCGAATCCGAACCCGGCGCAACCGGCCTCGAACTGCTGCTGCCGCTAACGCTGAAATGGGCCGGCGCCGCCGGCGTGCCGCTCCCGCAAGCGCTCGCTCGCGTCACCTCGGAAGCAGCGCGCATCGTCGGCATCACCAAAGCCGGCCATCTTTCGCCCGGTGCCCGTGCTGACCTGTGCGTGTTCGACCCCGAAGCGCGCGTGCGCGTCACCCATGACAGCCTGCGCAGCCAAGGTAAAAACACGCCTTTCCTCGGTTTGGAATTGCCCGGCCAGGTACGTTACACGCTGGTCGAAGGGCAGGTGATGTTCGGGAACTGATCTTCGGCGGCAGTAAAAAAACGCCGACCGGCGCTGCGAATGCAGCGGCCGGCTTCAACCCAGGGCACGCAGCCGCGCCAGCGCGGCCTCGTCCGCACCCACGATACGCACCCGCTTCGCCCGCGAGGTTTCGCCGCTCACTAGCGTTACCGCTGCCTTCGGCACCGCACAGAAAGTGGCAAGAAAAACGCATAGCGCGGCATTAGCCTTGCCATCGACCGGCGGCGCCGCCAGACGCAACTTCATCGCCACACCATGCGGACCGGCAAAGCCCGTCTGCTTCGCGCCGGGCTGAATGTGCAGCGTCAATAACAAACTGCCATCAGCTGCGCGGCACAACCAATCGCTCATCGCACACCGAACAGCAACGGCGCGAAATCGCCTTGCAACCCACTCAGCATCATGAGCGCAATCTGCAACACCAGCATCAACGCCAAGGGCGACAGATCGACATTGGCGACGATCGGCACAATGCGGCGAAACGGCCGCAGAAACGGATCGGCCAGCGCATGAAAAATCGGCGCGGCAGGTGCGTGCGGGCTGACCCACGACAGCACCGCCGAAACCAGTACGATGCCGAAAACCAGATAAATCATCATTCGTAGCAGTTCGATCAACCCCAAGCCGCCGACACCGAGCAACACGCTCAGCGGATTCGCGCTCAACGGCTCGCCGTGCAGCAAAAGCCGGATAAACACCCACAACGCCTGAAACAGCCAGGCCGGCAGCAGGCTGGCCATATCCAACCCGAACAGGCCGGGTACAACGCGCCGCAGCGGCCGCACGATCCAATCGGTCGTCGTCACAACAAAGTGGCCGATCTGGTTGCGAAACGACACCCGCTGCCATTGCATGAAAAACCGCGCCAGCAGCACCAGCGTGATGAAACCGAACACGGTATTGAGAATCAACAGCGCCACATTGACGAGCACGTCTCACCCCCTCCTGTTTGCTAGCCCTTGCCGAGCAGATCGCCGAGTTCCCGCCCGCGCGCGGCCGCCGCCGCCACGGCGGCAACCAACTCGTCGTGCCAGCCGGCGGCGGTCAGGCTGGCGAGCGCCGCCTCGGTGGTGCCCCCCTTGGACGTGACGCGCTCGCGCAACTGCGCGGGCCCTTCCTGTGAGGCGGTAGCGAGCTTCACCGCGCCAAGCACGGTGTCGATCGCGAGCCGGCGGGCGGCGCTTTCGTCGAAACCGAGCGAGCGCCCGGCGGATTCCAGGGCCTCGATAAAGTGAAACACGTAAGCCGGGCCGCTGCCCGATATCGCCGTTACCGCATCCATCTGCGCCTCGTCGCCGACCCACACGGTACTGCCGACAGCGGTGAGCACGCGCTCGGCGGCCTGCCGCCCAGCTTCATCCACCGAGGCATCGGCAAACAGGCCCGTCACGCCCGCGCCGATCAAGGCCGGCGTATTCGGCATGCAGCGCACCAGGCGACGATAACCACCAAGCCAACGCCCAAGGTCAGCCAAACGCAAGCCGGCGGCGATGCTGACGACAACTTGTGACGACAAGCGCCCGGCGAGCGGCGTCAACGCTGCCTTCATCTGCTGCGGCTTGACCGCCAGCACGAACACATCGCACGCCAGAAATTCATCGTCGGGCGCCGCCACCGCACGCACACCGTAGCGCGCGGCCAGCCGCGCGCGGCTGGCTTCATCGACTTCCACCACCTGCAAGTCGTCCGCCGCGAAATCCTTGCCGACAAGCCCGCCGATCAACGCGCCGGCCATATTGCCGCCACCGAGAAAGCTTATTTTCATTTTCTGGCCCTGATTTTCCGGCTCTAGCAAAGCCGGCGCCGTTCCCGGCTTATTCATTGAGGATCAGCGGAAGACCCCGCACCTGTATTTCTCGCTCCAAAGATCGCCGTACCCACGCGCACCAGCGTCGCCCCCTCGGCCACCGCCGCTTCAAGGTCGTGCGACATACCCATCGACAAAGTATCCAACGCCAGCCCCCCAGCAACGAGTTCATCGCACAAACGCCGCAAGGAAGCAAAGCGAGCTCGCTGCGTGGTGACATCATCCGTCGGCTCGGGGATCGCCATCAGCCCGCGCAGCCGCAAACGCGGCAACGCTGCCACAGCGCGCGCAAGTTCCGCCGCCGCCTCGGGCGCGACACCGCTCTTGCTGTCCTCGCCGCTGATGTTGACCTGAATGCACACGTTCAGTGCCGGCAGGCGGGCATCGCGCTGCGCGGACAAGCGCTCAGCGATCTTCGCCCGCTCGATGCTATGCACCCACTGGAAATAGCGCGCCACCAGGCCAGTCTTATTGCTCTGCAAAGGGCCGATGAAATGCCATTCGAGATCGAGCGCGGAGCACGCGGCAAGCGTCTCGATCTTTTCCACCCCTTCCTGCACATAATTCTCGCCAAAGGCGCGCTGGCCCGCCTCCACCGCTTCGCGCACAGCCGACGCCGGCCAGGTTTTACTCACCGCAAGCAATTCGATCCGCACCGGATCGCGCCCGACAGCCTCGGCCGCGCGCCGGATGCGCGCGTTCACGGCTTGCATGTTGGCGGAGATTAATGTCATATTGGCGCGATTCATCCCTCGGAACAATGCGCCGAAAGTATAGCATCGCCCTTTAAGCCACCCTTTCGCCGCCCTCGCCCCACAGCCCGTACTTCCCTCAAGCGAATCCGCTCATGGACATCACCGAACTGCTCGCCTTCTCCGTCAAGAATAAGGCCTCCGATTTGCACTTGTCATCCGGCCTGCCGCCGATGATCCGGGTCCATGGCGACGTGCGCCGGATCAACCTGCCGCCCATGGAGCACAAGGATGTGCACGCCATGGTGTATGACATCATGAACGACTCGCAGCGCAAGCAATACGAGGAAACGTGGGAATGCGACTTTTCCTTCGCAGTGCCCAACCTCGCCCGCTTCCGCGTCAATGCGTTCAACCAGAACCGGGGTGCCGGCGCGGTATTCCGGACGATTCCGAGCAAGGTGCTAACGCTTGAAGAATTGAACTGCCCCAAGATTTTCAAGGAAATTTCCGATCAGCCGCGCGGCATCGTGCTCGTGACCGGCCCCACGGGCTCGGGCAAATCGACCACCCTGGCGGCGATGATCGACTACGTTAACGAAAACAAATACTCCCACATCCTCACCGTCGAAGACCCAATCGAGTTCGTTCATGAATCGAAGCGCTGCCTGATCAACCAACGCGAAGTGCACCGCGACACAATGTCGTTCAACAACGCGCTGCGCGCCGCGCTACGTGAAGACCCGGACGTGATCCTGGTGGGCGAAATGCGCGACCTCGAGACCATCCGCCTGGCGCTCACCGCGGCCGAAACCGGCCACCTTGTGTTCGGCACGCTGCATACCTCCTCGGCGGCGAAAACCATCGACCGTATCGTCGACGTCTTTCCCGCGGCGGAAAAAGACATGGTGCGCTCGATGCTCTCCGAATCCTTGCGCGCCGTCATCTCGCAGACGCTGCTCAAAACCAAGGACGGCCAGGGGCGGATCGCGGCGCATGAAATCATGATCGGCACGCCGGCCATCCGCAACCTGATCCGCGAAAACAAAATCGCCCAGATGTACTCGTCGATGCAAACCAGCCAAAGCAGCGGCATGCAGACCTTGGACCAGTGCCTGGCCGACCTCGTCCGCCGCAATGTCGTGTCCGCCGCGGAAGCGCGCATCCGGGCGCAGAACAAAGACAATTTCGCCGCCTCCTGAACATAGGAGGAGAATAGCGAATCACCGCACGCGGCACGCGCGACACACATCCGCCCGCCGCCAGGAGTGTTGTAATGGAACGCGATCAATCCATCAAATTCATGAACGATCTGCTGCGCCTGATGCAGCAGAAAAACGGCTCCGACCTTTTCATCAACGCCGGCTTTCCGCCCGCGATCAAAATCGACGGGCGTATCGTGCCGCAGTCCAACCAGAGCCTGTCGCCGCAGCACACCTCCGAGTTGGCGCGCGCGATCATGAACGACCGCCAGGCGGCGGAGTTCGAGGCCACGAAGGAATGCAACTTCGCCATTTCGCCGGCGGGGATCGGGCGCTTCCGCGTCAACGCCTACATTCAGCAGGCCCGTGTCGCGTTGGTGCTACGCACGATCTCGATGAAGATCCCCACCATCGCCGAACTTGGCCTGCCCACCGTGCTCCAAGACATTGCCATGACCAAGCGCGGGCTGGTGATTTTCGTCGGTGGCACCGGCACCGGCAAGACAACCTCGCTAGCGGCGATGGTGGATCACCGTAACGAGCACTCCTACGGCCACATCATCACCGTCGAAGACCCGATCGAATTCGTTCATCCGCACAAGAACTGCATCGTCTCCCAGCGCGAACTCGGCATCGACACCGACTCCTGGGGCGCCGCGCTGAGAAACACCTTGCGCCAAGCGCCAGACGTGATCCTGATGGGTGAAATCCGCGACCGCGACACAATGGATTACGCCATCGCCTTCGCCGAAACCGGCCACCTCTGCCTTGCCACGCTGCATGCCAACAGCGCCAACCAGGCCATCGACCGCATCATCAACTTCTTCCCCGAAGAGCGCCGCACCCAGTTGCTGATGGATCTGTCGCTCAACATGCGCGCAATGATTTCGCAGCGCCTGCTGCCGATGAAAGACCGCAAGGGCCGGGTGCCGGCAGTCGAAATCCTGCTCAACTCGCCGCTGATCACCGACCTCATCTTTAAAGGCGAAATCCCCGGCATCAAGGAAATCATGAAGCGCTCGCGCGAACTGGGCATGCAAACTTTCGACCAATCCCTATTCGATCTCTACGAAGACGATTTCATCACTTACGAAGACGCGCTACGCAACGCCGATTCGGTCAACGATTTGCGCCTGCAGATCAAGCTCAACAGCAAACACGGCGACCGCGACCTTAACGCCGGCATCCGGCACCTCGACATCATCTGACCGAAGCAACCGAAGCCGGCCGGCCATATTCGGTACGCCCCGGTCAGGCTTTCGCGTTGTGGTGGTCCTCGCCGTGACGGTCCTTAACCATGCGATCAAGCAATTCCACAACCTGATCGCTGCCTTTCTCGGCCCGGCTCAAGGATTCAAAAATTTCTTCCTGAAGCGTGACATCGGACGCCCAGTCCTGCGACATCAAACGCACGGCCTGCGCCATGTTCTGATGCACTGCGCCGTGCGGCTCGGCCAGTTGGCGATAAGCGCCGGACGAATGAAAACGTGCCGTATCCGGCGACGCCAACCAGCGGCCGAAACGGCACTCGTGCTCGGTCACGCGCACCGCCAGCGCCTCGTTCGATTGGCCGCCGCGATCCAGTGCCAGATAGGCATTTTGCTTGAACACGAAATGATCCACCTTGGCCAGCGCGGTAAAACTGATGTCGTACACATAATCGATCCGCTCCAGCGACTGCCCGGCCGCCTCGGCAAAAGAGGTGAAGCGTGTTTCCAACTCGATACCGCTGGCGCGCGACTGATCGGCCATGCTCTTCATCTGCCCCGCATCCGCGAGCATCCTTTCCGCCTGGTCCCTCAAAATGTTCATCACGCCGCCAATCTCGCCCGATGCGCGAATCGTGTCTTCCGCCAATTTGCGCACCTCGTCGGCCACCACGGCAAAGCCCCGGCCATGTTCCCCCGCGCGTGCCGCTTCGATCGCGGCATTGAGCGCAAGTAGATTGGTCTGATCGGCAATACGCCGGATCAACGCCACCGACCGCGTAATTTCGCTACTGTGGGCGTTGAGTTCCTCGATCTCCACGCTCACCCTTCCCACCTTCTCGGCGATACCGGAAAAATCGGCCACGACCTGATTCATCGCCGCTCTACCGCTTTCCGCCTCGCTCGCCGCCTGCCCCGCCAGCTTCGACAACGCCTCGGTAGCGGCAACGATACTGAGCATGTCTTGCTGATTGGTGCGCATGTTGTGCAGCAGATTGGTCGAATTCAACTGCCCCGCGCGCGACAGCAAACGGCCGCGCCGCCCATCCCGCCAGGTCTGCTCCAAACTGGCAAGCGACTGGTTCGTCGCTTCAAGCGCATCGCGGAAAACGCCATGCACACCCACAACCTGCGCGCGCCGCTCAAACGCCCCCTTGCTGGCGCACGACAACGCGGTGCGTTGTTCGCGAAAGCAGGTTTCGAGCTGGTCGAGCATGTCATTGATATCCCAGCACGCACGGCTCAGCATGTCGTTATGGGCCAAACCAGTCACACGCCCGCCGACCCGGCCGGCAGCGCTCTGCCGCGCCACTTCCGAAACATCGCGCAGCACCCGATCCATGATGGCCACATGGCGCAGATAAAAAAACCCTGACAACACGCCGGCGACAACAAGCGCCCCACCCCACAGCAAATCGCCAACCGCCCAGCCATGCACAGCCCAGCCTGCCAAAACGGCCACCGACAACAGGCCGTTAGCACCCCAGACCTGCAAGCGCGTTCTAGAAAGAAAGGATAAATTGTTCATAGCTCACTCCCTTTCCCGCCAAAACTTCAGTCAGTAGCGCCAACGAGGCGGCTATTGCCTCGCGCGGACCTGCTTTTTGTTCGACGGCAAGCATCTCCCGATAAAGCGCGCTGCAGACACGCACCGCTTCATCCGCCGGTTTGCGCCGGACCGAGAAATAACCCTCGACGCGGCCGGCGGCGTCATAAGACGGCGTAACGTTGGCGAACACCCAATAATGCCCGCCGTCCTTCGACATGTTTTTGACATACGCAAAGCATTCGCGCCCTGCCGTCAGGCAATCCCACAAATACTGAAAAACGCCGCGCGGCATATCCGGATGGCGCACGATGTTGTGCTGCGCACCAAGCAGCTCGCTTTCGGCATAGCCGGAAAACTCGATGAACACCCGGTTGCAGTAAGTAATCCTGCCTTTGGTATCCGTCTTGGAGACGATGAAATCGTCATCACGCATCTTGCGTTCGACGCTTGTCGGCGTGACCTTGTACTTACTCATCGCATTCCCCCCTTCATCTGCCTTATAGCGGCGTAGCGGCACCATCGTCCGCCGACGCGGAAACCTGCGATGGCGGACGCCGCCGCAAGCTCCCCGCCACCATCCGGTACTCATACAGCCGGCACTCCACAGCCCCATTGAACAACGGCGTACGACGGCTGGCCTTGAGGCCAATTAACTTCGGCAACACCGGATCACCACTCAAAAAATGGCAGCGCCAGCCATCCCAGCGTTTTTTCAACGCATCTCCCAATTGGGGGTAAAAAGCGGCCAGAGCCTCCTCTTCGCCGATACGAACACCATAAGGCGGGTTTGCCACCATGACCCCCTCCGCGGCCGGCTGCACGCGTTCGAGCACGTCGGCGCGATCGAGCGTCACACAACCAGCCAGCCCCGCCGCTTCGAGCGTCGCCCGGCTACGGCGCACCTGCTCACCGACGATATCGGAACCGAAGATCGGTAGCGGACGCACCGCCAGCCGGCGCTTTTCCGCCGCGCCACGTAGCGCGCCCCAGGCCGCGCGGTCGAACATGCGCAGCCGCTCGAAAGCGAACGGCCGCCCCAGACCGGGCGCGATATCGAGTGCGATCTGGGCGGCCTCGAGCAAAAAAGTGCCGCTACCGCACATCGGGTCGATCAGCGCCTCGTCCGGCCGCCAGCCGGTCAGGCGCAGAATGCCGGCGGCAAGGTTTTCCTTCAGCGGCGCTTCCACCGCCGCCACCTTGAAGCCGCGCTTGTATAGCGGATCGCCGGAAGTATCGAGGTAAAGCGTGATGCTATCGGCAGTTAGAAAAACATAAATGCGCACCGCCGGCGCGGCGGTATCCACACTCGGCCGCCGCCCCTGCACCGCGCGAAAGTGATCGCACACCGCATCCTTGACCCGTAACGTGATGAACTCCAGGCTTTTCAGCGGCGATTTCTGCGCGGTAACGAAAACGCGGATCGTATCGTCCGGCGTAAACCACTTTGCCCACGTCACGCTGTAGGCCAGCTTGTAGATATCGACTTCGGCGCGGTAGCGCCCACTCGCCACCCGCCACAGCACGCGCGTGGCGAGCCGGCTTTCCAGATTGGCACGATAGCAGGCCGACCAATCCCCCTGCCACGATACGCCGCCATGAACCACATCGACAGCGCTCGCCCCGCAATCGCGCAACTCATCCGCCAGCAAAGCCTCCAAGCCGCGGGGGCAGGGAGAAAAAAACGATTCAGCCATAACCATCCCAAATATCAAAAGATGCGCGGCGGTCGCGCAGAAAATACCAGAGCCCCATGGCTATCGAACCACTATGCGGCTCCGGCATAAAGAGCCAAGTGTTTCAAAACAGCACGCGGCGCAAACTCGAACATCTTCCAGGCCGCATATGAAAACACTCTGCGGAAATACAGGCTTTTCATGCCACCGGCTTCAATATCCACCCGCACCGGATGGAGCGACCCTCCCACGATACCAGGGCTGTCACACTCACATCGGGAGCTTACGCTCTCGTACTCAAGCCCCGACTGAGTTATCCTCGCTGATCCCTATGACCTGAGGCGCTGTCAAAAAAGCGCCCAGGAATGATCCGTTCCGCCCGTGGTCCATGACGTCGGTTGCCTGACAAACAGATCCCGACGCATTGCAGGCCATTCAGATGGAGAAAAATATGCGCGCGCTGATGATCGGAGCCTTATCCATTTTACTCGCGGCTTGTGGCAAGGAGGCGCCCGCGCCCGCCGCCCGGCCGCCAGTCGAAGTTTCCGTATTGACGGTGACGCCGCAGGACGCGCCCGCCGTTTTCGAATTCGTCGGACAAACCGAAAGCTCCCAACAGGTCGAAATCCGCGCCCGTGTCTCCGGTTTTCTCGAACGGCGGACGTACACGGAAGGCTCGCCGGTCAAGGCCGGGCAGGTTTTGTTCGTGATGGACAAAAAACCTTTCGAGGCCGCGCTATCGGCGGCACGCGCGGAAGTCTCCGAGCAAGAGGCACGACTAACGGTAGCGCGGCAGAACCTGGCCCGCATCAAACCGCTGGCGGCGCAAAACGCTTTGTCACAAAAAGATCTGGACGACGCCACGGGGCAGGAACAAAGCGCCGCCGCCGCACTGGAAGCCGCACGCGCGAAAGTGATCGACGCGGAGCTGAATCTGAGCTACTGCACCATCACCTCCCCGGTCGATGGCCTGTCCTCCTTCGCCAAGCAGCAAAACGGCAGCTACATCGACCCGCAGAACAGCCTGCTGACTTATGTGGCCCGGCTGAGCCCGATGCGCGTCAACTTCAGCCTGTCGGAAAACGAAATCCTGCGTCTGCGCGACGATCAGAACACAGGCAAACTCAAACTGCCGCCGCGCGCAAACATGGAAGTCGAGATCGTGCTCGCCGACGGATCGCACTACCCCACGCGCGGCCGCATCACCTTTGCCGACGCGGCATTTAGCCAGGAAACTGGGACCTATCTGGTGCGCGCCGACATGGATAACGCGCAAGGCAGCCTGCGCCCCGGGCAGTTCGTGCGCGTGCACCTATTAGGAGCTGTGCGCCCGGGCAGCTTCGTGCTGCCGCAGCGGGCGGTGCAGCAAGGGCCACGCGGCGAATTCGTCTGGGTCGCGGGGCAGGGCGACAAAGCCGAGCAGCGCGCGGTAACGGTAGGCGATTGGCTGGGCGATAGCTGGGTGATCCGCGACGGCCTGCACCCAAACGAGCGCGTGGTGGTGGATGGCACGCTCAAGATTGCGCCGGATGCGCAGCTCAAGATCACGGCGGCGACACCGGCAAGTGGAAGCAGCAGCGGAACAAGCGCAAACCCGGCGTCCGCACAAGCGGGTACCGGCATGGCCGCCACGCCGGCGCCAACGCCTCAAGCCGCAACGGGCATGGCGACGGCTGGCGCAGCCGATAGCACAACACTCAGCGGCGTGCCCAATAGCACGACAGCCGGCGCCGCACTCAGCGGCTCAAGCGAGGAACGCGCCGTGGTGCGCTTCGCTTCCTCGAGCGCCGTATTCAACGCGGAAAGCACCAAACCCCTGGCGGATATCGCCGCACGGCTGATTGCCTCGCCGCAATCCCGCGTGACACTGACCGGCTACACCGACCGCAGCGGCAATCCAGCCCAAAACGCCAAACTCGCTCTCGCACGCGCGGAAGCGGTGCGCAATGCGCTGTATGTCGCGGGAGTGAAGGAGGCGCAAGTGGATATGCGCGCGCCAGTAGCGATTACCGGCAGCGGCAGCGATGAGGAAGCACGCCGGGTCGAACTCGCCATCACGACCCACTGACCGGGGAATCCGCCATGAAATTCTCCCATTTCTTCATCGACCGGCCGATTTTCGCCTCGGTCATTTCCATCGTGCTGGTGATTGCCGGCACGGTCGCGATGTTCAACCTGCCGGTGGCGCAGTACCCGGACATCACCCCGCCGTCGATCACGGTCAGCGCCAGCTACCCCGGTGCCAGTTCCGAGGTCGTGGCGCAGAACGTCGCCGCGCCGATCGAACAGCAGGTCAACGGCGCCGACAACATGATGTACATGTATTCGGCCAGTTCCTCGACAGGCAACGTAACGCTGACGACGTACTTCAATATCGGCACCGATCCCGAACTGGCACAGGTCGACGTGCAGAACCGCGTCAATCTGGCGCTGCCGCTACTGCCGGAAGCGGTAACGCAGCAAGGCGTATCGATACAAAAGCGTTCCAGCGCCTTCATGATGGTCATCGCGGTCTATTCGCCGGACAACAGCTTCGACGAAAGCTACATCGCCAACTACGCCAACATCTACATACTTGACGCGCTCAAACGCATTCCCGGTGCCAACCAAGCGTCGATCCTAGGCACACCGGATTACGCGATGCGGTTGTGGCTGAAACCAGACCGCATGGCAAGCCTGGGCATCACGGTCGACGACGTCAAATCGGCGGTCGCCAACCAGAACCAGCAGTTTTCCGCCGGGCGAATCGGCCAAGCGCCCACGGCAGCGCCGGTGGAGCAGACCTTCCCGGTCTCCACGCTCGGCCGCCTCACGGAACCCGCGCAGTTCGACAACATCATCCTGCGCGCCGAAAGCGCCGGCGCCTCCATCGTGCGCGTCAAGGACATCGGCCACTCCGAACTGGGGCAAAAGGACTACTCCCTGCGCGGCCGCTACAACGGCAAAACAGCCACCCTGATGGCGGTATATCAGCAGCCGGGCGCCAATGCGCTGGATGTCTCCAAACAGGTCAAGGCCAAGCTCGAAGAGCTCAAGAAGAGCTTCCCACAAGGGCTCGAATACGACATCGCGCTCGACACCACCACCTTCGTCAAGGAATCGATCACCGAGGTCGGCAAAACCTTCCGCGACGCCGTCATCCTCGTCATCCTCGTGGTGTTCCTGTTCCTGCAGAGCTTCCGCGCCACGCTGGTACCGATCCTCGCCGTGCCGGTGTCCATCATCGGCGCCTTCATCGGCATGAGCGCGTTCGGCTTCTCCATCAACATGCTCACCCTGTTCGCCATGGTGCTGGCAATCGGCATCGTGGTGGACGACGCCATCGTCGTCATCGAGAACGTCGAGCGCAACATGAACGAGTTCGGCCTTGAGCCGAAGGCCGCGGCGAAAAAAGCGATGGACGAGGTCGGCGGGCCAGTCATCGCCATCGTGCTCGTACTGTGCGCGGTGTTCATTCCAGTGGCCTTCCTGTCCGGCATCACCGGCCAGATGTACAAACAGTTCGCGGTAACGATCGCCGTCTCGGTGGTGCTGTCGGGCATCGTCGCACTGACCCTGTCGCCGGCGCTGGCCGCCTTGCTGCTCAAGCCGGGCAAGCACGAAAAGCACGGCTTCTTCAAATGGTTCAACAACGGCTTCGACCGCCTCACCAACGGCTATACGTGGTTCTGCCGCTTGGCGATCAAGCGTGCCGGACTCTCGTGCGTGCTCATCGCCGGCATGTTGGCGCTGACTTACGGCCTGTTCGCCAAGATCCCATCGTCCTTTTTGCCGGTGGAAGACCAAGGCTATCTGCTCGGCGCCATCATCATGCCCGACGCCGCCAGCCTGGACCGCTCCCAGGAGGTAGCGAAAAAAGCGGAAGATTGGCTGCTGAAAGACCCGGCGGTAACAACCGTTTCCGCGGCGGTCGGCTACAGCCTGATCGACTCGCAGAACAAGACCAACGCGGGCACGCTGTTCATCACGCTGAAAGACTTCGCCGAGCGCAACGGCCGCGATGCTTCTCAGGTGATCGCCGACGCCATGCGCGAGTTTTCGCAGATCAAGGAAGGCGTGGTCGTCCCCATCAACCCGCCTTCCATTCCGGGCCTGGGCAGTACCGGCGGCTTCGAGTTCTGGCTGCAAAGCCAAGGCGACGCCAGCCTGCAAAAGATGGAAGAGATAACGCGCGCCTTCATCGCCGAAGCGCACTCGCATCCCGCACTCGCGGGCGTGAATTCGACGATCAACACACGCTCGCGCCAGCTACTCATCGACGTCGACCGCGAGCGCGCCGAAACACAGGGCGTCAAGGTACAGGACGTATATTCCGCGCTACAAGCCATGTTCGGCTCACTCTACGTCAGCCAGTTTCCCAAGAACAGCCGGCTATTCCAGGTCATCCTGCAAGCCGAACCGAGCTACCGCACCAAGCCGGAAGACCTTGCCCAGTTATACGTGCGCAACAACAAAGGCACGATGGTGCCGATCAAGGCGGTGACGACATCGCGCTATATATCCGGCGCCGACATCGTCACCCGCTTCAACAACTTCCCCGCGGCCAAGGTCATCGGCAACGCCGCGCCGGGTTACAGCTCGGGTCAGGCGATCGCCGCGATGGAAGAGATCGCGCACAAAGTGCTGCCGTCCGATTTCGGCTACGCCTGGAGCGGACAAGCCTACGAGGAAAAGCAGGCCGGCTCGACCGCCGCGATGGTGTTCGCCTTCGCGCTGGTCATGGTGTTCCTGATCCTGGCCGCGCAGTACGAAAAATGGTCCCTGCCCTTCGGCGTGCTGCTCGCCGTGCCGTTCGCGCTCTTTGGCGCGCTGGTGGCGATCTTCCTGCGCGGCACGGAAAACGACGTCTACTTCCAGATCGGGCTCACCGTACTGATCGCGCTGGCGGCGAAAAACGCCATTCTGATCTTCGAGTTCGCCGTCGAACTGCGTGAGAAAGAGGGTAAATCCCCGTTGGAAGCGGCGGTGGAAGCGGCCAAGCTGCGCCTGCGCCCCATCATCATGACCTCGCTCGCCTTCATCCTCGGCTGCGTACCGCTCGCCATCGCCCACGGCGCCTCGTCGGCCAGCCGGCATTCGCTCGGCACCGGCGTCATCGGCGGCATGCTGGGCGCCACCGTGATCGCCATCCTGGTCATTCCGATGTTCTACTGGGCGCTGGAATCGCTGTCGTCGCGCGGAGAGAAAAAGGAAGCGGAGCCGCCACATACGCCGCAACTGCCTCCCCCGCACCCCGCTCGCGAAGGAGAGACGTCATGAAGCCGCGTCGCCTATTCACCGTCGTGGCCCCACTGGCCGTACTGGCCTCCTTGAGCGCTTGCACCATCGGTCCCGACTACCGGCGCGAACCCATCGACGCGCCGGCGCATTTCCGCTTCGCGGAGGAAAATGCGCGTGCCGAGGTCAATACCGCATGGTGGCGGCAAATGCAGGATCCGGTACTGGACGAATTGATCGCCACCGCGCTCACCGACAATAAAGACCTCCTCATCGCCGCCGCCCGCGTCGAAGAATATTACGGCCGCCTCGGCGTCAGCCGTTCCCAGTTCTTCCCGCAGATCGGCGCCGAAGCGGTCGGGCAACGCAATCGCTCCAGCGAACGGACGATCACCCCCGCGCCCGGCACCAATCCCTTCAACACCGTGCAGATCGACGCCTTCGCATCGTGGGAAATCGATCTCTTCGGCCGCCTGCGCCGTCAGACCGAAGCCGCGCGCGCGCAACTGCTGGCAAGCGAGGAAGGCCGCCGCGCCACCATCCTGTCGCTGACGGCGACGGTTGCCACGGGTTACATCAATCTGCGTTCGCTCGACCGTCAGCTCGAAGTCGCGCGCGCAACACTGGATTCGCGCACCCAATCGCTGGACCTGTTCGACAAACGCTTCAAGGGCGGTGTAATTTCCGAACTGGAACTGTCGCAGGCGCGCTCCGAATACGCCACCGCGCTCGCCGCCGTGCCCGACCTGGAACGCCAGGTGGCGCAGCAGGAAAACGCGCTCGCCGTGCTGCTGGGCCACAACCCCGGACCGATCCCGCGCGGGCAAACGATCGACAGCCTCGCTCTGCCGCAAATTCCAACAGGCCTACCCTCCGAATTGCTAGAGCAACGCCCCGACCTGCGCGCGGCCGAGCAAAACCTGATCGCCGCCAACGCAGCAATCGGCGCGGCCAAGGCACAGTATTTCCCCAGCATTTCACTGACCGGCCTGTTCGGCGGCGCCAGCACCTCGCTCAACAACCTCTTCAGCGGACCGGGCCGCGTGTGGAGCTTCGCCGCCGGGCTGAGCATGCCGATCTTCACCGCGGGCGCCATCGCCGGCCAAGTCGAAGTCGCCGAAGCGCAACAACGGCAAGCCTTGCTGAGCTATCAGAAAGCCATCCAGACCGCGTTCCAGGAAGTCGACGACGCCCTCATCGGCGGCACCAAGAGCCGCGAACAACTGGCCGCCCAAAGCCAACGGGTAAGCGCCCTGCGCAGCTACGCCCGCATGGCGCGGCTACGCTACGAAGGCGGTTATTCCAGCTACAGCGACGTGCTCGACGCCGAACGTAGCCTGTTCAACGCCGAACTGAGCTATGCCCAGGTACAAGGGCAGAATTTCGCTCAGATGGTAGCGCTGTACAAAGCCCTGGGCGGCGGCTGGGTTGCCGAGGCAGCGCAATACAGCGTTCCGCCCCAAGTTGACGTCGGCAGCAATCCGCCGCTGTTTCCTTGATAAAATCCGGCTCGTTCCCACCGCCGGCCATGGCGTTCATGGCCGGCGGTTTACTTTCTCCTCCCCCGAGCCGATGACTGCTTTTCCTCCCGATCTACTGCGCGACGTTGAAAAACGCCGCACCTTCGCCATCATTTCCCACCCCGACGCGGGCAAGACAACGCTGACGGAAAAGCTGTTGCTGTTCGGCGGCGCGATCCAACTCGCCGGCACGGTAAAGGCGCGTAAATCCGCACGCCACGCCACATCCGACTGGATGGAGGTGGAAAAGCAGCGCGGCATCTCGGTAACCAGCTCGGTGATGCAGTTCGACTACCTCGGACATACCATCAACCTGCTTGATACCCCAGGCCACGAGGACTTCTCCGAAGACACCTACCGCGTGCTGACCGCCGTGGATGCGGCGGTGATGGTAATCGACGCCGCCAAGGGCGTGGAGGTGCAGACGATCAAGCTGCTCGATGTGTGCCGCCTGCGCAATACGCCGATCATCACCTTCGTGAACAAGCTCGACCGCGAGGTGCGCGAACCCTTCGATCTGCTCGCCGAGATCGAGGACGTGCTGAAAATCCAATGCGCCCCGGTAACGTGGCCGATCGGCATGGGCAAGGCCTTCCGCGGCGTTTACCACCTGCTCGACAATCAGGTGCTGACCTTCACCGCCGGCGAGGAACGCAAGAGCGACGCCGAAGTGCTCAAGGGCCTGGATAACGCCGAGCTCGACCGCCGTTATCCGATGGAAATCGCCCGCCTGCGCGAAGACGCCGAACTGCTCCAGGGCGCTTCCACGCCGTTCGATCTCAAAGACTTTCTCGCCGGCCGGCAAAGCCCGGTGTTCTTCGGCTCCGGGATCAACAATTTCGGCGTGCAGGAAATTCTCCAGGCGCTGATCGACTGGGCGCCGCCACCGCAACCGCGCGACACCAACGCGCGCGAGGTACAGCCGGCCGAGGCGGCTTTCACCGGCTTCGTGTTCAAGATCCAGGCCAACATGGACCCAAAGCACCGCGACCGCATCGCCTTTTTCCGCATCTGCTCGGGCCGTTACAGCTCGGGCATGAAAGTGAAGCACGTGCGCGCCGGGCGCGACATGAAACTCGCCAACGCGCTCACCTTCATGGCCAACGAGCGCGTGCTCAAGGAAGACGGCGTGGCCGGCGATATCATCGGCATCCACAACCACGGCCAGCTACAGATCGGCGACACCCTGACCGAAGGCGAAAACCTCGGCTTCAAGGGCATCCCCTATTTCTCGCCGGAACTGTTCCGCGCCGCGCGCCTGCGCGACCCGCTCAAATCCAAGCAATTGCAGAAAGGCCTGCAGGAGTTGGGCGAGGAAGGCGCCATCCAGGTCTTCGAGCAGGAAGGCGGGCAAATGCTCCTTGGCGCTGTCGGCCAACTCCAATTCGAAGTCGTCGCCCAGCGCCTGAAGGACGAATACAAGGTGGATGCCATCTTCGAATCCGCCGACATCCACACCGCGCGCTGGCTCATCTTCCCCGACGCGCTCACACGGCGCAATTTCGAGTACGAACAAGGCATGCGCCTGGGTAAGGACGTGGACGGCAATCTGGTCTATCTCGCCTCCAGCCGCTACAACCTCGAAGTGACGATGGAAAAATGGCCCAAGGTCGGCTTCCATGCCACCCGTGAGCACGGTCAGGTACTGGATTGAAAGCCACGGGCTTGCTTTCTTCATCGCTGTGAACACACCCGACTCCACCACACCGGCCGAAGCCACCCAACGCACCGGCCGCACCATGTATCTGCTCGCTGCGCTGGCGCTGCTGGGCATGCTGTGGCTTTTCTTCGCGCGAACGCTGGAGCAGCGCGACAACCCCAACCACGGCCTTTCCGTCGCTCCGGGTTCCGCCAACGAAATCACGCTGCAGCGCAATCGCCAGGGCCACTATGTCGCCCCCGGCACGATCAACGGCCGACCGGTGGTTTTTCTGCTCGACACCGGCGCCACCGTCGTTTCCGTTCCCGCCCGGCTGGGCGCCAGTCTTGCCCTGCGCCCCGGCGTCGGCGCCCAGGTCAGCACCGCCAACGGCACCGTCGATGTCCGCACGACCACCATCGACGAACTCGGCCTCGGCCCCTTCCGCCTGCGCGACGTCCGTGCCCACCTCAACCCCGGCATGGACGACGACCAGGTGCTGCTCGGCATGAGCGCGCTACGCCAACTGGAATTCACGCAACGCGGCGATACGCTGATCCTGCGCGCGCAGCAACCCTGAAACATCTTCTTGCGGGCGGCACACCGGAAATGGCGTGTTAGCATCGTAAAAAATATTTTCAAATCCCAATATGGCTACCCACACCGGCTCCAACGCGATCACCCCGTTCTGGCGCCGCATTCCGTTCTTTTTCCTCTTTCCCGCCTACCCATCGGCGCTGCTGCGCGTACTCGGGCTGGCCGTGCTGGCGAGCATCCCTTTCGCCATCAGCCCCGGCAATGTCATCCTCTTCCTGGTCGTGCTTTTCCCCATTGCCTGGGTCATGCTCCTTCGCTACGCCTTCGTCGTGCTCGAACAAACCTCGCTGGGACGCCTGTCGCCCGCCGACTACCCGTTCGATGTCGGCTCCGCCAGTTCCTACAAGCCCTACAAGCAACTCGCCGTCATCGTGCTCATGGGTGTGCTCGTCGGCATCATCACTGCCGCCCTCGGCGAGACTCCCGGCCTGATCGCCTACGGCTTGCTGGCCATCGCCATGCCCGCCGGCATCATGCTGGTGGCCATAGAAGACAGCATCCGCTCGGCGATGCACCCGGGCAAGCTCATCCACATCATGTTCTCCGTCGGCTGGCCCTATCTGGCGCTATTCGCCTTTCTGCTGCTTTTGTCGGCAGGGCAGGCCGAACTCTCGGAATGGCTCAACAGCTACGCTACCGCACCGCTCGCGGGCTTTGAAAACATGAACGACGTGGACAACGTCGAAGAGATCGACGTGGCGGCGCTGCAAGCCGCACAGGCGGCCGTCGCGGCCCGATACAGGTGGGTTTTCGTGCTGCTCAATGCCGTGGGAATGTACTTCACCCTGATCATGTACAACATGATGGGCTACGTGCTCTATCAATATCATGAAGAACTCGGGCTGGACGTCGCGGTGAAACCGGGCGGCAACGCCGAGGAAGTCGATTCGACCGCCGCCCGCATCGGCCAGTTGGTAGCCGACGGCGACGCTAACGCCGCGCTCGACCTCGCCTATGAGGATCAGCGCACCAACCCCACCTCCATTGCCGCCCACGACCGCTACCACAAGCTGCTGGTGCGTGGCGGCCACGACGAGCGCGCGCTCGCCCACGCGAAAATTTTCATTACCGTGTTGCTGCAACAAAGCCAGGGGCGGCAAGCCATGACGGTTCTCGAAGCCATGCTGCGCAAAAAGCGCGATTTCGAGCCCGCCAATCTCGGCGAATTCCTGCAGTTGGCACAACTCGCGGCCAACTCCCGCCAGGGAGATATCGCGCTGCACTTGCTCGATGCCTATCTGCGCCGCGCCAACGCTGGCGATCTGCCGAAAGGAATGCTGCTCAAAGCCAAAGTGCTGTGCGAACACCTGCGACAGGACGAACAGGCGCGTACGCTGCTGATCGACATGATCGCCAAGCACCCCGCGCATCCGCTCACCGCCGAGGCACAACAGTATCTGCAGTTGATCGACCGCCTGCGCCAAGCCTGAGTGGCGCTGAATAGCGTCCGGTGACGTATTACGATGCCCGCAACGCATCCCTCAATAACGACGCTTCGGCCGACTGAGGAAAGCGCTGCTGCAACTCCTCGGCCCAAATCTGCGCCTGCACCAGATCACCGTCGATACGAAACGCCTTCGACACCTTGAGCAATAGCGCGGCAAGCCGCGCCTCGCCGGGCACAGCGCGCAACAGCACGCGGCTTGCCTTCGCCGCTTCGCGCGGCCGTCCATGCCGGGCAAAACGATCTGCGAGAATGAACAGCCGCCGTGCGCTGAGGCGAATCGGGCGCGCAATGCGCGCATATTCATCATACGTTTCCGCCTGCAAGGTAATCGACGCAGGATCGGAGGCGGTCAAGGCGAAAATCAACGCCGCGGCGCGATGGAAATCATCGCTGGCGGGGTCGGATTTGGACAGCGAGTAATAACGCGTCAGCGCCTGTAAATCGTCGGCATAGCGTTGCGCCAGCTCGCCCCATGCCTGGCGCGCGCGGTCGAAATCCAATTTTTTCAGCCATGTTTCGGCGCGCTCGAAGGCCGCCTGTCTGCCGTCATCTGTCTGCGGCGCCTCCGCCTCCAGCATCGCGAGCACACTATGGCGCGCTTTACCGCCACAGCAGAAGACCAGCACGGCACCGCTGATCAAACCGCCAACGTGGGCCAGATAGGCGACATTGGAATAGGGCAGCGTCCACCACTGATACAACTCATTGGCGACCCAGAACAACAACAAGGTGATGGCTGGCGCGCGCGCGATATCGAAGTAGAACAGAAGCGAGTAGAAAAACTCGATGCGGCGCAGGCCGAACAGCACCGCATACATGCCCATTACCGCCGAAATCGCACCCGACGCGCCGAGCAACCCGCCGCCCTCGCTGGCTTGCCCAAACCAGAACAAACCGAGCGCCCCCACCCCGCCGATCAGGTAAAAGACCAGATAACGCAGTGCGCCCAGCACCCGCTCGACGATGTAACCGACCAGCAGCAGCATCAGCATATTGCCAAACAAATGCCCCACGCTGCCGTGCAGGAACATGTGGCTGATGGCCTGGTACCAACGTGGCGAATCGACGCGAAAAGCATAGCGCTCGCTAATTTGCGAACGCCAACGGCGCTCGAATTCGTCGCGGCGCACACGCCAGGTCTCGAAGCCATCCTCCCCTGCGGTAAAAACCTTGCCTTCGGCCAATGCCTTGGCAAACGCCGCATCGTTTTGCAAGGTAACAATCGCGTTGAACGGCGGCTTTTCTTTTTCCAGTCTGGCAAAGGCACGGCTGTCTTTCTGCTGGCCGGCCTCGTCAAGAAACTCCCGGTAGCGTGGGAACTCCATTTCCGGTAGATCGGATTTGACGTAATACTTCAGCGCCTGCTCGACTTTTTCACGATCGCCACCCTGCAGGCCGAAAAACACCCAGCAATTGATCAGAACCAGCAGCAGCGTGACGACAGGCGGGTGACGCCAATCGGGCTTGAAGCCAAGAGGAACGATAAGCATCGGGCGACTATTCCGCGATTATTCCGCGATTGTTCCAAACTCCCCCGCCGCAGTCAGCGCCCCGCGAGCCGCCACAGCGAGGTCATTTCTTTTGCGCGCGCGGCGTGCAGCGGATCGGACGGATCGGACGCCTTGGGATGACTCGGACGGATATCGAGCCGGTCCACCACCGTCAGTCCAGCCTCGTCGAACATCGCCAGCAAGGCCTCGCGCGTGCGCAATCCCAGATGCTCGGCCAGATCGGACAGGATCAGCCAACCCTCGCCACCCGGCGCCAGATGCGCTGGCAACCCGGCCAGGAAACCACGCAGCATGCGACTGTCCGGATCGTACACAGCGTACTCGAGCGGCGAGCTTGGCCGCGCCGGCAGCCACGGCGGATTGCACACCACCAACGCGGCGCGCCCCGGCGGGAAAAGATCCGCCTCCACCACCTCGACCCGCTCATCAAGCCCAAGCCGGTGAAGGTTGTCGCGCGCACAGGCGAGCGCACGCGCACCCCGTTCAGTCGCCACCACACGGGCCATACCCCGCTGCGCCAATAGCGCGGCAAGCACGCCGGTGCCGGCGCCAATATCGAAAGCCAGTTCTCCCGGCGGCAACGGCGCCTTCGCGACCAGATCGACATATTCGCCACGCACCGGCGAAAACACCCCGTAATGGGGATGAATGCGCGCACCGAGCGCGGGAATCTCCACGCCCTTCTTGCGCCATTCATGCGCGCCGATCACGCCGAGCAATTCGCGCAGCGACACCACCGAGGCTTCCTCGCCGACGCCATACGCTTCCACACACGCTTGCCGCACATCCGGCGCGCGGCGCAACGCGATGCTGTAATCGCTCTCTAGCGGCAACAACAGCATCGAAAGCATGCGCGCGCGTTGCGCCTGTGCCTGCCGATGCAGGTGAAACGCCTCGGCAAGCGAGCCAACCTCCTTGGGCGGCTTCGTTCGCACCCGCCGCGCCATCGCCTGCAACAACTGGCGCGCGTTGTGAAAATCGCCGCGCCACAGCAGTGCCGTACCCTCGCACGCCAAACGATATGC
This sequence comes from Azoarcus sp., assembly GCA_031546845.1. Taxonomy (GTDB): domain Bacteria; phylum Pseudomonadota; class Gammaproteobacteria; order Burkholderiales; family Rhodocyclaceae; genus Azoarcus. The sequence goes on along the minus strand of JAVBJT010000033.1, from coordinate 11,295 downwards.
TCTATCGGCGCGCATCTTATCGTCGGCAACGACCATCCTTTTCGGCACCGCCGCACCGCTTTCCGAACGCCAGCGCGCACTGTGCGGCACCTTACCTTCGGACCACGTAAGCACCGGCAAAGCGCCTTCTGCAATAAATTTCTCTGTACTCAAAAGTTCTACCCTCTTACCGCGTGCTGTCGTAGCACCGCCAGCTCACGCAGAAAATCCATATTCATCCAAGCCCAAGCCAGCACTGCCGACATCGCCGGGAAAACGAGAAAACCCAACTGATAGGCCAGTGCCACAACACCATTGCGCATCAAATCCCCCGCCCCTACCGCCGCGCTCACCGCATCGCCGAAACGGAACAAGGGCATCATCAGCGCCTCCCAATACACCCCCCAAAGCGTTGCCGCGAATACCGCCACCGCGCCAATGGCGAAGCGCCGCAAACGGCGCCAAAACGACCCCGGCACGGCAAGACACAAGCCCAGCAGCAAAGGCAATCCATAGTTGTACTTGAGTACGTCGATGGAAAACAGCATCTCGCCCGCCGAACCCGGCCCCAAGCGCATTCCGGGCAGCAAGCGCGCACTCAGATGCGTAACAATGTCCACCTCGTGGCCGCTGACCTCGACCGCGCGAAAAATCGCCGGCCATGTCATCGTCAACAGGCTCTCCAAGGGCCTGGCGACACCCGCCGCCAACCAGCCGCCGCCCATGGCCCACAGCGCGAAGGCCGGCACCAGCCACAGCATGGCGCGCAACACAAAACCGCCCAACCCGGCGCGTTCAGCCATGCGTGACTGCCTCCGCGGACGGCAATTGCCGCAGCCAGAGCAGGAACACCACCAACACATCGAACATGATGAGCGCCTGCCACAGATATAAATGCGCCCACTCGAACCACGCCGCATTCCACTGCAGCAGGTAAAACAGACTGATGATGCGCAGCAGGTTGAGCCCCTGCACGGCAACGAAACCCACTACCAGACCGCCAAACCGATAACGCCAGGGTGCCGGGAAAGCGAACAGGGCCGCTATCAAGACAATCATCGCCTCGACACCGTTACAGCCCGGCTCGATCATGACACCCGCGCCGCTTGCCGCGTTGCGCAGCACATTACCGTCTACCGCCACAGCCGGATCGAACAGTACCAGCAACTTACCGCACACGCCGGCCAATCCTGCCGTGAACGGCCGCACGAAGGCCGCTTGCCCCCAATGCGTCTGCTCGGCGGTAAACAGCACCACCAAAATAAGAACAAAAACCAGCAGCCGTAGCCATAGACGGTCAGGCCGCGCGGACGAGTGATCCATTCAGATCGGCTTCCCCCTGGTTTTTCAATACTTCGGATAGGATGGCAAACACCAGCACAAACCGCAGTCTTGATGCCACGGCATACCGCCTGGCATTCATCGACCGCGCGGGGAGCACAAACCGCTGCCATATCGGCGAGCGGGAAAATACATCCACGGATCCTCGGGCAAAAGCATTCTAGCCGTAAACACCCCGCCTCCGGCACACGCCCGGCGATTCCCTCGCCCCCTTATCGGCCCAAGCACATTCAAAGAAAAACCGCCGGATTCTGCCTGATAGGCAGGATCCGGCGGCGGTATGCGCTTGCGCAGCCTCAACGAAGAGGCCGCTGTTTCCGGCGAGCGGATTATTTCTTGGTATAGCCGCCTTCCCGCAAGGTATCGGCCAACAGCGCCTCCTTGTCGATCTTCTCCATCCCCGGCGCCTCGGGCGGGCAAACGGTTGCCGGGTCGATGCTGTTGCGATCCTGCCCAGCATCGGCAGGCGTCGGCAAATCCTCGCGCGCGATGTTGAGCGCCGGCATGAGCCGCCCGATACCCGCCAGCGTGCGGGCCTGCGCGGCGATCTGGTTATAGATCGCATCCACGTAAGCCAAGCGGGCCTGGAAGTATTCGTTTTCGGTATCCAGCAGATCGAGCAAAGTGCGCTGACCGATATCGAATTGGCGATGATAGGCTTCACGCGCCTTGGCAACCGCGAGCTGATGCTGGTCAAGGTAGCGCAACTGCTCTTCCAGTTGCCGGATGTCGTTATAGGCAATCGACAACGTCTGGCGCAAATCCCGGCAGGCTTTCTCGCGCAGATCCTTGGATTGATTGAGCACCTCGGCCGCCTGGCTGATACGGGCCTGATCGGAACCGCCACGGTACAGGTTATAAGTCATGACCACTTCGGCCACGGTATCGCGGGTATGGCCGTCGGTGCCGTCGAGGTTGTGATCCAGCGCCTGGCTCGCGCGGAAGAATACGCGCGGATGGTAGGCCGCCCGCCTGGTTTCGACCTCGGACTGGCTGGCGCGCACGTTTTCCACCGCGGCATTGAGCGCGGGATTGACGTTGAAAGCCTCGCGCAACGCATCGTTGGCCGTGGAAGGGATACCGGCGAAAACCGTGCGATCGCCAAACGACGGCAAACCTTCGGCCGGAATGTCGCCCGTCAAGCGCTGATAGCGCGTGCTGACATCGTGCAGGTTGGCCGCTTCGGTAAGAAGATTGGATTCGGCCAGCGCAAGGCGGCCAAACGCCTGTTCGAGATCGACCCGGCGGCCGACACCGGCGCCCGCGCGCTCGGCGATCTGATCGTAAATGCGCTTGTGCTCAACGTAATTCGCCTTCGCCAAGCGTACCCGCTCGCGATAACGCAGCACGTCGCTATACGCCCGCACGACTTCAGCCGCGGTGTTTTCGGCGGCATCGAGCAGTTCGTAGTAGCGCACGAGCTTGCCATACCCCAGGCGCGCCACTTCGTTACGGGTAAAAAACCCGTCGTACAACATCTGATTCAGCGTCAGCGTGGTATTGGTATGCGTGAAAGTATCGGAGCGAAGATTCGGGCGATCAATTTTTTCGCGCCCCGCGCTGGCGATCAAATCGACCTGAGGCAGATAGCCACCGCGCGCCACGTCGCGTTCGGCATCGGCCGCGCGAAAGGCAAACCAACGCGCCTGTACATCCGGGTTCGCTACCACCGCCTTGCGCGCGGCATCGCGCAAAGGCTCCGGAACGTCGGCCGCGGCGACGCCTGGCAACACGCCAAGCACAGCCAAAACGATCGACAAACGAATTGCTTTCATGGGGGCTCCTCAATCTCTGCTATGCAATACTGATACAAAAATCATCAAACACTCAACTTCTTCTCCGGGTAAGGCTTGGAATGCTTCCGGCAAAGTCGTACACGCGCTATTCAATTATCGAATTCTCAACGCCTCCAGCGGCGCTAGACTCGACTCACTCTGTTCCTCGAAAAATCGCCACGCATTCCATACGTGTAAAATTTGCCGACACACCCTTATGGGTAGGTTAATTGCTAATTTCGCTCTTCATCAAAAAAAAAGCAACGACATAGATCAAGCCATGTCCGCATACTTTAAAAAATTGGCCGCGAAAACTGCTTAAAACCCTTACCCGGCAACAAAAATAACGGTATCCCATTCACCCTGAACATACGCGATATTACGTCTTCTGAACGAGCAGAAGCACACAGAACCGCTTATATTAACCGCCGGAACCCGTGACAAAAAGTCTCCTTTCAGGCAATCACCCCCCAAATCGACTGCCAAGGGACGTAAAAAAAACCGACAACCCACATGAAAAACAAGGCTATTGGATCGATTTCAATATAGATTATTTAGCACTTCTCCACCCCACCTCTCCCCCAAAATGCATCTACCCGTGAACTAGCCGACCAATTCCCACGCAACAATCGCCGATAATGTCGGGGATATCGATCCCAAAACGCCAATGCTCATCCTTGCCGGCCCGCATTCGCCCAACTGTAATCCATCCCGACACAACAAAATCGGGCGCGCGTGCTATGCGGGATTGATAGCGGTGTTCGCATTGCTCATCGGCATCGTGGTCGCCAACCCCGATCTCGATCGCATGCAACGGCTGGCGCGCGAACGCTTCGGTACAAAAGCGGAGGAAACGGTTTCCGCTTGGCGGCGGATGATGAACGAAGCGCGCCAGGCCGACGTTAACGAGCAGCTCGAACGGGTTAACGATTTTTTCAACCGTCGCATCCGTTTCGAGGATGACATGACGGTCTGGGGGCAACTCGACTACTGGGCAACACCACTGGAAACAATGGGGAAAGCCGCGGGCGACTGCGAAGATTTCGCCATTGCCAAGTACATGACGTTGCGGCTGCTCGGCGTTCCCGGCGAAAAGCTGCGGTTGATCTATGTCCGCGCTCAGATAGGCGGCCCGAGCAGCGGGGTCACGCAAGCGCACATGGTCTTGGGCTATTTCAGCACGCCGACGGCCGAAGCCTTGGTTCTCGACAATCTGATCGAGGAAATCCGCCCCGCCGCGCGCCGCACCGACCTTTTCCCCGTGTTCAGTTTCAACATGGAAGGCTTATGGGCCGGCGGCGCGCAAAGCTCCTCGGCCGACCCGACCACCCGCCTGTCACGCTGGCGCGACGTCATCGACCGCATGCACCGGGAGGGATTGCAATGAATCGAATCCCACACCATGCCATCAGTCCTCCATCAGCACCGCGAATAGTCTCGCGCACGCAATCACCGCCGCACCTCTATCTCCTCGGACGCGAATACCCATGTCTTTGATCAAGCAACTCTGGATAGCGATTGCCCTGGTCACCAGCCTATCCTTCGGCGGCAGCCTGGTCGTCAGCACTTTGGCGGCCCATCGTTATCTCGAACAGCAACTCGACGTAAAAAACATGGATAACGCTACCTCACTCGCGTTGTCCTTGTCGCAAATGCCGAAGGATCCCGTAACGGTCGAATTGCAGATTGCCGCCCAGTTCGACGCCGGGCATTACCGGCACATCGATCTTGTCGCGCCCGATGGCTCCGTCATGGTCACGCGCGAATATGACGGCGTTCGCCCCAACGCACCCGATTGGTTCATGCGTCTGATCCCGATCAACCCCCGCCCCGGCGTCGCACAGGTGCAAGACGGCTGGCACCAATTCGGCACGCTGACCTTGGAAAGCCATAGCCGCTACGCATATGAGGCTCTGTGGGTCGGCACCCAGCAGATGCTGCTATGGTTCATCGTCGGCGCGATCGTGACCGGGTTGATCGGCACATTCGTACTCAAATTCATTACCCGTCCGCTCGATCTCGTCGTCGCCCAGGCCGAAGCGATCGGCGGGCGCCGCTTCATCATCACACCCGAACCCGCCACGCGCGAATTCCGCAGCGTGGTACGGGCAATGAACACGCTTTCCGGGCGGGTACAGACGATGATGGAGGAGGAAACCGCACGCCTCGAACAATTGCGCCGCCAAACACAGCTCGATCCGCTCACTCAACTGTTCAATCGTGAACAATTCTTCAGACACGTCGACACCGCGCTCGAACGCGAAGACGCACACGCCGGCGGCGCCCTTTTGATTGCCCGCATAGGCGATCTCGCCGAACTCAACCGCCGGCTCGGACGCGCCGCCGCCGACGTACTGCTGGCCGAACTCGCCGCACGGCTGCAAAGCACCATCGAGCAAACCGACTGGACCGCGGGCCGTCTCAACGGTACCGATCTCGCCCTTCTCGCGCCCGGCGCGGAAGACCCCGGTTCGCTTGCCGCCAACCTCGCCGCCCATCTGCACACCTGGCTCGATGCCGACCCGCAACGCGCCCCCCTGGCGCTTCCCATTGGCGCCTGCACTTACGCCGCGGGCGAAACCCGCGCGGAATTGCTCACCCGCGTCGATGGCGCCTTGGCCGCCGCCGAACAGGCTGGCCCGCGCGCACAGAACATTGCCGCCGACACCACGGCATCCACGCGCCTCGTTCAAACGCAGTGGCGCGACGTGCTGAAGCAGGCGCTGGCCGAACACGGCGTGCGCCTGGGCAGCTACCCAGCGATTTCGGCCACAGGGCATGTACTCCACTTTGAAGCGCCGGCACGCCTCTACCTGGACGGCGACTGGCATACCGCGGGTTACTTCATGCCTTGGGCCGCGCGCCAAAACATGACCGGCGCCGTCGACCTGGCCGTGGCCCGTGCCGCGCTGGCGCAAATCGCTGCCAACGACATGGAGATCGGCATCAACCTATCGCCGGAAACGCTGCGCGACGCGGCGCACCGCAGCGAATTGTTCGCCTTGTTGCAGCAATCGCCAGTACAAGCGCGCAAGTTGTGGATCGAGCTCCCCGCGCACGGCGCGCTGCGCCACGTCGCCGAATTCCGTGCGCTCTGCGTAGCGCTGCACCCGCTTGGCTGCCGGCTCGGCATCGAGCACGTCGGCGCCACCTTCACGCATATCGCCGACCTGCACAACCTTGGCCTCGATTACGTCAAGGTCGACGCCGCGATTATCCGCGGCATCGACAGCGATACCGGCAACCAAGCCATTCTGCGCGGCCTGTGCACGCTGGCGCACTCCATCGGCATGCTCATCATCGCCGAGGGCGTGGCAACCGATGCGGAACGGGAATGCCTGCCGGGCCTGGGCATCGACGGTATGACGGGACCGGCGATCCGGCTGGCTTGAACAAACCTTTTCCGGACTTTTTCCGCCGCTTTTCGATGCGTGCATTCCGACTGGCCGGGCGTCATCTGTATTGACTCAGCGACGTCCATGCTGTTTGCGCGCAATTCAATCGAACGCCGAAGCCGAACCGCCAATCAGGCATGGCTTTCGGATTGTCGCTTGCACCGAGCGGTCAACAACCGTTTCTAGGCGCGCATGTCCCACACGCGCAGTTCGACCCCTGTGCCATCCGCAATCGTCCGGATCGGCGCCGGCAACTGGAACGGCAAAGCTTCGAGATCGAGCGCCCGCCATTTCCCCGGTTCGATGTCGGCGTTCGGCACCCCTTTGTGGCAGGTTGCAATGAGGTAGGAAGCGCCGCTGCGACGTAGATTCTCCAGCGCGGCGGCAACATCGCGGTTCGGCAGATGGGTAAACACGTGCCGGCACAGCACGGCGTCGACGCGTGGCAGCGCGTCGCTCACCACGTCGGCGACATTAAAGAACACCCCTTTGCGCCGTCCGTACAGTTCAATGTTGTAAGCGATAATCGCTGGCGAAACATCGATGCCGAGATACAAATCCACCCCGTTGAGGCAATGCGCGATCCAGTTCAAATCGCCACAGCCGACATCGAGCACGGAGCGCACGCCCAGTTCGGCGAAAACCTCGTGCAGTGCCTCGCGCATGGCGGCGGTCGCCGTCAAAGTCGATCCAGGGCCGCTACGCGTTTCCGCACGCCCCCAACCATTATTCTCGAATATGCCCGTGAATACGCGCGCCCTGGCCTGTGCCGCCACATCCGGCGCCAGCGGAAAACGCCCATCCTGTGCACGCGGCCCAATTACCCGGCGGCAGAAATCAAGATCGGCGTAAGCCTCATATTCCTCTAGCGTCCTTGCCGCTCCCAAGCCATAGCGCTCGATCTCCTCCACCGCGAGCGGATCGGAAGCTGTCTCGCGGGCGAGCAGGCAACGCAAGCGCATCGCCGCGCGCGTGCTCATCGTCGGCCAGTCGCGGTTATCGCTCCAGTGCCGGGGCCGGGTCGCATTGCGATAATCGTGGTAAAGCAAAATATCGTTCGGCGTGAACAAATCCCAGCCGTGCGTCCACAAACGCGCGGCCATGGTGATTTCCTCGCCGTGAAAATACAGCCGGGGGTCGTACGGCACTTCCGCCAGCGCCTCTCCCGGTGCGAACAGACAACCAGCGCCGACAAAAGCCGACGGCAACGGAACCGGCGGCCGCATCTCGTAAGGCAGCACGCGGGAATGCAGAATCAGCACCCCCTGGTCGTTGAATTGTTTTGCAACCTGGATGGGCATCCTGGGATCGCCCAACAGATCGGGGGGCGTATAAGGAACGGGGTAAGAACTCAGCACCGCCCGTGGCGAAGGGCAGGCATGCAGCATGTCGATGAAGCGTTCATCCCACCCCGGAGAAAAGCGCGTGTGGCTATCGATCTGCAACACGAACTCCTCGCCGCGCCACAAATCGGCAAGAATGTGATGGCGCGCCCAACAGGCTCCTTTACTCTCATTCGCATGAACGCGCCGCTCCCGGACTTGCGCGATTGGCACGGAAGCGGGGATTTCCGTGCAATCATCGTCATCCCCCGGAATGAGCTGCCATAACACCCCGGCAAAAACACGCTCGGGATGAAGCGCCTGGGAAAACAAGCTCGCCAAGGTATGCGGACATTCGGCATCCCGGTAGCACGCGATAGAAACGAAAATTCGCGGTAAGGTCATAAAGGCTCAGGCACGGCAAGATCGCGCGTGAAATCCGCCGAATAAGCGGCAAAACCGCCGAACACCGCCGGCCGCGGCGGCGCTCAGATCAGTCCCTCGTCCGTATCGTCCAGTATATCGAGGCCATGGATCTGCGCCCGTAGCGATTTACGCTCAAGCAACTTGCTTTGCGCGTTTTGCGGCAAATCGGTAAAACGGATCAGGCCACGCTGGATCAACAAATCGATCACGTCCTCCAACACGCGCACCAAGCGCATGTCCGACGCCGCCAACGCCTCGTGCCCGCCACCGTTCTGGCAGGCGCCTTGACCAAGCAAGGCCACCACCTCGGGGGCGTTCGCCGTCGTTTCCTCGTCGAAACCAGCTTCCGCCGTGCGGCTGACCGCAAGCACCTGACCAGCCGCATCGCGTTTCAGATAGAGCTTCAGTTTCTTGCCCTCGCAACAAAGCAAAAAGCGCGGCCACCAAAAAGGCGGCCGCGCGCAACACCCGCTACGGATTAGAAATCACCGTGTCCACCCGGCGCCAGCGTCGGCGTTGGGTGAGACAAGGCGCTGGCCAAATCGTGCATATCCAGATCCGCCGGCCCCGTGGCGCCGCCACTGTGACCACCGTCCGCCGGAGCGGTTGTCGCGGTGGGTGCCGCCGTTGCAATGGGAGTATGCGACTCGGGCAGGTACTGATCAAGGCTGCCCTCGCCGTGCCCATCCAGCAGATCCTCGATTCTCATCGAACCCGCCGCCGAAGCATCCCCCAGCACATTATGGCCCGCCGGAGCACTGTCCTGCGTTGTCTCCGTCGTGCTGCCCGCTGTCGATGACGGATCGCCCAGCTTCAGCACAAACGTGTCTTCGTCGAGCAAGCCGCTCAGCGGCGAATGGGCGGCGCTTCCACCTTCTGGGTTAGTGGCAGACCCAACCACGTCGTGCTGTGCATCGGTGCTTGCCGCCGTCGTACCGACCGGTATCGTCCCTTCAGCCGTGTGATCGCCTGCAGCCGTCGAGCCATGATCGGCATCATGACCATCCGCCGACGTATGCATGGCACCCATCATGGCAAAGCCATGGCCATCGACACCGTCCTGAGAACCCGGATCCGTTTCCGTCACCGTCGCCCCATCGGCGCTCGAAGCGGTGACGTGAAGATCGGTTGTCACCGAATCCACCCCCCCGATCTCGGTCGATGTCACCGACACATCCAGTTCCAACCCTGCCGCATGCCCTGCCGGGAGAGTAATCGTGAAGTTGCCGTGGGCTGCCGCCTCGGTACCTGGCACGGTAATCGTCAGATGGTTGAGATCCCAGAACGACGGCACCAGCCAGCTACCCCCGCCAGCCCCGATCGTAACGGTGTGAACTCCATCGCTCAGCACCGTGCCCGCAGCCAAGCCCGCCAGCGTCGAACCCGCGGGGATCAGACCGCTGATCGTCACCGACGACAGCGTTTCCGAGCCATCCGTGTCCGTCCGCGCCGCGTCGATATCCACTGTGTAGCTGTAGGTTGGCTTATCGATACCCGTGTAGACCACGTTGGAAACGAAGTAATCGCTGCCATCGCCGGTCCGCGCGGTTTCAGCGCGTGCCGTGTCATGATCAATGAAGCCATTGGCATCCCTCGCATGCCCATCGGCGGCCAGATGCTGAACCGTGGCATTGGTATCGGGGCAAAGAGCCGTCCCAATACCTGCCGGCGTACCCGTAAATGGGTCGTGGTAAGTCGTCACGCCGGTGGTGTAGTCGGTGGTATAGCCCTCGGTTTTCCATACGACCTGGTTCTTGGTATCCAAAAGCGCCGCATACGTATCGGACGCCTTGAAAACGATCTGGTCGAATCCACCGCCGTCACCCGGCCCGTCGATCGCCAGCAACTGCTTTTTCGTACCGGACGTTTCACCTTCGAACGTTCCGGTCTTGACCAGTACGCCGTTGCGGTAAAGCTCATAGATACCTTGCTCGACGAAATACCCCGGCGCTTTACCTGTCGCCGGATCGGCCCACGTGCTACCACCCTTGCTCAAATCCACCACTTTTTCGTTGTAGAGCAGGTTGGAAACCTCGACCTTGGCGCTTGTCACGGTGCACTTGAAGTCGAGAATCATCTCCTCAGAACCGCCAGCGCCATGGTTCGCCGCGTAGTCATAGCCAAGCTGCTGCTTCGCCGCGGCATCCAGATTCACCCCACTGGTATCGCCGGTTATCCCGATCCGGGTAAACGCGCCGCTACCGGTGCCATAAGTGTCGGTATAGATGTTGGCTTGAGAGGCGGACGACAGCACCTGATCGCCAGAACCGTCGGTAACGAAGTGCTTTTCGCTGACCGTGACGAGATCCAGGCTGTAAGTGCCACCGCTGGTGGATGGCGGCGTGGCGGGCGCTGTGCCGGTTTTGCCGTCGCCAAACTGGTCGAGGACGTTCTTTCCGTCCACCTTGCCCCACACGTTCCCCATGTCCGTGCCATCGACATGGGTAGTCACCCCGACAGTCAGCGCGGGCGCGTCGGCCACCGGGGTAATGTCGATCGTCATCGTCGCCGCAGGCCCTTCGTGGACACCATCCGTGGGCTTGAAGCCGAACTGGGCATAGTCATCATGCCCATTACCCATGCCCGGATTATGGAAATCCGGAGAGCTCGACTCATTGGCATCTGGCTTGAACACGAGCTTGCCAGCATCGATATCCGCTTTGCTGACGACCGTGCCGACGGTAACGGCAACGCCGTTGTTGAAGAGCGTTCCCTCAGCCGGCAGGCTGGTGATCTTGATGCCGGTGGCGGGCGAACCTCCATCGCTTACGTGGAAGTCGGACCACCCGAAGGTGAACTTCGTATCTTCAACGCCCGTGACCTTCCCATCGTCCGCGGTTGGCGGCTCTTGGGTCGGCGGCTCGGTCGTCGGCGGTTCGGTCGTCGGCGGTTCGGTCGTCGGCGGTTCGGTCGTCGGCGGTTCGGTCGTCGGCGGTTCGGTCGTCGGCGGTTCGGTCGTCGGCGGTTCGGTCGTCGGCGGTTCAGTCGTCGGCGGCTCGGTCGTCGGCGGTTCAGTCGTCGGCGGCTCGGTCGTCGGCGGTTCAGTCGTCGGCGGCT